>NZ_CP106793.1:1595000-1928333 GCF_025642135.1 Streptomyces cynarae | reverse complement strand
TCGACCGTGAGGACGTCACCGCCGTGCACCAGGAGATCCACGGGCTCGCTCATCCCGCCTGCCCCTCCGCCAGCAGCCGCAGCGCCTCCAGGGAGACCACCGCGCCGCGCTCCACGCCCCGGGCGACGACCTCGCGGTGCGGGTCGTAGGCGCCCGCCGAGAAGGGGGACGCCTCGTCGACGAGTTCGTCGGCGTTGACGCCGTCCACCACGAGCACCCCGCCCGCGACCAGCCCGCGCAGCGAGGCGGTCACCAGCAGCGCGGACAGCTCCATCTCGATCGCCACCAGACCCGCCCTGTCATAGGCGTCGAGCGGGATCAGCGCCGGCTGGAACGCCGCCCGCGTCCAGACGATCCCCCGGTGGTGCGGCACCCCCGCCTCGCGCGCCGCGCGCTGGAGGGCGAAGACCGCCTCGGGCGCGGCCACCGCCGGGTACTCCGGGGGCAGCAACTGCTGGGTGACCCCGTCGTCGCGCACGGCCGCCTCCGCGATCACCAGGTCGCCGTCGCCGATCCCCGGCCTCATCGCGCCCGCCGTGCCGAACCGCAGGACGGTGTGGATCCCTGCGTCCGCCAGCTCCTGGAACAGCAGGACCGCGCCCGGCGCACCCACCCCGTGCGAGGCCACCGTCACCGGCAGGCCCTTCCAGCTCCCGGTGAACACCCGGTACTCGCGGTGGTACGAGACCTCCTCGGCACCCTCCAGCAGCGCGGCGACGGTCGCCGCGCGCGCCGGGTCGCCCACGACCACGGCGTACGGCGGCAGCCCGGTGCGTCGGATGCGGGCGATGGGGGACAACTCCTGCGTCATGCGGCGACTCCAGTGGGACGGATGTACGAACACCGTACGCAGCCCGGAGTCGCGCACAGCAGCCGCGCACCGGAAGCGCGCACACGAAAGGGGCGGCTCCGTGCGGGAAGCCGCCCCTCGCTGTGTGGGACCCGGTGGGTCCTGCCCCAGACCTACTACTTGTTGTCGAGCAGGTCCTGCACCTTGCCGCGCACCTCGTCCGTGGCCAGGCCGCGGATCGTCAGGGTGGTGCGGCGGCGCAGCACGTCGTCCACCGTCTCGGCCCACTCGTGGTCCCGGGCGTAGACGACCTGCGCCCAGATCTCCGGGGCGTCCGGGTGGACGCGCTCGCCCAGCTCCGGATTGTCGTTGGCCAGCCGTGCGATGTCGAAGGCCAGCGAACCGTAGTGGGTCGCCAGGTGCTTGGCCGTGTCGGGCGCCATGCGCGGGCCGGGCGCCGGGCCGTCCACGACGAGCCGGTGCGCGACCGCGCGCGGGTTGGCGATGCCCGGCAGCGGCAGCTTCTTCGGCAGCGAGGAGATCGGCTCGAAGTCGTCGCCCAGCGGGTGACCCGGCAGCGACTCCAGCTTCTGCATGACCGTACGGCCGATGTGCCGGAACGTCGTCCACTTGCCGCCCGCGACGGACAGCATGCCGCCCTTGCCCTCGGTCACCACCGTCTCCCGCTTGGCCTTGGCGGTGTCGCCGGGACCGCCCGGCAGCACCCTGAGGCCGGCGAACGAGTAGGTGATCAGCTCCCGCCGCAGCTGCTGGTCGCGGACCGAGAAGGCGGCCTCGTCCAGGATCTGGGCGATGTCCTTCTCGTTGACCGACACCTCGGCCGGGTCGCCCTCGAACTCCTCGTCGGTCGTGCCGAGCAGCAGCATGTCCTCCCACGGGAGGGCGAAGGTGATCCGGTACTTGTCGATCGGCGTCGCCAGCGCCGCCTTCCAGGGGGAGGTGCGCTTGAGTACCAGGTGCACGCCCTTGGACAGCCGGATGGAGGGCGCCGCGTTCGGGTCCTCCATACGGCGCAGGTGGTCGACCCACGGCCCGGTCGCGTTCAGCACCAGCCGCGCGTCCACACCGAACTCGTCGCCCGAGAGCCGGTCGCGCAGCTCGGCGCCGGTGACCCGGCCCTTGGTGAACCTGAGGCCGGTGACCTCGGCGTGGTTGAGGACGACGGCGCCCGCGTCGACGGCCGCACGGACCGTCATCAGCGCCATGCGCGCGTCGTTCATCTGGTCGTCGCCGTAGACGGCCACGGCCTTCAGGTTCTCGGTGCGCAGCTCCGGCACGTCCTGCGCCGCCTTGGCCGGCGACAGCAGGTGGCCTATGCCGTCGCCGAACGCCGACAGCGCGGAGTAGGCGAACACGCCCGCTCCGAGCTTCGCCGCGCCGTGCGGCCCGCCCTTGTACACGGGGAGGTAGAACGTGAGCGGGTTCGCCAGGTGGGGGGCCACCTGACGGGAGACCGCACGGCGCTCGAAGTGGTTCTCCGCCACCAGCTTCACCGCGCCGGTCTGCAGGTAGCGCAGACCGCCGTGGAGCAGCTTGGAGGAGGCGGAGGAGGTGGCGCCGGCGAAGTCGCCGGCGTCCACCAGCGCCACCCTGAGGCCCGACTGCGCGGCATGCCAGGCCGTGGAGATGCCCAGGATCCCGCCGCCGATCACCAGGAGGTCGTAGGTCGCCCTGGACAACTGCTCGCGGGTCTCGGCACGGCTCGGGTTGGAGCCGTAGGCCGGGTGGGTCCCCAGAGCCGGAACACTCTGCAGGGTGGTCATCGTGAATTACTCCTCGTGCTCGATCCAGCCCATGGTCCGCTCGACGGCCTTGAGCCAGTTCTTGTACTCACGGTCGCGGGTCTCCGCGTCCATGTGGGGCGTCCACTCGGCGGCCCGCCGCCAGTTGGCGCGCAGGTCGTCGGTGCTGGTCCAGAAGCCGACGGCCAGGCCGGCGGCGTAGGCGGCGCCGAGGCAGGTGGTCTCGGCGACCATCGGGCGCACCACCGGCGCGTCCAGGACGTCCGAGAGCGTCTGCATCAGCAGGTTGTTGGAGGTCATGCCGCCGTCGACCTTGAGGGTCGCCAGCTCGACACCCGAGTCCTTGGTCATGGCGTCGGCGATCTCCCGCGTCTGCCAGGCGGTGGCCTCCAGGACGGCGCGCGCGAGGTGCGCCTTGGTGACGTACCGGGTCAGACCGGCGATCACACCGCGGGCGTCGGAGCGCCAGTACGGGGCGAACAGACCGGAGAAGGCCGGCACGAAGTAGGCGCCGCCGTTGTCCTCGACCGAGAGCGCGAGGGTCTCGATCTCGGCGGCGGTCTTGATCAGGCCCATCTGGTCCCGCATCCACTGCACCAGGGAGCCGGTGACCGCGATGGAACCCTCCAGGGCGTAGACCGGCTTGTCGTCGCCGATCTGGTAGCCGACCGTGGTCAGCAGGCCCGAGTAGGAGTTGATGATCTTGTCACCGGTGTTCATCACCATGAAGGTGCCGGTGCCGTAGGTGGACTTGGTCTCACCCTCGGAGAAGCAGGTCTGGCCGAACAGGGCCGCCTGCTGGTCGCCGAGCGCGGAGGCGACCGGGATGCCGCCGAGCAGCTCGCCGAGGCGTCCGCCGGTGATCTCGCCGTAGACCTCGGCGGAGGACCGGATCTCGGGCAGCATCGCGAGCGGGACGCCGATGGACTCGGCGATCTTGTCGTCCCACTGCATGGTGTGCAGGTTCATCAGCAGGGTGCGGGAGGCGTTGGTCACGTCGGTGACGTGCCGGCCGCCGTCGACACCACCGGTCAGGTTCCAGATGACCCAGGTGTCCATGGTGCCGAACAGGATGTCGCCCGCCTCGGCGCGCTCGCGCAGGCCCTCGACGTTGTCGAGCAGCCAGCGGGCCTTGGGACCCGCGAAGTACGAGGCCAGCGGCAGGCCGGTCTCGCGGCGGAAGCGGTCCTGGCCGACGTTGCGGCCGAGCTCCTTGCAGAGGGCGTCGGTGCGGGTGTCCTGCCAGACGATGGCGTTGTGGACGGGCTCACCGGTGTTCCTGTCCCACAGCACGGTGGTCTCGCGCTGGTTGGTGATGCCGATGGCCTTGATGTCGTCTCTGGTGATGCCGGCCTTCTCGACGGCTCCGGCCACGACGTCCTGGACGTTCGTCCAGATCTCGGTGGCGTTGTGCTCCACCCAGCCCGGCTTCGGGAAGATCTGCTCGTGCTCCTTCTGGTCGACGGAGACGATCCGGCCGTCCCGGTCGAAGATGATGCAGCGCGAAGAGGTCGTGCCCTGGTCGATGGCGGCGATGAACGGGCCGGCGGTGTGTGCGTCGGTCACGGAGTGCTCCTGAAGTTCCATGGTCAAAAGGGGCGGTCTTTACGGCGCGGTGCTGACGTGCGGAGTCCTGTCGGACTCACTCAATCTCAAGCAAAAGCGACGTTGTAGATGCCTGCGGCGATCGCCGCGCCGACCAGCGGGCCGACGACCGGGATCCAGGCGTAGCGCCAGTCCGAGCCGCCCTTGTTGGGCAGGGGGAGGAGGGCGTGCACGATACGCGGACCGAGGTCACGGGCCGGGTTGATCGCGTAGCCCGTCGGTCCGCCCAGGGAGAGGCCGATCGAGACCACGACCAGCGAGGTGATCAGGGCGCCCAGGGTGCCCAGACCGTTGCCCTTGTCGTTGAGGCCCTGCGTGAGGACCGCGAGCACCAGCACGATCGTGCCGATGATCTCCGTGGCGAGGTTCTGCACCGTGTGCCGGATCTCCGGGCCGGTGGAGAAGATGCCGAGCACGGGGCCGGCGCCCTTTTCCTGGGCCTCGACCGCCTTGGCGGTGGTGGCCTGTGCGCCCGGTCCGCCCACGATCTCCTTGTCGGTGAGGTGGGCCTGGAACTGGCCGGCGTAGGCGACCCACACCAGGGTCGCACCGATCATCGCACCGAGCAGCTGTCCCGCCCAGTAGATCGGGAGGTTGCTCCAGTCGCCGGTCTTGATGGCGAGTGCGAGGGTCACGGCCGGGTTGAGGTGGGCACCGGAGAGCGGTGCCGAGGTGTAGACCGCCGTCAGAACGGCGAAACCCCACCCGAACGTGATGGCGAGCCACCCGGCGTTACGGGCCTTGGAGAACTTCAGTGTCACGGCGGCGCACACTCCGCCGCCGAGGAGGATGAGCAGGGCGGTACCTATGGTCTCGCCGATGAAGATGTCGGAGCTGGACACCCGCGACTCCTTTGTCCTTCGTCCAGGGGAAGGCGAACCCCGGGTCCCTCCGGTGGTCCGCGCCCTCGGGGGTGAGAGCGATGCCGGCCCTTGGCGTTGCCACACTCTAGCGCTTATTGCCGGTAGGTGTTCGACAATGCCGACCGATGGACGGGAGTCTTGCTTCCTGTTCGCAGCGTCGTCAAGAGTCCTGTTGCACGAAGCGGGATCGTTACTGATCGACACGCACCCACGCCCTTTCGATGCGTGCACATCGCGTGCGAACAGGCACGTTTCGTGGCGGCCGCACCCGGACGCGGGCAGGCCGAGGGCCCGGTACGGCAATGCCGTAACGGTTCGGGAGTGCGGGGATTCCGGGAGAGCGGGACCCGTGGTGGCGCAGGTCTCGTGGTGGCCGTAGGGCTCAGAAGCGTCCGGCGCCCAGGTCCCGCGACACCGCGCGGGCGCAGTCACGCACCGCCGCGATCAGCTCAGGGTGCAGTTCCCCGTCCCGGCACACGCGCTCCACGGCGCCGGTGATGCCCACGGCGCCCACCGGCATCCGCCGCCGGTCGTGGATGGGTGCGGCGACCGAGGCCACCCCGGTCCACGTCTCCTCCACGTCGGCCGCGTACCCGCGCGCCCTGGTGAGGTCGAGGACGTGCTCGAAGTCGTCCGGGTCGCACACGGTCCGGTCGGTGAACGGCTTGCGGTCGGCCTCCAGCGCCTCGCTGTGCGCGACCGGGTCGTACGCCGACAGCACCTTGCCCAGGGCCGTGGAGTGCAGCGGCTGCATGGCCCCGATCTCCAGGACCTGCCGGCTGTCGTCGGGCCGGAAGACGTGGTGCACGATCAGGACGCCCTGCTGGTGCAGGACCCCGAGGTAGACGCTCTCCCCGCTGGAGCGGGCCAGGTCGTCCGTCCACACCAGGGCGCGCGCCCGCAGCTCGTGCACGTCCAGGTAGGTGGTCCCCAGGCGCAGCAGCTCCGCCCCGAGCTGGTAGCGGCCGGAGGCCGTGTCCTGCTCGACGAACCCCTCCTGCTGGAGCGTGCGGAGTATGCCGTGGGCCGTGCCCTTGGCGAGGCCCAGCGACGAGGCGATGTCCGACAGGCCGAGCCGTCGCTCGCCGCCCGCGAGCAGCCGCAGCATCGCGGCCGCCCGTTCGAGCGACTGGATGTTCCGTGCCATCGCCGTCCTGCCCTCCGTCCACTTCGGCCGTCGGCTGAGTACGTACACGCCGTTCGGCAATGCCGAACACTACCGGTCGTTGCCGACCTCCCGCTAATGGGTGGTCGCCATCCGTTCGGCGGAAATCCCCGCAGGGGTCATCCGGGGCCCCGCCCGTCCCGCCCCGTGGACGCCCCTGACCGTACGGCGTGCTCCGGGCTACCCTGGCCGCGTGCGTCTTCCGTGGGAAGGTCCAGGGGAGACGCAAAGCCGACAGCCGTCGCACCCCAGGGAGCATCTTCCATGGCCTCGTTGCCGAACCCGTCCCTTCCGTCCTCCTCCACCGACAGCCGGACCCGAACCGAAGCCCTCCGGGAAGCCCTCGCCACCCGTGTGGTGGTGGCCGACGGCGCCATGGGCACGATGCTCCAGGCACAGGACCCGACGCTGGAGGACTTCCAGGGCCTCGAGGGCTGCAACGAGATCCTCAACGTCACCCGTCCGGACATCGTCCGCACGGTGCACGCCGCCTACTTCGACGCGGGCGTCGACTGCGTCGAGACCAACACCTTCGGCGCCAACCTCACCGCTCTGGGCGAGTACGACATCGCCGACCGGGTCGCCGAGCTGTCCGAGGCCGGCGCCCGCATCGCCCGCGAGACGGCCGACGAGTTCACCGCGCGCGACGGGCGCCAGCGCTGGGTGCTGGGCTCCGTCGGCCCCGGCACCAAGCTGCCCACCCTCGGCCACACGACCTTCACCGGCATCCGCGACGCCTACCAGGCCAACGCCGAGGGCCTGCTCGCGGGCGGCGCGGACGCCCTGCTGGTGGAGACCACCCAGGACCTGCTGCAGACCAAGGCCTCCGTCATCGCCGCCCGCCGTGCGATGGAGACGGCCGGCTACGAGGTCCCGCTGATCGTGTCGGTCACCGTCGAGACCACCGGCACCATGCTGCTGGGCTCGGAGATCGGCGCCGCGCTGACCGCGCTGGAGCCGCTCGGCATCGACATGATCGGGCTGAACTGCGCCACCGGCCCGGCCGAGATGAGCGAGCACCTGCGCTACCTCGCCCGCCACTCCCGCATCCCGCTGTCGTGCATGCCGAACGCCGGCCTGCCCGAGCTGACCAAGGACGGCGCGCACTACCCGCTGACCGCCCCCCAGCTGGCCGACGCCCAGGAGACGTTCGTCACCGAGTACGGACTGTCCCTGGTCGGTGGCTGCTGCGGTACGACGCCGGAGCACCTGCGCCGGGTGGTCGAGCGGGTCCGTGGCCTGACGCCGCCCGAGCGGCAGCCGCAGCCCGAGCCGGGTGCGGCGTCGCTGTACCAGTCGGTGCCGTTCCGCCAGGACACCTCCTACCTGGCGATCGGCGAGCGCACGAACGCCAACGGGTCGAAGAAGTTCCGGGAGGCCATGCTGGAGGGCCGCTGGGACGACTGTGTGGAGATGGCCCGGGAGCAGATCCGTGAGGGCGCCCACATGCTCGACCTGTGCGTCGACTACGTGGGCCGCGACGGAGTCGCCGACATGGAGGAGCTGGCCGGCCGTTTCGCCACCGCCTCCACGCTGCCGATCGTGCTGGACTCCACCGAGGTCGACGTCCTGCGGGCCGGGCTGGAGAAGCTCGGCGGCCGTGCGGTGATCAACTCGGTGAACTACGAGGACGGCGACGGCCCCGAGTCCCGTTTCGTGAAGGTCACCCGGCTCGCCAGGGAGCACGGGGCGGCGCTGATCGCGCTGACCATCGACGAGGAGGGCCAGGCCCGCACCGCCGAGAAGAAGGTGGAGATCGCCGAGCGGCTGATCGCCGACCTGACGGGGAACTGGGGCATCCGCGAGGAGGACATCCTCATCGACTGCCTGACGTTCACCATCTGCACCGGTCAGGAGGAGTCCCGCAGGGACGGCGTCGCGACGATCGAGGCGATCCGGGAGCTCAAGCGCCGTCATCCGGACGTCCAGACCACGCTGGGGTTGTCGAACATCTCCTTCGGTCTCAACCCGGCCGCCCGTATCCTGCTCAACTCCGTCTTCCTCGACGAGTGCGTGAAGGCCGGTCTGGACTCGGCGATCGTGCACGCCTCGAAGATCCTGCCGATCGCCCGGTTCAGTGAGGAAGAGGTGACCACGGCGCTGGACCTGATCCACGACCGCCGGGGTGAGGGCTATGACCCGTTGCAGAAGCTGATGGCGCTGTTCGAGGGCGCCACCGCGAAGTCGTTGAAGGCGGGCAAGGCCGAGGAACTGGCCGCGCTGCCGCTTCAGGAGCGCCTGAAGCGGCGGATCATCGACGGCGAGCGCAACGGCCTGGAAGCCGACCTCGACGAGGCCCTCCAGGAGCGCCCGGCCCTCGCCATCGTCAACGAGACCCTGCTGGACGGCATGAAGGTCGTCGGCGAGCTGTTCGGCTCCGGCCAGATGCAGTTGCCGTTCGTGCTGCAGTCCGCGGAGGTGATGAAGTCCGCGGTCGCCTACCTCGAGCCGCACATGGAGAAGACCGACGAGGCCGGCAAGGGCACCATCGTGCTGGCCACCGTGCGCGGCGACGTGCACGACATCGGCAAGAACCTCGTCGACATCATCCTGTCCAACAACGGCTACAACGTCGTCAACCTCGGCATCAAGCAGCCCGTCTCCGCGATCCTGGAGGCCGCCGAGGAGCACAGGGCCGACGTCATCGGCATGTCCGGTCTCCTGGTCAAGTCCACGGTGATCATGAAGGAGAACCTGGAGGAGCTCAACCAGCGAGGTCTGGCCGCCACCTACCCGGTCATCCTCGGCGGCGCCGCCCTCACCCGGGCCTATGTCGAACAGGATCTGCACGAGCTGTACGGGGGCGAGGTCCGCTACGCCCGTGACGCGTTCGAGGGCCTGCGGCTGATGGACGCCCTGATCGGGGTCAAGCGGGGCGTGCCCGGGGCGAAGCTGCCGGAGCTGCGGCAGCGGCGGGTGCGCGCGGCCGCCGTGGAGATCGAGGAGCGGCCCGAGGAAGGGCACGTCCGCTCCGACGTCGCCACCGACAACCGTGTGCCCGCCCCGCCGTTCTGGGGCACCCGCATCGTCAAGGGCATCCCGCTCAAGGAGTACGCGAGCTGGCTGGACGAGGGCGCGCTGTTCAAGGGCCAGTGGGGGCTGAAGCAGGCCCGCACCGGCGAGGGGCCGACGTACGAGGAGCTGGTCGAGACCGAGGGCCGGCCCCGGCTGCGCGGCCTGCTGGACCGGCTGCAGACCGAGAACCTCCTCGAAGCGGCCGTCGTCTACGGCTACTTCCCCTGCGTGTCCAAGGACGACGACCTGATCATCCTGGACGAGGAGGGCAACGAGCGCACCCGGTTCACCTTCCCGCGCCAGCGCCGCGGCCGCCGGCTGTGCCTGGCCGACTTCTTCCGTCCGGAGGAGTCGGGGGAGAGGGATGTGGTCGGCTTCCAGGTCGTCACCGTCGGCTCCAGGATCGGCGAGGAGACCGCGCGGCTGTTCGAGTCGAACTCCTACCGTGACTATCTCGAACTGCACGGCCTGTCCGTGCAGTTGGCGGAGGCGCTCGCCGAGTACTGGCACGCACGCGTGCGCGCCGAGCTCGGCTTCGGGGGCGAGGACCCCACCGACATGGAAGACATGTTCGCCCTGAAGTACCGCGGCGCCCGCTTCTCCCTCGGCTACGGCGCCTGCCCCGACCTGGAGGACCGCGCGAAGATCGCCCAGCTCCTGGAGCCGGAGCGGATCGGCGTCCACCTCTCCGAGGAGTTCCAGCTGCACCCGGAGCAGTCCACGGACGCGATCGTGATCCACCACCCCGAGGCCAAGTACTTCAACGCGCGGTAGCGTCCGTCCGCGGACCCCGGCGGCCCACGCCCGCGTCTTCCGACGCGGGCGGGTCTGCCCCGCTGCGATCCGGTGGCGGGTCTTCGGCGCGGACGGGGTGTGCCCGGTAAGCGCCGTCGGCGCGTCTTCGGTTCGGTGAGGCCGTGCCCCGGCGAGCCCGCCGGCGCCTCTCCCCGCGTCGCCCAGGCCCCGCGCGTCCTGGTGGCCGGGTGGGTGCCGCCCGGCGGTCTTCGCAGGTCCTCCTGCGCCCGCACGGCGTGGCGCCCCCGCGCCGAGAGGCACTTCTCCCACGCGCGTCGTACACTGGTCGATCCACCGCAGGCCGGTTCCCTTGCTGGGAACCGGCCTGATCGTCCCTTGAAGGAGGTACGCCGGATGACCACCACGGTTCCCGCACTCGGAACCCGTACGGCCGAAGGCTCCGCCCTGCAGGCCGTGCTCCTCGACATGGACGGCACCCTCGTGGACACCGAGGGATTCTGGTGGGACGTCGAAGTCGAGGTCTTCGCCGGCCTCGGCCACACGCTCGACGACTCCTGGCGCCATGTCGTGGTCGGCGGTCCCATGACGCGCAGCGCGGGATTCCTGATCGAGGCCACCGGCGCGGACATCACCCTCGACGAACTCACCGTCCTGCTCAACGACGGGTTCGAGGACCGTATCGACCGCAGACTGCCCCTGATGCCGGGCGCCGCACGACTGCTGGCCGAACTCGCGGCGCACGACATCCCCACCGCCCTGGTCTCCGCCTCCCACCGGCGCATCATCGACCGCATCCTGGCCTCCGTCGGCCCGCAGTACTTCGCCCTGACCGTCGCCGGCGACGAGGTCGAGCGCACCAAGCCGTTCCCCGACCCGTATCTGCGGGCCGCCGCCGGCCTCAGCGCCGACCCCACGCGGTGCGCGGTCATCGAGGACACCGTGACCGGAGTCACGGCCGCCGAGGCCGCGGGCTGCCGCGTGGTGGCCGTGCCCTCGATCGCCCCCATCGAACCGGCCGCCCGCCGCACCGTCGTCACCTCGCTCGAAGAGGTCGACCTGCCATTTCTGCAGCGTTTGATGACGCACGTTTGATGACGGGACGTTTGATGACGCACATGCGCTGATCCTTCACTCAGCGTGCAGAGCGAATGGACGGATTACTTCCGGCTGTCCGGCCGAATGAATTAATACCGGCTCACCCGAGCGAATTCCGGGGCGGAGAGCACCCGTTCAGTATGTGACGTTCCCCACGCCCACAGGGGTCGACAGCGGGCCCGGCGTGTGCTGTTCCACCCCATCCGGGCGGCCGCGACGCGCCCTTGTGTCCCGATTGGTGAAACGCTGCACGAATCCTTCCCCCTACCGGTTTTCCGGTCCGTTCACACCCGGTTTCACAGCGTGATGGGAACTCAACTCCGGTGGCTGTCAGCCCTCGTGCAGGTGCGGACTAATCTCAGCGCGAGAACATCACCACTTCCCCGTGATCCGCCGCACCACCCATGCATGCCGGATACACGGACCCAACAGCTCTGGAGAAACTCGAGCATGAACCGCAAGACTTTGGTGCTGCCGGCCGTCGCCGGTCTGCTCACCCCCGTCCTCGCTGCCTGTGGCGGGTCCAGCAGCGGGGGCAAGAGCGGTGACGCCATCGTCGTCGGCACCACCGACCGGTTCATCACCTCCAGTGACGCCCCCGCGCCCGTCGACCCGGCGTACGCCTATGACGTCGGCTCCTGGAACATCCTGCGGCAGACCGTGCAGACGCTGATGGTGCAGCCCCGCGGCGACGGCGAGCCGCAGCCCGAAGCGGCCGAGAGCTGCGGCTTCACCGACACGGGCAACGAGCGCTACGCCTGCAAGCTGCGCAAGGACCTGAAGTTCGCCAACGGCGACCAGGTGACCGCGGCCGACGTGAAGTACTCCATCGACCGTGCCCGCGCCATCAAGGCCGACAGCGGCGTCTTCGCCCTGCTGTCGACCATCGACACGGTCGAGACGCAGGGTGACAACGAAGTCATCTTCCACCTCAAGACCGCGGACGCCACTTTCCCGTTCAAGCTGTCGACGCCGGTCGCCGGCATCGTCAACCCCAAGGACTACGAGAAGAACAAGCTTCGCGACGGCTTCGACATCGACGGCTCCGGGCCGTACACGATGCAGGCCGAGGTCAAGAAGAACGAACTGGTCAAGGCCACCTTCACCAAGAACCCCAACTACAGGGGCCAGCTGACGCCGAAGAACGACAAGGTCGTCCTCGAGTCGTTCCCCGACGCCGACGCGATGGGCTCCGCCCTCGACAAGGGCGACATCGACGTCATGACCCGCACGATGGACCCGGACCAGATCCGCAAGCTCCAGAACGACAGCCACGGCAACGTCAACCTCGTGGAGATGCCGGGCCTCGAGATCCGCTACCTGGCCTTCAACACCGACGCCCCCACGGTGAAGAGCAAGGCCGTCCGCCAGGCCATGGCGCAGGTCATCAACCGCGGCGAGCTGGTCTCCAAGGTGTACGGCACCGAGGCCGAGCCCCTGTTCTCGCTGGTCCCCGCCACCATCACCGGCCACTCCAACTCGTTCTTCAACAAGTACGGCAACCCCAGCGTGGGCAAGGCCCGCACCATACTCTCCAAGGCGGGCATCACCGACCCGGTGAAGCTGACGCTGCACTACACGACCGACCACTACGGTCCGGCCACCGCCAAGGAGTTCGAGGTGCTCAAGGAGCAGCTCAACGCCAGCGGCCTGTTCGACGTCACCATCCAGGGCACCCCCTGGGAGAAGTTCCGCCCGGCCGAGAAGAAGGGCGAGTACGACGTCTACGGCATGGGCTGGTTCCCGGACTTCCCGGACGCCGACAACTACCTCGCGCCGTTCCTCGACAAGGACAACACCCTCGGATCCCCGTACGCCAACCCCGAGATCATCAACACGCTGATCCCCCAGTCCCGCCGTGAGGCCGACCGCCTCACCGCGTCGAAGAGCCTCGCAGACATCCAGGACATCGTCGCCGACGACGTGCCGATGCTTCCGCTGTGGCAGGGCAAGCAGTACGTCGCCACCCGCGACGACATCACCGGCAGCGAGTACGCGATGAACTCCTCCTCCACGCTGCAGTTGTGGGAGCTCGGCCGCGGCGTCGGCAGCTGACCGGTCAGTCGGCCGGTTTCCCACCGGCCAGGTGACCAGCGGTTCTTCAAGGCCCCCGGGCGCACGCCCGGGGGCCTGCGCCGTTCGCGGTACGATCCGGGAACTTCCGCACGGCCCGGAACGCGCGGAGTCCGGGGCGAACGACAACCGAAGACAAGGCACATGCACGTGAACATGCGCACCCAGTGGCCGGTTCTGTCCATAGCGACGGGGCTGGCCGCCGGCCTGCTCACCGGATGCGGCACCTCGACCGACGACTCCTCGGGCACCGGCTCCTCGGTGGTGGTGGGGATGTCCGACGACGTCCTGGCCACCGACCCGGCCTCCGGCTACGACCCGGGGTCCTGGCTGCTGTTCAACAATGTCTTCCAGTCCCTGCTGGGCTTCCCCAAGGGCGGCACGGAACCGGAGCCGGAAGCCGCCAGGGAGTGCACGTTCACGGACACGCAGACCAAGGTCTACTCCTGCACCCTCAGGGACGGCCTGAAGTTCAGCAACGGTGACCCGCTCACCTCGAAGGACGTCAAGTTCTCCTTCGACCGCATGCTGAAGATCAACGACTCGGCCGGCCCCGCCATCATGTTCCCCATGCTCGGCTCGGTCGAGACACCGGACGCCAAGACCGTCGTCTTCAAACTGAAGTACGCCGACGCCACCTTCCCCAGCAAGATTGCCTCCGGCGCCGGCTCCATCGTCGACCACAACGCCTACCCCGCGGACAAGCTGCGCACGGACGGCAAGGCGGTCGGCTCGGGCCCCTACAAGCTGGATTCCTTCGGCAAGGACAAGGCCGTCTTCTCCGTCAACCCGCAGTACCAGGGCACCGCGAAGGTGCACAACTCCGGCGTCACCCTGAACCTCTTCCACGGCAACCAGTCCGCCCTGAAGAACGCCCTCCTTGACCGGAAGATCGACCTCGCCTACCGGGGCCTGGCCGCCGCCGACATCGCAGGCATCGACAAGGACGCCTCCACCGGCAAGGGCATCGAGGTCGTCGAGGGTTCCAGCGCGGAAGTCCAGCACCTCGTCTTCAACATGGACGACCCGGTCGCCGGCAAGCTCGGCGTCCGCAAGGCCATCGCCTACCTCCTCGACCGCGACGCCCTCGTCAACAAGGTGTACAACGACACCGCGACGCCCCTGTACTCGATCATCCCGGCCGGCATCACCGGCCACGACACGTCCTTCTTCGACACCTACGGCGCCCGCCCCTCGAAGGCCAAGGCGGCCGCCGCGCTGCGCGCCCAGGGCATCACCGGCAAGGTCACGCTCACCCTCTGGTCGACGCCCTCCCGCTACGGGCCCGCCACCGACGAGGAACTGAAGACCATCGCCCGGCAGCTGAACGACAGCGGACTGTTCGACGCCGACGTCAAGTCCGTCCCCTTCGACCAGTACGAGAAGGACATCGCGGCAGGCAAGTACGGGGTCTACGTCAAGGGCTGGGTGCCCGACTACCCCGACCCCGACAACTTCACCGCGCCGTTCTTCGGCAAGGGCAACGTACTGGACAACCACTACGCCAACAGCACCATCACCGGCGAACTGATCCCCAAGACGGCCGCCCAGAGCGACCGCTCCGCCACCGACGACGAATACCGCACGCTTCAGAACATCGTCGCCGAGGACGTCCCGGTCATCCCCGTCTGGCAGGCCAAGCAGTACGCCGTCACACGGGACGACGTCTACGGGCTCGAGTACTGCCTCGACGCCTCCACCGTGTTCCGGTTCTGGGAGATCAGCAAGGGCTGAGCCGCCCCGATGCACGAAGGGCGCCCTCAAGGGGGCGCCCCACCGTCACAGTGCCCCGACTACTGGGCGCCGGGACGCACCAGCCCGCTCTCGTACGCGTACACCGCCGCCTGAACCCGGTCCCGCAGCCCCAGCTTCGTCAGGACATGGCCGACGTGCGTCTTCACCGTGGTCTCGCTGACGAACAGATCGGCGGCGATCTCCGCGTTGGACAGCCCGCGCGCCACCAGCTTCAGCACCTCCACCTCCCGCTCGGTGAGGGTGTGCAGGGTGTCCGGCACCGGCTCGTCCCCGGACGGCAGATGCGTGGCGTACTTGTCGAGCAGCCGCCTTGTGATGCTCGGCGCGAGCATCGCCTCACCCGCCGCGACGACCCGGATCGCCTGCACCAGCTCGTTGGCGGGCGCGTCCTTGAGCAGGAACCCGCTCGCACCAGCGCGCAGAGCCTCCACCACGTACTCGTCCAGATCGAACGTCGTCAGCACCAGCACCTTCGCCGGGCCGTCCCGCCCCGGCCCGGTGATCTGCCGGGTCGCCTCCACGCCGTCCATACGGGGCATGCGGATGTCCATCAGAACCACATCGGGCTGCAGGGCACGCACCTGGTCGAGCGCCTGCAGGCCGTCTCCGGCCTCACCGACGACCGCGAGATCCTGCTCGGCCTCCAGAATCATCCGAAAGCCCGTACGCAGCAGCGGCTGGTCGTCGACCAGTAGGACGCGGATGGCCACGTAAGTCTCCTTCGCTAGTCCGGCCCCATTCTGCCCTGCGTGTCACCGCCCGATTCGGGCACCCTGACCGACGTGGACACCTCCGGGTCCGCAGCGCCGCCCACCCGCTGGGCCGGCAGCGGCTGCACCGCCGCCGGGACACCCGCGGCCGGGCGGACGGGCAGCGGATACGGCGGGGGAGTGCCACCGAACTCCGGGCACACCGCCTGGTGGTCGCACCAGCCGCACAGCTTGCTGCGGCGCGGCCGCCAGTCGCCCGTCTCCGTCGCCACCCGGATCGCCTCCCACAGCGCGAGCAGCTTGCGCTCCACACGCTCCAGGTCGGCAAGGACCGGGTCATACGTCAGCACGTCCCCACTGCCCAGGTACACGAGCTGAAGGCGCCGCGGGACGATCTTCTTCAGCCGCCACACCACCAGGGCGTAGAACTTCATCTGGAACAGCGCGCCCTCCGCGTACTCGGGCCGGGGCGCCTTGCCCGTCTTGTAGTCGACGATCCGCACCTCACCCGTCGGCGCCACGTCGACGCGGTCGATGATCCCGCGCAGCCTCAGCCCCGACTCCAGCTCCGCCTCCACGAACAGCTCACGCTCGGCGGGCTCCAGACGCGTCGGATCCTCGAGCGAGAACCAGCGCTCGATCAGCCGCTCCGCCTCACCCAGCCAGCGCGCCAGCCGCTCACCGTCCGGATCGTCCGCGAACAGCTCCACGACCTCCGGCCTGCTCTCCCGCAGCCGGTCCCACTGACCGGGCAGCAGCGCCTTGGCGCGCGGCGCGGTCCGCTCGGCGGCGGGCGCGTCGAACAACCGCTCTAGCACCGCGTGCACCAGCGTGCCTCTCGTAGCCGCCTCACTCGGCTTCTCGGGCAGCTTGTCGATCACCCGGAACCGGTACAACAGCGGGCACTGCATGAAATCGCCGGCGCGCGACGGCGACAACGAAACCGGGGGCGCGGCGGCCACGGCGGACGGCACGGCGGCGCCGTCGGTGCTGGATTCCATGACCACAGACCATACGGCCCACCACTGACAGTGACCCAGCCACCACCGGGCCCGAGCACCACCGACGGGCCGGGAAAGACCCCACCACGGGGCAGAACAGAGGGGTGCCGGGGCGGAACACGACGCGACGGCCGCATACCATCGACACCGGACCCTCCCACCCGGCACGACCGGGGCCGGGGAGACGCATCGATCGAGGGGACAGCGTGGACGAGAGCGGCGGGAGCGCACAACCGCGCCCCGGCAACAACGGGGCGCCCCACGACACGCCCCGCGAGGAATCACCCAGTCCCGCAGAGCCCCCCACCGAGCCCGCGGCACCCACCACCGCGACCCCGGGGCCCGACGACGAGCACACACCGTCCACCCAGGGGCCCACCGCACCCACCACAGCCCCAGGCACGCCCGGCGACGAACACCCCGCCCCCACCGGACCGCCGACCCCGCCCCCACCCGGCGGCGAAGCCACGACACCGGCCCCCACCCAGCCGCCCGCCACCGACGACAGCAACACCCCGCAGTCCCCGGCGAACGGCGCCCCCGACACCCCGGCGGACAACCACCCCGCACCCCGGCCGGCACCCTCTCACTCCGACGGCCCAACCACCCCCCAGCCGCACACCGACCACCGCCAGTCACCCCCCGCCGACAGCCACCCCACCCCCCAGAACCCGCACGGCCACACGACCGCCCGCACCACCGCCCACACGGGCGCCCCCGGCCAAGGACGCCCCCCGCAGCGCCCCAAGGACCCCGGCGGCGGCATCCTCATGGGACGGCCCTTCGGCGTCCCCGTGTACGTCGCCCCCAGCTGGTTCCTCGTCGCCGCACTGATCACCTGGGTGTTCGGCGGACAGCTCGACCGCGTCCTCCCCGAACTCGGCGCCGCCCGCTACCTCGTCTCCCTCTTCTTCGCCGTCGCCTTCTACGCCTCCGTCCTCGTCCACGAACTGGCCCACACCGTCGCCGCCCTCCGCTTCAAACTCCCGGTGCGCCGCATCCAGCTCCAGTTCTTCGGCGGCGCCTCCGAGATCGAGAAAGAAGCCGAGACCCCCGGCCGCGAATTCGTCCTCGCCTTCGTCGGCCCACTCCTCTCCCTCGCCCTCGCCGGGATCTTCTACCTCGCCCTCCAGCCCGTCGAACCCGGCACCGTCCCCGGCGTCCTCCTCGCCGGCCTCATGGTCTCCAACCTCATCGTCGCCGCCTTCAACCTGCTCCCCGGCCTCCCCCTCGACGGCGGCCGCATGCTGCGCGCCATCGTCTGGAAGATCACCGGCCGCCCCATGAGCGGCACCATCGCCGCCGCCTGGGTCGGCCGCGCCCTCGCCATCGCCGTCCTCATCGGACTGCCCCTGCTCACCCAGTCCGGCGCCCTCGGCTCCACCGCCGAGGACAACGTCGGCATGGACACCGTCACCGACGCCCTGCTCGCCGCCATCCTCGCCGCGATCATCTGGACCGGCGCCGGAAACAGCCTGCGCATGGCCCGCCTGCGCGAGCACCTCCCCGAACTGCGCGCCCGCACCCTCACCCGCCGCGCCGTCCCCGTCGAGACCGACACCCCCCTCTCCGAGGCCCTGCGCCGCGCCAACGCCGTCGGTGCCCGCGCCCTCGTCGTCGTCGACGCCCACGGCCGGCCGCTCTCCCTCGTCCGCGAGGCCGCCATCGTCGGCGTACCCGAACACCGCCGCCCCTGGGTCCCCGTCAGCGGCCTCGCCCAGGAACTCAACGACGGCATGCGCGTCTCCGCCGAACTCGCCGGAGAAGACCTCCTCGACGCCCTGCGCGCCACCCCCGCCACCGAATACCTCGTCGTCGAGGACACCGGCGAGATCTACGGCGTCCTCTCCGCCGCCGACGTCGAACGCGCCTTCGTCAAGGCCATGGCCCGCCCCACGCCCTAGTGGTCGGCGGCCCCCTCCACTGCCGGTAGGCTGGTCACATGTCCGAACCGACCGGTGCCGCCCGCCGTCGCGGGCCCTTCAAGGTCGGGGACCAGGTACAGCTGACCGACCCCAAGGGCCGCCACTACACGTTCACACTCGAAGCGGGAAAGAACTTCCACACCCACAAGGGCTCCTTCCCGCACGACGAACTGATCGGCGCACCCGAGGGCAGCGTTGTCCGCACCACCGGGAACGTCGCCTACCTCGCGCTGCGCCCCCTGCTCCCCGACTACGTCCTGTCCATGCCCCGCGGGGCAGCCGTCGTCTACCCGAAGGACGCGGGACAGATCCTCGCCTTCGCCGACATCTTCCCCGGCGCCCGCGTCGTGGAGGCAGGCGTCGGCTCCGGCTCGCTCAGCACCTTCCTGCTGCGCGCCATCGGCGACCAGGGCATGCTGCACAGCTACGAGCGCCGCGCCGACTTCGCCGAGATCGCCCAGGCCAACGTGGAACGCTACTTCGGCGGCCCCCACCCCGCCTGGCAGCTCACCGTCGGCGACCTCCAGGACAACCTGTCCGACACCGACGTGGACCGCGTCATCCTCGACATGCTCGCCCCCTGGGAATGCCTCGAGGCCGTCTCCAAGGCACTCGTCCCCGGCGGCATCGTCTGCTGCTACGTCGCCACCACCACCCAGCTCGCCCGGACCGTCGAGTCCATCCGCGAAATCGGCTGCTTCAACGAGCCGACCGCCTGGGAAACCATGATCCGCAACTGGCACATCGAGGGCCTCGCCGTCCGCCCCGACCACCGCATGATCGGGCACACCGGTTTCCTCCTCACCGCCCGCCGCCTCGCCGACGGCGTCGAGCCGCCCATGCGCCGCCGACGCCCCGCCAAGGGCGCCTACGGCGAGGACTACACCGGTCCCAACGCCGACGGAGGCACCGGCCGCTGACCCCGGCCCCCACACAGCCCCCAACACACCAGCGCCGTGGCCGAGTTCCCGCACACCTCGCGGAACTCGGCCACGGCGCTCACGCGTTCAAGCACACACACCCGCACACCCCCACCCGCCGAAGCACACACACGCGCACACACCCACGCACCGGCGCGACCATCCCCCTCCAGGCCCGGCGCACACGGAAACTGACGCACCACCAGCAGTGCCCACCCCGCCGTTCCCCTGCACTGTGACGTGTGGCACCATGCGGGGCACCCCCACCGGCACAGCCCTCACAGGAGACACCTCCCCCGTGCAGCACTCCGCCGTCCCGGAACTGGCTCACACCACCACCCGGCCCATCCACTGGGTCGCCACCGCCGCCGCAGTCTCCGGCGTGATCGCCCTGTCCTCCGTGCTGCAGCCGGGCGCCGCAACGGCGGCCCAACCCGACACCGGGACCAAGGCCGCCCCCGCCGCCACCGCACCCCCCGACCCCGCCAAGGCCGACTTCCCCCTCGACTGCGGCCCCACCAAGCTCCTCGTCGTCAAGAAGGCCACCGGCGACCTCGACGGCGACGGCCGCCCCGAAACCGTCGTCGTCGTCCACTGCGACGCCGGCATGGGCACCCCACCGGACGGCCTCTACGTCCTCACCCAGGCGGCGGGCACCACCACACCCCGCGTCGTCGCCACCCTTGTCGACCCCAAGGACCGCAACACCGTCACCGACTTCGCCGTCCGCGACGCCGCCGTCACCGCCACCCTCCTCGGCTACTCCTCGCCCGACGTGCCGAGTTGCTGCCCCGACGTCAAAGACGACGCCAAGTGGCAGTGGAAGAACGGCGCGTTCCTCCGCACCACCGCCGACGGCGGGCGCACCGTCTGACCCCGCGACCCGGACCGGGTGACGCAGAGCACCGACAGTGTGAGAAAAGAGACACAGCTGACCTGAGGTGGCGGAGTGATCACGCAGCGTCCGGGCCGTACACCTCCACCCTGTCCGAAACCCGACGCACATGGATGCACTCGCCAGGACACTCCCTCGCCGAATCCACCACGTCCCCCACCAGCGGCAACGGCACTCGCGTCGCAGCACCCCTGACCTGCAGAAGCTCCTCGTCCGGCCCCTTCACATAAGCCAGACCGTCGATGTCCAGCTCGAAGACCTCCGGCGCGTACTGGGCACAGATGCCGTCACCGGTACACAGGTCCTGGTCGATCCAGACCTCCAGCTCCTCGCCGCCGACACCGGCCTCCTGCTGCACGGTCATCTCCCCTGCCGTTGACTGCGCAGAGCCCCGGGAATCCGGCCAGCTCTGACGGGTGTTGAACACCTCGACCCTACCTTCGGCCGCTTCCCAATCATGTTCGGTGGGTATTCCCCTGGCGTGAGGGAGAGCGCAAGGGTGAAGATCGGACACACCCCGACAGTCTTTGTGATCTAGGGGTTTCAATCGACACCCACCCAGGTAGGGTCTGGAAGCGTCCAGCTCCCCTTGGAGGAGGTGAGGACCGTGGCAGCCCACGACGACGACATGAACCGCGGCATCCGCCCGGGACGAGGGTCCGACGACCCTGCCGGGCAGATCGCCTACCTTGAGCAGGAGATCGCCGTCCTGCGACGCAAGCTCGCCGACTCTCCGCGACACACGAGAATTCTCGAAGAGCGGATCGTCGAGCTGCAGACCAACCTGGCCGGCGTGTCCGCGCAGAACGAGCGACTCGCCAACACGCTCCGTGAGGCCCGCGACCAGATCGTGGCCCTCAAGGAAGAAGTCGACCGGCTCGCACAGCCACCGGCCGGCTTCGGTGTCTTCCTGCAGGCGAACGAGGACGGCACCGCCGACATCTTCACCGGAGGCCGCAAACTCCGCGTGAACGTCAGCCCCAGCGTGGACCTCGACGAGCTCCGCCGCGGCCAGGAACTGATGCTCAACGAAGCGCTCAACGTGGTCGAAGCCATGGAGTTCGAGCGCGTCGGGGACATCGTCACCCTCAAGGAAGTCCTCGAGGACGGCGAGCGCGCCCTGGTGCTCGGGCACACCGACGAGGAACGGGTGGTACGGCTCGCCGAGCCGCTGCTGGACGTCACCATCCGCCCCGGCGACGCCCTCCTGCTCGAACCCCGCTCCGGCTACGTCTACGAGGTCGTCCCCAAGAGCGAGGTCGAAGAACTCGTCCTCGAAGAGGTACCCGACATCGGCTACGAGGCGATCGGCGGCCTCGCCGGCCAGATCGAAGCCATCCGCGACGCGGTCGAGCTCCCGTACCTCTACCCCGACCTCTTCAAGGAGCACGAGCTGCGCCCGCCCAAGGGAGTCCTCCTCTACGGACCCCCCGGATGCGGCAAGACCCTCATCGCCAAGGCCGTGGCGAACTCCCTCGCCAAAAAGGTCGCCGAAGTGACCGGCCAGGCCGCCGGCAAGAGCTTCTTCCTCAACATCAAGGGCCCCGAGCTCCTGAACAAGTACGTCGGCGAAACCGAACGTCAGATCCGCCTCGTCTTCCAGCGAGCCCGCGAAAAGGCCAGCGAGGGCACCCCCGTCATCGTCTTCTTCGACGAGATGGAATCCCTCTTCCGCACCCGCGGCTCCGGCGTCAGCTCGGACGTGGAGAACACCATCGTCCCCCAGCTCCTCGCCGAGATCGACGGTGTGGAAGGCCTGCAGAACGTCGTGGTCATCGGCGCCTCCAACCGCGAGGACATGATCGACCCCGCCATCCTGCGCCCCGGCCGTCTCGATGTGAAGATCAAGATCGAACGTCCGGACGCCGAAGCCGCCAAGGACATCTTCGGGAAGTACCTCACCGAAAACCTCCCCCTGCACGCCGACGACGTCAGCGAACACGGAGGCGACAAGGGCGCCACTGTCCAGGCCATGATCCAGACCGCCGTGGAACAGATGTACGCCGAGTCCGACGAGAACCGCTTCCTGGAAGTCACCTACGCCAACGGCGACAAGGAAGTCCTCTACTTCAAGGACTTCAACTCCGGCGCCATGATCGAAAACATCGTCGGCCGCGCCAAGAAGATGGCAATCAAGGACTTCCTCGAACACAACCAGAAAGGCCTCCGCGTCTCCCACCTCCTCCAGGCGTGCGTGGACGAGTTCAAGGAGAACGAGGACCTGCCCAACACCACCAACCCCGACGACTGGGCCCGAATCTCCGGAAAGAAGGGCGAACGGATCGTCTACATCCGCACCCTCATCACCGGAAAGCAAGGCGCAGACACCGGACGCTCCATCGACACAGTGGCAAACACCGGTCAGTACCTGTAAAAGCAAGGGCGGCTGCGGGTGCCCCCACTGGGTACCCGCAGCCCACTGCTTTTCAGGCCACGGCTGGAGCACAGCAATGACGCAAATGATCTCCCCACCAGCGCAAAGGCGTTCTAGGCTCTTTGTTACCGCCGCGTCGCGCCGTGCGGGGACGGGCACCGCACGCGCACCGGAGCACCAGCGGTATCTGAGCGCCGCCCCCGACCGAGGGCGCCGCCGGGCAAGGAGGGCCGCATGACCGTACGGCGAGTAATGGGCATCGAGACGGAGTACGGCATCTCCGTCCCCGGCCACCCCAACGCCAATGCCATGCTCACCTCATCCCAGATCGTCAACGCCTACGCCGCGGCGATGCACCGGGCCCGCCGGGCCCGCTGGGACTTCGAGGAAGAAAACCCGCTGCGGGACGCGCGAGGCTTCGACCTCGCACGCGAGGCCGCCGACGCCAGCCAGCTCACCGACGAGGACATCGGCCTCGCCAACGTCATCCTCACCAACGGCGCACGGCTCTACGTCGACCACGCACACCCCGAATACAGCGCCCCCGAGGTGACCAACCCCCGCGACGCCGTCCTCTGGGACAAAGCCGGCGAACGCATCATGGCAGAAGCCGCGGAACGAGCAGCCCAGCTCCCCGGCGCCCAACCCATCCACCTCTACAAGAACAACACCGACAACAAGGGCGCCAGCTACGGCACGCACGAGAACTACCTGATGAAGCGGGAAACCCCCTTCTCCGACATCGTGCGCCACCTCACCCCCTTCTTCGTCTCCCGCCAGGTCGTCGCCGGCGCCGGCCGCGTCGGCATCGGCCAGGACGGCCACGAACACGGCTTCCAGCTCAGCCAGCGCGCCGACTACTTCGAAGTCGAGGTCGGCCTCGAGACGACACTCAAGCGGCCCATCATCAACACCCGCGACGAACCCCACGCGGACGCGGAGAAATACCGCCGCCTCCACGTGATCATCGGCGACGCCAACCTGTCGGAGATCTCGACCTACCTGAAGCTGGGCACGACCGCGCTGGTCCTGTCCATGATCGAGGACGGCTTCATCGCGGTCGACCTCGCGGTCGACCAACCCGTACGGACCCTGCACCAGGTCTCCCACGACCCGACGCTCAAGCGCCTGATCACCCTGCGCAGCGGCCGCACACTCACCGCCGTCCAGCTCCAGATGGAGTACTACGAGCTCTCCCGCAAGTACGTCGAGGAGAGGTACGGCGCCGACGCGGACGACCAGACCAAGGACGTCCTGTCCCGCTGGGAGGACACCCTCAACCGCCTCGAGCACGACCCGATGAGCCTGGCGGGAGAGCTGGACTGGGTCGCCAAGCGGGAACTCATGGAGGGCTACCGCCGCCGCGACGGCCTCGACTGGGACGCCGCGAAGCTCCACCTCCTCGACCTCCAGTACGCCGACGTACGCCCCGAGAAGGGCCTGTACAACCGCCTCGCGGCCCGCGGGCGCATGAAGCGCCTCCTGGACGAGGCAGAGGTCGAGCGGGCCCGTAGGAAGCCACCGGAGGACACACGCGCCTACTTCCGGGGCCGCTGCCTCGAGCAGTACGCGGACGACGTCGCCGCCGCCTCCTGGGACTCGGTCATCTTCGACCTCCCCGGCCGGGACTCCCTGCAGCGCGTTCCAACCCTGGAACCGCTACGCGGAACGCGTAATCACGTCAAGGAGCTCCTGGACCGCTGCCGCACGGCCGAGGACCTGGTCAGGGTCCTGTCAGGCGGCTGAGGGATTACTCGGACGAGCCCGGCCGCCCGGGGTGTAAATCCCTGCGGCCGGGAATCATCGAGGTGGTCCCCGCACGTTGGAGTAACTGCGGGGCCATTGTCGGACCCGGCTAGTAGGGTCTGATCACCACCGATCGGCAGGAAAGCCGACCTGTCGACCATGTCGGGCGAACTGAGCGGGGTGAGGGTTATGGCGACCAAGGACACCGGCGGCGGCCAGCAGAAGGCCACGCGCTCCACCGAGGAGATCGAGGAGCAGGAGCAGGAGGCTCAGGCTTCGGGGGATCTCAAGGAGCGGCACGAGAAGCTGAGCGACGACGTGGACTCCGTCCTCGACGAAATCGATGACGTACTCGAGGAGAACGCCGAGGATTTCGTGCGATCCTTCGTGCAAAAGGGCGGGCAGTGAGGGGCGATAGGCCGCTTTCTCCTTCGAATTGAAGGTGCGGTGGGGGGTGGCTGGAGAGCCGTTCGCGAAGCGATGTACGGGCTGCAAGAGGGATCTGCCCCTCACCGCCTTCGCGCGAGACAGGAATCGGAGCGACGGTCTTCAGGTGCGGTGCCGGGAGTGCGTTGCGGAGTACAGCGCCGCCCACTACCGGCGCCGCCGGGAGGCAATGGGCAAGTCGGTGCGCGAGAAGGTGGACGTTCCGCCAGGGCACAAGCTCTGCCGGATGTGTGGGGAGGCCAAGCCACACAGTGAGTGGCATCGCAACGCGACTGCGTCCGACGGGCTGTCCACGCGCTGCAAGGCGTGCAGGGCAGCCCGTGGGCGGCAAGACCACCTGAAGCGCCAGTACGGCATCACCGAAGCCGAACGTGACGAGTTGATCGCCTCCCAGGCAGGCGTCTGTTGCATATGTCTATCCGCCCCGGCAGCGCATGTGGATCACTGCCACGAGACGGGTAGGGTCCGTGGCGTACTGTGCTTCAGCTGCAATGCCGCACTGGGGCAGTTCAAGGATCGGCCCGACGTCATAAGGCGGGCTGCGACATACGTGGAAGGAAACGCGTGGAAGCCAATCCTCGTAGCACCGGGCGTCTACCAGCTGCCTTCCTGACGCCTGGCTCGTCGTCCTTCATGGACTTCCTGTCGGAGCACCAGCCCGAGCTGCTGCCCGGCAACCGGCAGCTGCCGCCCACGCAGGGCGTGATCGAGGCTCCGCACGGCACGACCATCGTGGCCACGACGTTCCCGGGGGGCGTCGTGCTCGCGGGTGACCGCCGGGCGACCATGGGCAACGTGATCGCGCAGCGGGACATCGAGAAGGTTTTCCCGGCGGACGAGTACTCGGCCGTGGGCATCGCCGGCACGGCGGGTCTCGCAGTCGAGATGGTGAAGCTGTTCCAGCTGGAGCTGGAGCACTTCGAGAAGGTCGAGGGTGCGCAGCTGTCCCTGGAGGGCAAGGCGAACCGTCTGTCGACCATGATCCGTTCCAATCTGGGCATGGCCATGCAGGGTCTTGCCGTGGTCCCGCTTTTCGCCGGTTATGACCTGGACCGTGGCAAGGGCCGCATCTTCTCCTATGACGTGACGGGCGGCCGTTCCGAGGAGCACGGCTTCGCGGCCACGGGTTCCGGTTCGATCTTCGCGCGCGGTGCCATGAAGAAGCTCTACCGTGAGGATCTGACCGAGGAGCAGGCCACGACCCTGGTGGTTCAGGCCCTGTACGACGCGGCGGACGACGACTCGGCGACCGGTGGTCCCGATGTCGCTCGCCGGATTTATCCGATCGTCACCGTGATCACCGAGGACGGGTTCCGTCGGCTCGGCGACGACGAGTCGTCCGAGATCGCTCGCTCGATCCTGGAGCGGCGTCTGGAGCAGCCCGACGGTCCGCGGGCCGCGCTGCTCTGACGGCGCGGCCGGGTTGTTGTCAGGGTGATCGTGTGACTTCGACAGAAAGGGACGGATAACCGGTGTCGACGCCGTTCTATGTCTCCCCCCAGCAGGCCATGGCCGACCGGGCGGAGTACGCCCGTAAGGGCATCGCGCGCGGCCGCAGTCTGGTCGTGATGCAGTACGCCGACGGCATCGTGTTCGTCGGTGAGAACCCGTCCCGTGCGCTGCACAAGTTCAGTGAGATCTACGACCGGATCGGTTTCGCGGCCGCCGGCAAGTACAACGAGTACGAGAACCTGCGGATCGGTGGTGTGCGCTACGCCGACCTGCGCGGTTACACCTATGACCGTGATGACGTGACCGCCCGTGGTCTGGCGAACGTCTACGCGCAGACGCTGGGCACGATCTTCTCTAGTGCGGCGGAGAAGCCGTACGAGGTGGAGCTTGTGGTCGCCGAGGTGGGGGAGACCCCGGAGGGTGATCAGATCTACCGTCTGCCGCACGACGGGTCGATCGTGGATGAGCACGGTTCGGTGGCGGTCGGTGGCAATGCCGAGCAGATCAGCAGTTTCCTCGATCAGCGTCATCGTGACGGGATGACGTTGGCGGAGGCGCTGAAGCTGGCGGTGCAGGCGCTGTCGCGTGACACGAACGGCAGTGAGCGGGAGATTCCGGCGGAGCGTCTGGAGGTCGCGGTGCTGGACCGTACGCGGCCGCAGAAGCGCAAGTTCAGGCGGATCACCGGCCGTCAGCTGTCGCGTCTGTTGCAGGCGGACGGTGCGTCGACGGCGGCGGAGGCGGAGGCCGACGCGGACGCCGAGTCGGAGGAGTAGGTCGCCTCATCGGTATGACCGTTTGACGGTATGACGCTGCGCGCCCCGCCCGTTCCGGGTCGGGGCGCGCAGCGTTGTGCTCCGGGGTCGTTCGCGGGTCACTGGCGCGGTGGTGCTGTGGAGCCTCGTACGACCAGTTCGACGGGGATGTCGCGCTGCTCGGGTGTGCGGTCTTCCAGGACCGCCAGCAGGGCCTCCATGCCTCGTTCTCCGAACAGTTCCGCGTCCAGTCGTACGGTCGTCAGTTCCGGGTCGATCGCTGTGGCGAGGGCGAGGTCGTCGAGGCCGGTGACGGAGAGGTCGTCGGGGATGCGCAGGCCGAGGCGGCGGGCGGCTTTGTAGGCGCCGGCGGCGAGTTTGTCGTCGTCGCAGACGAGGGCGGTGGGGCGGGGGCCCGGGGCGGCGAGGGCGGTTTCGGCGGCGGTGAGGGCGTCCTCGATGGAGATGGGGGCGCGGGTGGTCCGCAGGGTGGTGCCGGGGACGGTGCCGAGGCGTGCCGCGAGTTCCTGTGCGCGTATCCGGAAGGTCCAGGAGGGGATGTCGGCGGCGAGGTGGAGGAAGTGCCGGTGGCCGAGACCGAGGAGGTGTTCGGCTACTTGGCGTACTCCGTCGGTGATGTCGAGGTTGACGGTTGCGGCGCCGGGGCTGCCTTCGGGGTCGCTGTCGAGCATGACGAGGGGGAGCTGGTCGCCGTGGATGGCGGTGAGGGCGTCGGCGGCCATGGAGGAGGCGATGACGCCGTCGAGGGCGGCTTGTGCGGAGTGGAAGGGATCTCTGGCGGGGCCGACACCTTCGGGTGAGGGGTAGAGGACGACGCCGAAGCCGTGGTCGGCGGCGATGCGGGCGGCGCCGGTGTAGACGCCGGCGAAGAATTCGGTGGTGAGGGCGGGTACCACCAGCAGGACTGTGCGGGTGTGGCCGAGGCGGAGGTTGCGTGCGGCGAGGTTGGGCCGGTAGCCGAGTTGTCGTGCGGCCTGTCGGACGCGTTCGGCGACGGGTTCGGAGACGCGTCCGCGCCATTTGTCGCCGAGGACGAGGGAGACGGCTGCCTGGGAGACGCCGGCGGCCTGGGCGACATCGCGGCTGGTGGGTCGCGTGCTACCTGGTGGCACGGTGGGCGTGCTCCTTCGTGCGGGTTGGCGGGTCGCCGTCGTGTGGACTGCTGGTCAGCGCTCATGGTACGTATGACTGGCGACGTTATACGTAAAACTTCACCCGTCGCGGGTACGGAGAAGCGGGGTGGGGCCGGGAGAAGGGACGCGCATGGCCGCGGGATACGTGGAGATCCTCAGGGCGAGGCATGCGGCCCGCCTGCTGGTGGGGACGCTGGTGGGCCGGTTGCCCAACGCGGTGGCGGCGATCGTCGTGGTGCTGTTCGTGCGGGCAGAGGGCGGCACGTACAGCCTCGCGGGGGCGCTGGCCGCGGTGTACGGGGTGGCCAACGCGGTGGGGCAGCCGGTGCTGGGACGGCTGGTCGATCTGCACGGGCAGCCTCGGGTGCAGCTGCCGGCGGCGGTGGTGTCCGCCGCCGCCATGACGGTGTTCGCGCTGACGGGTCTGGAGCCGATCGCCGTGGCGTATGCCGCGATGGCGGTGGCGGGGCTGTTCACGCCGCCGCTGGAGGGCGGTCTGCGGGCGCTGTGGCCGGCGGTGCTGCGCCGGGAGGAGCAGGTGCACACGGCGTATGCGATGGACGCGGTGGCGCAGGAGGTGATGTTCACCGTCGGACCGCTGCTGGTGACGTTGTGTGCGTCGTTGTGGTCGGCGCGGGTGGCGGTGGTGGTGCTGAACATCGTCGGGGTTCTGGGTGCCTTGTCGGTGGTGGTGTCGCCGCCGTCGCGTGCGTGGCGGTCGGCGCCGCGTGCGGCGCACTGGCTGGGGGCGTTGCGCTCGCGGGGGCTGCTCGTGCTGCTCGGGGCGTTCCTGTTCGTGGGGATGGCGTTGGGTTCGATCGCGGTGGCGGCCGTGTCGTACGCCGATGGTCATGGGGGCGACGCGGTGTACGGCTGGCTGATGGCGGCGATCGGATTGGGTGCTCTGGTCGGGGGTTCGGTGTACGGGGCGCGGCGGTGGCCGGGGGCGCCGGAGCGGCGGTTGCGTGTGCTGGTGGGGCTTTTGGCGCTGTGTTATCTGCCGCTGATGCTGATGCCGGGTGTGGTCGCGATGGTGGGGTTGACCGCGGTGGCGGGGGTGTTCCTGGCGCCGTGTATCGCGTGTGCGTTTGTGCTGGTGGACCGGCATGCGCCGAGCGGTACGGTGACGGAGGCGTTCTCGTGGCTGGTGACGACGTTCACGGTGGGTGCGTCGGTCGGGACGGGCGTCGCGGGGCCGGTGGTGCAGGCGGGTGGCGCGCTGTGGGGTTTCGCGGTGCCGGGGGCCGCGGGGGCCGTGTCGCTGCTGGTCCTGGTGGTCGCGGGGCGGGTCCTCGCAGCTCCCGCCGGGGGCGGGGTGGTTGCGGGTTCACCGGAAAATGATCCAAACCGTGCTGTCGAACCCCGTTTCAGCTCGGGGGATCGGGCGTAATGTTCAGTCATGGACCGCCGCATTTTCGGGCTGGAGAACGAGTACGGCGTCACGTGCACGTTCAGGGGACAGCGCCGTCTGTCGCCTGACGAGGTGGCGCGGTACCTCTTCCGCCGTGTCGTGTCATGGGGCCGCAGCAGCAATGTGTTTCTGCGCAACGGGGCCCGTCTCTATCTCGACGTGGGCTCGCATCCGGAATACGCGACACCCGAATGTGACAACGTGATCGAACTGGTCACCCACGACAAGGCCGGCGAGCGCATTCTCGAGGGGCTGCTGGTCGATGCCGAACGCCGCCTGCACGAGGAGGGAATCGCGGGCGACGTCTACCTCTTCAAGAACAACACGGACTCGGCGGGCAACTCCTACGGTTGTCACGAGAACTATCTGGTGGCGCGGCACGGGGAGTTCTCCCGGCTCGCGGACATCCTGATTCCGTTCCTGGTCACCAGGCAGCTGCTGTGCGGTGCCGGCAAGGTGCTGCAGACCCCGCGCGGGGCGGTGTACTGCGTGAGTCAGCGGGCCGAGCACATCTGGGAGGGTGTCAGCTCGGCGACGACCCGTTCCCGGCCGATCATCAACACGCGGGACGAGCCGCACGCGGACGCGGAGCGTTACCGCCGTCTGCATGTCATCGTCGGCGATTCGAACATGTCCGAGACGACGATGCTGCTGAAGGTCGGCGCGACCGATCTGGTGCTGCGCATGATCGAGGCGGGGACGGTGATGCGTGACCTGACCCTGGAGAACCCGATCCGGGCGATCCGCGAGGTCAGCCATGACATCACGGGCCGCCGCAAGGTGCGCCTGGCCAGCGGCCGGGAGGCCTCCGCGCTGGAGGTGCAGCGGGAGTACTACGAGAAGGCCGTGGACTTCTGCGAGCGCCGCGGTATCCGGACGGGCACGGTCGAGCAGGTACTGGAGCTGTGGGGCCGTACGCTGGACGCGATCGAGTCGGAGGATCTCGACCGGATCGGTACAGAGATCGACTGGGTGATGAAGTACAAGCTCATCGAGCGGTACCGGGCCAAGCACAACATGACGATGTCGCATCCGCGGGTGGCGCAGATAGACCTCGCCTACCACGACATCCACCGTCGTCGTGGCCTGTACTACCTGCTGGAGAAGAAGGGCCAAGCCGCCCGGATCTGCAACGACTTGAAGATCTTCGAGGGCAAGTCGGTTCCGCCGCAGACCACTCGCGCGCGGCTGCGCGGTGACTTCATCCGTCGGGCGCAGGAACAGCGTCGTGATTTCACGGTCGACTGGGTGCATCTGAAGCTCAACGACCAGGCGCAGCGGACGGTGTTGTGCAAGGACCCGTTCCGTTCGGTGGACGATCGGGTGGAGAAGCTGATCGCCGGAATGTGATACCGGGATCTGAGACGCGCGTTTCGCGTGTGTCACCGGAACGCCACACGGGCGCCGTACGTTTGCCGTACGGCGCCCTTCTTTCGCCGTAGAGTTGCGCGCACGCCATCCATCAAGATCGACCGATTGAGGCCCCATCGTGCGCCGACGCTCTCTTCTTCTTGCCGCTGTGCCCGCCGGGCTGGTGACCGTCGCCGGATGCGGTGACGACAAGTCCGGCAAGGGTGCGGGAGGTACCAGTTCGTCCCCCGCGTCCCCCGCGCCCTCGGCGACGTCGGCCGCTCCGCCGCCGAAGATCGTCGAGGGGCCGTTGCCGGCGATCACCGCCGGGACGAAGTTCGACGAGAAGCCGACTGTGGCGAAGGGGTCCGGCTCGCCGTCCAAGGACCTGGCGGTCAAGACGGTGATCGCCGGCGGTGGGCGGACGGTCGCGGAGAACGACTACATCCAGGCGAACTACCTGGGCCAGATCTGGGACACGGCCAAGGTCTTCGACAACTCCTACGACCGCAAGACGCCGCTGGTGATCCAGCTCGCCCAGGGCGGCATCATCGACGGCTGGCGCTATGCGCTGGCGGGGAGGAAGGTCGGCAGCCGGGTGCTGATGGCGGTGCCCCCGACCTGGGGGTACGGCACGCAGGGCAACCCGCAGGCGGGCATCAAGGGCACCGACACGCTGGTGTTCGTGGTGGACGTGCAGAACACGTTCAACGCGAAGAGCTCCGCCAAGGGCGAGACGGTGGCGCAGAGCGACTCCGACCTGCCGAAGGTGGGCACGAACACCGACGGCAAGGCGCCGTCCATCGACCTGCCGAAGGTGAAGCCGCCGACGGGGCTGGTCGCGAAGTACGTCATCGAGGGCGACGGCGACGAGGTCAAGGCGGACAACACCGTTCTCGTTCAGTACAAGGGCGTGCTGTGGGACACCGGCAAGGAGTTCGACTCCACGTACGGCCGTGGCCAGCTGGCGTCCTTCTCGCTCCAGCAGGTCGTCAAGGGCTGGGCGCAGGGGCTGACCGGGAAGAAGGTGGGCAGCCGTGTGCTCGTCGTCATCCCGCCGAAGCTGGGGTACGGCGACAACCCGCCGAGCGGCAGCGGCATCAAGAAGGACTCCACGCTGGTCTTCGTGGTCGACATCCTGGCGAAGATGTGAGCCCTGCGGGGATGTGAGAGTGTCGGTGGTGCCGCAATGGCCTCAACACGAAACAGCAGGAGCTTTTGACGTGAGCATCGAGAAGCCCGAGATCGACTTCCCGGGCGGCGAGCCCCCGGCCGACCTCGAGATCAAGGACATCTGGGAGGGTGACGGCCCGGAGGCCAAGGCGGGCGACACCGTCTCCGTCCACTACGTGGGCGTCGCCTTCTCCACCGGTGAGGAGTTCGACGCCTCCTGGAACCGCGGTACGCCGCTGAAGTTCCAGCTGGGTGTCGGCCAGGTCATCAAGGGCTGGGACCAGGGCGTCCAGGGCATGAAGGTCGGCGGCCGCCGCCAGCTGACGATCCCCCCGCACCTGGCCTACGGCGACCGTGGCGCGGGTGCCCGGATCAAGCCGGGCGAGACGCTGATCTTCGTCTGCGACCTGGTAGCGGTCTGACCGAGGCACCGGTCGCAGACCGCCGCCGGGCCCCGGCCCGGCGGCGGAACCCGTGTCGGCCGCCGGGGCCGACAGGCAGCCGCTGTGCGGGGCCGCGGAAGCGGTCACCCGGCGGCCGCGAAGGTGATCCGGCTGCGAAGCCGCCTCCGGCGGGGGCGGCTTCGCGGTGTGCCTCCGCAGTTTCCGGGGCGGCCGAGGCCGGGTCGGCCGCGGACGGTGCGGGAGGCTGCCTGGAGGCGACCGGAAACGATCGGCTGGGTCCATGCCTGTGCGGGCGTGGGCCCTCGGCTTTTGCCGGGGTGCTCGCGGGCGGTACGGTCGTCCGTCGTAAGCACCATGGGGAGGCGAAGGGCGTCGATGGCCATTGCCAAGGCCGAGCGGCTGATGAATCTGGCGCTGTGTCTGCTCGGGACGCGGCGGCCGCTCAGCAAGCGTGAGCTGCGCGAGTCCATCGAGGCCTATCTGGAAGCAGGGTCCGACGACTCCTTCAACCGCATGTTCGAGCGGGACAAGGACGACCTGCGTGAGCTCGGACTCGTGATCGAGACCGTGGAGAACCTCGAGGGCGAGGTCGGCTACCTGGCGCGCCGCGACAGCAACCGTCTTCCGCCCATCACTCTCGACGCCGAGGAGGCCGCCGCGCTCGGCCTGGCCGCCAAGGTGTGGCAGCAGGCCCGGCTCGCCGGTGCGGCGAGCGGCGCCCTGCAGAAACTGCGCGCCGCCGGTCTGCCCGAGGACGTCGACCCGTACGAGGCCCACGGCGCCCTGGAACCCCGCATCCCCGTGCACGAGGCCGCGTTCGAGCCGCTGATGCTGGCCTGCCGGGACCGCCGCCCCGTCGTCTTCGACTACCGCAAGGCCACCGCCGCCCACCCCGAACAGCGCCATGTCGAACCCTGGGCGCTGGAGTGCTGGCGCGGCCACTGGTACCTGGCGGGCTGGGACCGCGACCGGGGAGCCGAGCGTGTCTTCCGGCTCTCGAGGATCACCGGCAAGGTGCGCAGCCGCGGCGGCGCCTTCGCCGCCCCGGTGCCCGACGTGGTCACCGTCCGTGAGACCGTGGCGAGCTGGGCGGGGGAGACCGCCGACCGTTCGGCGCGGATCCGGCTGCGCAAGGACGCGGGGTACCCCCTTCGGGCGAAGGCCACCTCCGTGCGGGAACTCGGTGACGGCTGGGACGAGTTGGAGATTCCGTACGGGCACGGCCTCGACGCCTGGCTGGTGGAGTTCGGGCCCGACGTGGTGGTCCTGGAGCCGGCGGAGCTGAGGGCCGACGTGGTGGACCGGCTGCGTGCCGTGGCCAAGGGCTGAGGGGGAGAGGTACGACCGTGGCAGGCAAACCGGCCAGGCCGGCGAACGCCATCGACCAGACCCGGCGGATGCTGTCCCTGGTGACGTATCTGCGGGAGCGCCCCGGCGCGCGCGTCGAGGACGTCGCCCGGGCGTTCGGGATCACCGAGGAGGAGCTCGTCTCGGACCTCGACGTGCTGCCCATGTGCGGCACCAGCTTCCGCGGCGGCGACCTCCTCGACATCGACACCGACGGCGAGCGCATCTGGTGGCACAACCCGGCCGCTCTCGGCGCGGAGGCGGCCGAGCCCCTGCGGCTGGCGGCGGACGAGGCGACCGCGCTGCTGGTGGCCGCCCGCGCCGTGGCCACCCTGCCGGGGCTGCGGGAGAGCGACCGGCAGGCGCTGCTGCGCGCCACCGCCAAGGTGGAGACCGCCGCCGGCGAGGCCGCGGGCGCCAGTTCCCGGCTGTCGGTGACGTTCGAGTCCGAGGGCGGTGTCTTCGCCGACGTCGACCGGGCCATCTCCGAGCGTCGCCGCCTGTGGATCCGCTACTACTCGCCGGCCCGCGACGAGGTCACCGAGCGCGAGATCGACCCGATCCGCCTGGTCAGCGTCGGCCACACGTACGTGGAGGCGTGGTGCCGCCGTTCCGAGGCGCGCCGCACCTTCCGGCTCGACCGGGTCGCCGAGATCAAGATCCTCGACGAGCCGTCGGCGCCCCCGGAGGTCGAGCTGCGGGACCTGTCCGAAGGGCTCGTCCAGCCCGCCGCCGAGGACCCCGAGGTGGTCGTCGAGGTCGGACCGGGCGGCCGCTGGGTCGCCGAGTACTACCCGCACGACAGCGCGGATGAGCTGCCGGACGGCGGGCTGCGTATCACCTTGCGGACCCCCGACCCGGCGTCGCTCAGACGGCTGGCGCTGCGGCTCGGACGGGACGGCCGGATCGTGTCGCCGCAGGATCTCGCGGACAGCGCCCGCCGGGCGGCCCGCGAGGCGCTCGCGGCGTACGACGTGCCGGATCCGGTTCAGGACGGGCTGTACGACAGGCAGGAGCAGCAGCTGTGAGCACGTCGGCGATGTCCGGTGCCTCGGAGCAGTCGGAAGCGTCGGCCGGTGCGCCGCAGGCGCCGGGGGCCGCGGAGATGTCGGTGCGGACGGCGTTCGCCGGGATGAGGCGGGTGGCCGACGTGGTGTTCCGGGCCGGCTGCCCGGACTGCCGCGCCCGTTTCGAGCTGGGGGCGAGCGCCCTGCGGCTGGCCATCGGCGCCACCAGCAAGACCACGTTCTACTCCTTCACGTGCCCCGAGTGCGGCGCGTCCGTCCGCAAGCCGGCCGGGGAGCGCATCGTCGAACTGCTCACCGGCGGCGGGGTGCGGACCCTGCGGCTGCACTCGACCCTCTAGGCTCTTACGTCATGTTCTGGCCGATGCTCGCGATCGCTCTGGGGTTCCTGGGGCTCGCCGTTCTGGGTGTGTTCGCCGTCCGGGTCTTCCTGGAGGCCCGGCGCCTCGGGCGGCAGGTCGCCGACTCGGCGCGCCGGATCAACCGTGCCGCGGAGGACCTGGAACGGGCGGCCGTGGGCGCGGCGCGGGCCGCGGACAGGATATGAATCCGCCGCAGCTCGGCGGCAATCCCGCCGCAGCTTCGGCAATCCGCCTCACGCCGCGAATCGCCTCACCGGCTATCCGGCCTCCCGCCGCCGACACGCCTCACGTTCGGCAACCCGCCTCCCGCCGCCGATACGCCTCACGACGGTGATCCGCCTCCCGCCGGTACTGCGGCGCATGCCCTTCTCCGCCGCGCGCCGTACCGCGACGGTGTTCCGTGGATCGGGTAAGAGGGGCCGCAAGAGGCGCAATGAGTCACTTCGCCCTGTCTACTTGCCACCGCGTACAGGTACGCTGCTGGTCGCGGCCCGGAGAACGAGGCGCGGTCCGCAGACCGGGAGTACGCACAGGGATTGCCTCACGTTCACCCCTGAGCGTTACGATCGCTGCACGGTTGTCGGACATTTGTCCGACTGACCGAACAGCACCCCCACCCAATGCCGCCTCGGTGAGAAGGTAAAGACTTATGTTCGGAAGGCTCGGAGCCCCCGAGATCATTCTCATCCTCGTCGTCATCATCCTGCTGTTCGGCGCGAAGAAGCTTCCGGACATGGCGCGCTCCCTCGGCAAGTCCGCGCGCATCCTGAAGAGCGAGGCCAAGGCGATGAAGGAGGAGGGCAAGTCCTCCGCGCCGGCCGGCCCGCCGAACGACGAGCAGCCCCCGGCCCAGCGCACCATCCAGGCCGCTCCCGGCGACGTGACCAGCGCCCGCCCGGTCAACGAGCCGACGGACACGACCCAGCGCTGACGGGAGGACCGGAGTTCCCGGTCCACTGCACGAGATGAGGATGTGGGTTGCTCAAGTCTGCCCGCAAAGAGGAGAGGGACCCCGAGGGGCGGATGCCGCTCGCGGAGCACCTGCGTGAACTGCGCAACCGGCTCGCCAAGGCCATGCTGGCCATCATCGTGGTCACGGTCGTCGCCGCCTTCTTCTACAACGACATCATCAACTTCCTCACCAAGCCGATCCTCGACTCGGTCGGGTGCGGGAAGAGCTTCGAGGAGCTGGCGAGGTCCTCGAGCCACAACCAGCAGTGTGCACGGATCACGATCAACGGTCTGCTCGCGCCCTTCACCCTGGCCCTGCAGGTCTCGCTGATGGCCGGTGTGGTGTTCGCCTCACCGGTCTGGCTCTACCAGCTGTGGGCGTTCGTCGCGCCGGGTCTGCACCGGCACGAGAAGAAGTACGCCTACGGGTTCGTCGGCACCGGTGTCCCGCTCTTCCTCGGCGGCGGGTTCTTCGCCTACAAGGTGCTGCCCACCACCGCGAAGGTGCTGATCGACTTCACACCGTCCGGCGTCGACAACCTGCTGCCGCTGGACGACCTGCTGCAGCTCGTCACGCGCATGGTGGTCGTCTTCGGGCTGTCCTTCGAGCTGCCCCTGCTGCTGATCATGCTCAACCTCACCGGTGTGCTCAGCGGCACGCGCATGCTCGGCTGGTGGCGCGCCATGATCCTGGGCATCACGGTCTTCGCGGCCGTGGCCACCCCCAGCACCGACCCCCTCTCCATGCTGGCGCTGGCCGGGCCGATCTGGGTGCTGTACTTCGGCGCGGTCGCCTTCTCGCTGCTCAACGACCGCCGCAAGCAGCGGCGCGAGGCCGAGGGACCCGCCGACGACGAGGCCTCCGAACTGGATCTCACCCCCGAGGACATCGGCGAGGTCGAGAGCGTCACGGCGAACCGGGCACTGCCCCCGAGCACGGACCGGGTCAACGGGTATGACGACGTGACGTGACCGCGCGGAAGCGGCATGTGAGGTGCTGAACGACGGCCGTGGGGCCCCGCTGAGGACATCGGCGGGGCCCCACGACCGTCCGCGCCCCGGTCCGCGTCCGTGATCCGCATAATGATCGTCCTGTTGTCAGTGGCTCCCGGTACGCTCGAAAGCACGATGACAGAGGACCTCTCCCCGGCCGAGCGGTACGCGGCAGCCCGTAGGCGCGCTGCCGAGCAGGCCACCGCGCTCGCCTCCTTCCGCGAGATGTACGACTTCGGCCTCGACCCCTTCCAGATCGAGGCCTGTGAGTCGCTCGAGGCCGGCAAGGGCGTGCTGGTGGCCGCGCCCACCGGCTCCGGCAAGACGATCGTCGGCGAGTTCGCCGTCCACCTCGCCCTCAAACAGGGCAAGAAGTGCTTCTACACGACACCCATCAAGGCGCTGTCGAACCAGAAGTACAACGACCTGTGCCGCCGCTACGGCACACAGAAGGTCGGCCTCCTCACCGGCGACAACAGCGTCAACTCCGACGCGCCGATCGTCGTGATGACCACCGAGGTCCTGCGGAACATGCTGTACGCGGGCTCGCAGACCCTCCTCGGCCTCGGCTATGTCGTCATGGACGAGGTGCACTACCTCTCCGACCGCTTCCGCGGCGCCGTCTGGGAGGAAGTGATCATCCACCTCCCCGAGTCGGTGACGCTGGTGTCGCTGTCGGCGACCGTGTCCAACGCGGAGGAGTTCGGCGACTGGCTGGACACCGTCCGCGGCGACACGGAAGTGATCGTCTCCGAGCACCGGCCCGTGCCGCTGTTCCAGCACGTGCTGGCCGGCCGCCGGATGTACGACCTGTTCGAGGAGGGCGAGGGGCACCGGAAGGCCGTCAACCCCGACCTCACGCGCCTGGCCCGCATGGAGGCCAGCCGCCCCATGTTCCAGGACCGCAGGCGTGGCCGTGCCATGCGCGAGGCCGACCGCGAACGGGAGCGCAGACAGCGCGCCCGGGTGTGGACACCGAGCCGGCCCGAGGTCATCGAACGGCTGGACGCCGAGGGCCTGCTGCCCGCGATCACGTTCATCTTCAGCCGCGCCGCCTGCGAGGCCGCCGTCCAGCAGTGCCTCTACGCCGGCCTCAGGCTCAACGACGAGGAGTCGCGGGAACAGGTGCGCGCCCTCGTCGAGGAGCGCACGGCCTCCATCCCTCCCGAGGACCTGCACGTCCTCGGCTACTACGAGTGGCTGGAAGGCCTCGAACGCGGCATAGCGGCCCACCACGCGGGCATGCTGCCCACGTTCAAGGAGGTCGTCGAGGAACTGTTCGTCCGCGGCCTGGTGAAGGCCGTGTTCGCCACCGAGACCCTCGCGCTCGGCATCAACATGCCCGCGCGCTCCGTGGTGCTGGAAAAGCTCGTCAAGTGGAACGGCGAACAGCACGCCGACATCACCCCCGGCGAGTACACCCAGCTCACCGGCCGCGCCGGCCGCCGCGGCATCGACGTCGAGGGCCACGCGGTGGTGCTGTGGCAGCGCGGCATGAGCCCGGAGCACCTCGCGGGCCTCGCCGGGACGCGCACCTACCCGCTGCGCTCCAGCTTCAAGCCGTCGTACAACATGGCCGTCAACCTGGTCGAACAGTTCGGCCGGCACCGCTCCCGCGAACTCCTCGAGACCTCCTTCGCGCAGTTCCAGGCAGACAAGTCGGTCGTCGGCATCTCCCGCCAGGTGCAGCGCAACGAAGAGGGCCTCGAGGGCTACAAGGAGGCCATGACCTGCCACCTCGGGGACTTCGAGGAGTACGCACGGCTGCGCCGCCAGCTCACGGATCGCGAGACCGAGCTGGCCCGGCAGGGCGCCGCCCAGCGCCGCGCGGAGGCCGTCGTCGCCCTGGAGAAGCTCAAGCCAGGCGACATCATCCACGTCCCCACCGGTAAGTACGCGGGCCTGGCCCTGGTCCTCGACCCCGGCCTGCCCGCCGGCCGCTCCAACGGCCACCGGGGCCTGGAGTACCAGGACGGCCCGCGCCCGCTCGTCCTCACCGCCGAACGGCAGGTCAAGCGGCTGGCCGCGATCGACTTCCCGGTACCCGTCGAACCGCTGGAGCGGATGCGGATCCCCAAGTCCTTCAACCCGCGCTCACCGCAGTCCCGCCGGGACCTCGCCTCCGCGCTGCGCACCAAGGCCGGGCACATCCCGCCGGAGCGGCACCGCAAGCGGCGCTCCCAGGCGGCCGACGACCGTGAGATCGCCCGGCTGCGCTCCGCGCTCCGCGCCCACCCCTGCCACGGGTGCAACGACCGTGAGGACCACGCCCGTTGGGCCGAGCGCTACCACCGGCTGCTGCGCGACACCAAGCAGCTGGAACACCGCATCGAGGGCCGGACGAACACGATCGCGCGTACGTTTGACCGGATCGTGGCGCTGCTCACCGAACTGGACTACCTGCGCGGCAACGAGGTGACCGAGCACGGCAAGCGGCTCGCCCGGCTCTACGGCGAACTCGACCTGCTCGCCAGCGAATGCCTGCGCGAACGCGTCTGGGAGGGTCTCGCCCCCGCCGAACTCGCCGCGTGCGTCTCCGCGTTGGTGTACGAGGCCCGGGTCGGCGACGACGCCATGGCGCCGAAGCTGCCCTCGGGCAAGGCCAAGGCCGCGCTCGGCGAGATGGTACGGATCTGGGGCCGTCTGGACGCCCTGGAGGAGGAGTTCCGCATCAACCAGACCGAGGGCGTCGGCCAGCGCGAACCCGACCTCGGGTTCGCCTGGGCCGCGTACATGTGGGCCAGCGGGAAGGGGCTGGACGAGGTCCTGAACGAGGCGGAGATGCCGGCCGGTGACTTCGTGCGGTGGTGCAAGCAGGTGATCGACGTCCTGGGGCAGATCGCGGCGGCTTCTCCTGTGGAGGGCTCGACCGTGGGCAAGGCCGCGCGTAAGGCGGTTGATCAGTTGCTGCGGGGTGTTGTCGCCTACTCGTCGGTGGGGTGAGAGTAGTCGGGCGGGTGCGGGTCGTCCGTGGTTGCTCGCGCCCGCGCGGCGGAGCCGCGCCATGTCACAGCCCCCGCGCCCCTTCAGGCCTGTTGACCCTGCCTCCGAGTTGCATACGTCCGCCAGCTGCCGTACTCCGTGATGTCCTCGGTGTCGGTCAAGGCGCTGGGTTCGCACAAGAAGCCCGGGACCCGGCTTCCATCCGCCAGTTCCACGCTGCCCAGCGTCATCGGGCGGGGCAGAGCGGTGAGCAGGCGGCCCAGCCCCTCTGCGGGCAGGCGCCAGACCTCCGTCTCGATCGCCGCTCCGCCCTCGCCGACGTGCACCAGGCCCGGCTTCGGCGGGTCGGTGCGCAGGGCGTGCAGGCGGTAGACGGGGGCCGTGGTCGTCGTACGGTCCAGCCGCGCGCCCAGTGCCAGGAGTTGGGGGTTCAGGGGCTGCCCGACAGGTGTGCGCCCACCACGGCCACAGACGTCTCCGGTTCCAGCACTCGGGCGATCCGGGCCAGCCGTTCGTCCGTGAACGCCGGGCCGATCAGCATGACGCCGAACGGCAGTCCGTTCACCTCGCCCGCCGGTACGGCCACCGCCGCCAGATCGAACAGGTTCGTGGAGTTGGTGAAGCGGCCCAGACGGGCGTTGACGCCCAGCGGGTCCGCGGCGACCTCGGCGAGCGTGGGGTGGCCCGGGGCGGTGGGCAGCAACAGGGCATCCGCGTCGGCCAGTTCCGCCAGGGCACGGGCCCGCAACGCGGCCAGGCGGCCTGGTCGGCGAAGAGCCGGTGGGCCGGGACGTCGCGGGCGCGGGCGATGATGCCGGCGACCGTCGGGTCGAGGCCCGCGCCACCCTCGGCGATCAACTTGTCGACAAAGCCCCCGACCGCCGTATAGCGCTCCGCCACGAACGCGCCCTCGTACAGCATCGCGGCCGCCTGCGTGAAGGGAGCCAGGTCGATGCTTCGCACCTCGGCGCCCGCGTCGGCGATCCGGGCGACCGTGGCGTCGTAGGCCTCCGCCCAGCCCTCGTCCAGTTCGCCGAGGTCGGCGAGCGGTGGGACCGCGATGCGCCACGGGCCCGGGGCCCGCTGGGGGAGCGGCGGGAGCGCGCGATCGGGCGGTGCGGCCATGTGGGCCAGGGCCTGCTCGGCCTCCGGGAGCGTACGGGCGAACACCGTGACGCAGTCGATCGAGGCGCAGGCCGGTACGACACCGGTCGTGGGGACGAGGCCACGGGTGGGCTTCAGGCCGACGATGCCGTTGAAGGCGGCCGGGACGCGGCCGGAGCCCGCGGTGTCGGTGCCCAGGGCGAAGTCGACGATGCCCAGCGCCACCGCCACGGCTGAGCCGGAACTGGAGCCGCCGCTGATCCTTGCTGGATCGCAGGCGTTGCGGACAGCGCCGTAGGGGGAGCGCGTTCCCACCAGACCGGTTGCGAACTGGTCCAGGTTCGTCGTGCCGATCACTATGGCGCCGGCTTCGCGTAGGCGTGCCACGGCCGGGGCGTCTTCTTCGGGTGTGTACGCGTAGGCCGGGCAGCCTGCTGTGGTGGGCAGGCCCTCGACGTCGATGTTGCCCTTCGCCGCGAAGAGCCTGCCGGCCAAGGGGAGGTGTTCGCCTGCGGCCACTCGGGCGTCAACGGCGCTTGCTTCGGCCTCCACCGCTTCCCTGGGGCGGAGATCGATCCAGATTTCGGGGCGGTTGACGGTTTCCGCACGCGCGTAGGCGAGGCGGACTCGGGTGAGGGTCGACATGTGTGCTCCTGAGCTGAGGCGGGTTGGTCGGCAGACCACCGGCCGGGTTTCATGGCGCCGTGGGCTGCAGTGGCGCGAGGACCAGTAGTGGCGTGCCCGCCTCCACCTGGGCGCCCGGCTTGGTGAGGAGTTCCGTCACCACGGCGTCGACCGGCGCGTGCACCCTCGACTCCATCTTCATCGCCTCCAGGGCCAGCAGGGGCTGTCCTGCCGTCACCTCGTCGCCCGGCTCCACGTTCACCTGCCACACGGACGCGGCGAAGTCGGCCTCCACGAGCCGGCCGCCCGGCGGAACCGTCACCTCGGACCGCGCCGCGGGTACGGTCGTCGTCTCCGCTCGGGCGAACTCGCCCGACGCCTCCCAGGCGGCGCGTTCCGCGGCGAAGGCGGCCTGCTGACGGGCCCTGAACCCGGCGATCGCCGCGGCGTTCCCGGTGAGGAACGCCTCGTACTCCGCCAGGGAGAACACGCCCTCCTCGATACGCGGCACGAAGCGGCCCGAGACGATGTCCGCGCGGAGTTCGAGCAGTTCCTCCGCGCTCACCGGGTACCACTTGATGCGGTCGAAGAAGCGGAGCAGCCACGGGGAGCCCGGCTCGAAGGCGCCCCGCTGCTGCCATCCCGACCAGACCTGTGTCGTGCGGCCCACGAACTGGTAGCCGCCGGGGCCCTCCATGCCGTACACGCACAGGTAGGCGCCGCCGATGCCGACCGAGTTCTCGGCGGTCCAGGTGCGGGCCGGGTTGTACTTCGTGGTCACCAGGCGGTGGCGCGGGTCCAGCGGTGTGGCCACCGGGGCGCCCAGGTAGACGTCGCCCAGGCCCAGGACCAGGTACTCGGCGTCGAAGACCGTGCGGTGGACGTCCTCCACCGATTGCAGGCCGTTGACGCGACGGATGAACTCGATGTTCCAAGGGCACCAGGGAGCGTCGTCGCGGACGCCCGCCATGTAGCGGGCGATGGCCTCACGGGTGGCCGGGTCGTCCCAGGACAGGGGGAGGTGGACCGTGCGGGACGGGACGACCAGTTCGTCGGTGGGAGGCAGGGCCGCGACCAGCTCTCTTACGGACGCGAGCAGTTCGGGTTGGGCGAGCCGGCGCGGGTCGGTCTGGATCTGGAGGGAGCGGATGCCGGGGGTGAGATCGGTGACCCCGTCCAGGCACGCCTGCGACACCGCCTCCATCAGCGCGTGCACCCGCATCCGCAGCGCCAGGTCCAGCCGCATGGGCCCGAACTCGACCAGCAGGTTGTCGTCGCCGCTGCGCCGGTATGTCACATCGCCGTCCCGGGCCAGTACGCCGCCGTCCACGATGGCGGGCCGGGGCGTGCCGTCGTCGGCCAGCGGTGCGAAGCGGACGGTGTCGCCCGGGCGCAGCTGGCCGAGCTTCCAGCGTTCCCGGGTGGGCACGGTCGCCGGGCAGACGAAGCCGCCGAGCGACGGGCCGTCCGGCCCGAGCAGGACCGGCATGTCGCCCGTGTAGTCGACGGCGCCTACCGAGTACGGCGTGTCGTGGATGTTGGACGGGTGCAGGCCCGCCTCGCCGCCGTCCGGGCGAGCCCAGCGCGGCTTGGGGCCGACCAGGCGTACTCCGGTGCGGGCCGAGTTGAAGTGGGCCTTCCACTCGGCGGCGTAGAAGTCGTGGATGTCGTCCTCGGTGAAGAACTCCGGTGCCGCGTGGGGGCCTTCCAGCGCTCCCAGCAGCCACGACGAGGTGAAGGCCGGGCGGTCGGCGGCCGGCACCGGGGAACCCGTCGTCACCGTGCCGCCGTGCAGGACGTCTCCCGTGCGCAGCGCCCGGCCGCCGTGGCCGCCGAACCGGCCCAGGGTGAAGGTGGCCGTGCTGCCGAGGAAGGCGGGCACGTCCAGGCCGCCGCCCGCGAAGAGCACATACGTCCGCAGCCCGTGCTCGGAGGGCGCCCCGACCTCCAGGACCGCGCCCGCCGGCACCGTCACCGGCTCCCACTGCGCGACCGGCGTGCCGTCCACCGTGACCGGTGCCGGGGCGCCCGTGACGCACACGGTGGTGGCGTGCGTGAAGCGCAGGGTCGGCCCCTGGAGCGTGCACTCCAGGCCGGGAGCTCCCTCCGCGTTGCCGAGCGCCCGGTTGCCGAGCCGGAAGGACAGGTCGTCCATCGGGCCGCACGGGGGCACGCCGACCTGCCAGTAGCCGGTGCGGCCCGGCCAGTCCTGCACGGTGGTGAGGGTTCCGGCCGCCACGACCTCGATACGCGGGGTGGGGTCCGTGACGCCTGCGAGGGTCGCCGTGGAGTGCGTGGCGGACCGGAAGGCGTCGGCCGCGAGGGCCGCCCGGATCTGGCCCAGGTTGGTCTCGATACCGTCGATCCGAGTGCGGGCCAGGGCCTCGTCCAGCCGCCGCAGCGCGTGCTCCCGGTCCGGGCCGTACGCGATCACCTTGGCGAGCAGGGGGTCGTAGGAGGTGGTGACCTCCGTGCCCGTCTCGACCCAGCCGTCCACGCGCACGCCCTGCGGGAACTCGACCCGGGTGAGCAGTCCGGCGCCGGGCCGGTGGTCGCGGGAGGGGTCCTCGGCATAGAGGCGGGCCTCGACGGCGTGGCCGCGGGGCGCGCCCGGGTCCCGTACGACGCCGTGGTCGCCGCGCGCCAGGCGCAGCATCCAGGCGACCAGGTCGACGCCGTACACCTCCTCGGTCACCGGGTGCTCGACCTGGAGGCGGGTGTTGACCTCCAGGAAGTACGCCTCCTCGCGGGCCGCGTCGTACACGAACTCGACGGTGCCGGCGGACCGGTAGCCGACGGAGGCGCACAAGTCACGGGCTGATTCGGTGAGTCGCCGCCGTATGCGGGGCGGGAGCTCCGGCGCCGGTGCCTCCTCCACGACCTTCTGGTTGCGGCGCTGGAGGGAGCAGTCGCGGTCGCCCAAGGTGACGACCTTCCCCGCGCCGTCCCCGAAGATCTGCACCTCGACATGGCGGGCGTGCTCGACGAGCCGCTCCAGGAAGACACCGGCCGTGGAGAAGGAGGCGGCGGCGACCCGCTGCACCCGCTCCCACGCCTCGGTGAGTTCGCCGGCGGATCGGCATGCCGACATACCGATGCCGCCGCCCCCGCCGGTGGCCTTGAGCATCACCGGGTAGCCGATCGTGTCGGCCTGGTCGAGCGCCTCGTCCAGGGAGGCGAGCAGGCCCGTGCCCGGGGCCAGCGGTACCCCCGCCGCCAACGCCGCCGCCCGCGCGGTGTGCTTGGTGCCGAACAGCTCCAGTTGTTCGGGGGTCGGGCCCACGAACACGATCCCGGCGTCCTCGCAGCGGCGCGCGAACGCCGCGTCCTCGGACAGGAAGCCGTAGCCGGGGTGGATCGCCCCGGCGTCCGTGTCCTTGGCGGCCTTCAGGACCAGGTCCGGATCGAGGTAGGACTCCCTCGCGGGCGCCGGGCCCAGCCGTACCGCCCGGTCGGCGAGTCGGACGTGGGGCGCCGAGCGGTCCGCGTCGGAGTACACCGCGACCGTGCGCAGGCCGAGCTCGCGGGCCGTGCGCAGGATCCGGACGGCTATCTCGCCCCGGTTGGCGACCAGCAGCGTGTCGAAGCTCATGCGCCGTCCCCCCGGCCCGCTTCGATCGTCATCTCCACCGCCGTCGGCTCGAAACCGTTGCACGGGTTGTTGATCTGGGGGCAGTTGGAGACGAGCACGAGGACGTCCCGCTCCGCCCGCAGGGTCAGCGAGAGGCCGGGGGCCGAGATGCCGTCGACGATGCCGAGGGTGCCGTCCTTCTCGACGGGAACGTTCATGTACCAGTTGATGTTGGACACCAGGTCGCGCTTGCCGAGGCCGTACTTGACGCCCTCCGCCAGGAAGTTGTCCACGCAGGCGTGCTGCGACCAGGTGTGGTGGCCGTACCGCAGCGTGTTCGATTCCTTGGAGCAGGCGCCGCCGACCGTGTCGTGGCGGCCCACGTCGTCCGCGACGACCGTCATCAGCGGGGTGTGCTCGTTGGACAGCAGCACACTGCCCGTGGTCAGGAAGATGGTGCCCTGCGCCTGGATCGTGTCGGGGGCGCTGTAGCGCACGGACGTGTCGTGTGCGTCGTAGACGAGGAAGTCGACGGCCTGGTTGCCGTACAGGTCGGTGACGGTCAGCGTCTCGCCGGTGCGCACGACGGACGACCAGGCGGCACGGGCCGGAACGACGGTTTTCACGTTCTTCATGCGAGCCCCCTCGCGGCGAGGAATTCGGCGGTGTTCAGGAAGGCACGGCGGCTCTCGGGGGTGGTCTCCCACAGCTGGTCGCCGGGGCGGGTCGCCTCCGAGCGCCAGGCGAGGACCTCCAGCGGGGTGCACACGTAGTCCGGGCGCGGGTCGACCGGGTGGGGGACGTTGGCGATGAGCACCGTGACGTCCTGCTCGGCTCGCAGGGTGACGCTGCCGCCCGGGCCGGCGGAGCCCGTGAAGTCGAGGGCGCCGTCCTCGCGGATCTCCACGCCTTGGAAGAACGACAGCGACGGCGGCAGGTCGCGCGGCTCCAGCCCGTTCTTCGCGGCGGCCAGCTTGAACAACTCGCGTCCGGCGGGGGACGCGGACTGCGGGGTGCCGTCCCCGTAGCGCTCGGTGTTGCGGACGAGCGTGGAGGTGCCGCACAGGGCGTCGTGCCGACCGGAGGTGTCCGCGACGACCGATGCGAGGACGCGGCCCTGGTCGGACAGGAGCAGGCGCCCCTCACCGAGATACGCGTTCCACTGCACCTTGACCGTGTCGGCCACGTTCAGCCGCTCCCACGGGCGGTCGGCGACGAACAGCAGCAGATGGGCGCAGGCGTCGCCGAGCAGATCCGTCAGCCGCAACTCGGTGCCGCGGGCCAGCACGCGGTGCGTGTAGTTGCCGCCCGCCACGGTCTCCGCCCACACCAGGTGGCCCGCCTCACAGGGCGGCGCCGGCCAGGCGCTCGCCGGCACGACGGGCATGGCTTCGGCTCGGGCGCCCTCCTGTGCCCGGGCGTGGTCGCGTGCTCCGTAGGTGGTCGCTGTCGCCATCGCGGGACCTTTCGGGGTCGGGTGACTGCTGCGGCGATTTCTGTCGCTCGACAGAAATTAGGCGGGGACCGGGTCGTCGCCGTGTCCCGGGCGTTGCCGGTTGGTTTCCGGTCCCTCACGGCGGACGCCGGGCAGGCCCGTCGTCGCACCGCGCCCAGATCGCCGTACGGCGTCATGTGCGAGGATCGACCGCATGGGAACCGGTGGTGGGCGGCGGGTCGGCAGGCCGCGGGCGGAGCGGCGGCCCGACAGCGGACTGTCGCCGCGCGACGAGCTCCTCACGGCCGCCGCCGAGTTGTTCACCACTCGCGGGTATGCCGCGACCACCACGCGCGCCGTGGCCGAGCGGGCCGGTATGCGGCAGGCCTCCATGTACCACTACGTGTCCGGCAAGGAGGAACTGCTCGCCGAGCTGCTGGAGTCCACCGTCACGCCCTCGCTGTCCTGTGCGCGCGACCTGCTCGCCGACGACACCGCTCCGGCCGAGGACCGGTTGTGGGAGCTGTGCCGCACCGACGTCGAGCTGCTCTGCGGGGGCCCGCACAACCTGGGCGGCCTCTACCTGCTGCCGGAGGTGCGCTCCGAGCGGTTCGCAGGCTTCCATGCCGTGCGCTCCGAACTCAAGGACACCTACCGGCAGTTGATCGCCGCCACCCGTGCGGGCTCCGGCCTCGCCAAGGGTGAGCTGGATCTGCGGACGGATCTGGTCTTCGGGCTGATCGAGGGCGTCATCCTGGTCCACCGCTCCGACCCGGACCGCCCGGTGTCCGTCTTCGCGGAGGCCACGGCGGACGCGGCGCTGCGCATCGCCGGAGTCTGAGGCGCTCCCAAGGGCCTCGGGGCCTCGGGGCCTCGGGTCATCAAGTCCACCAGTCCACTGGCACAGGGGAATTCACCTGGGCGGGGGACCTCTCTCGCCTGCCCGTACGCCGTGACAGTGTGTGTTCGAATCGCAGCACACCGTATGAAAAATGCCGAGCGTACTCCTGACGCGCGGGGCATTTCAGGTGCTTGCCGAATATGACATAGCGATGATCCGGTCGGACTAAGCTCGCCCGCGGCGCACCGAGTTGAGGTGTATTCGTGCGCCTGTTCCCAAACATACCGAAGATCCAGTTGTCACCCCGTTCCGATCCGGTACCTACCCGTCTTTTTTTCGTAAGCACCCCCGATCCAGCCGATTCCGTCTCAGAGGGCATACATGGTGAGTGTTCAATCGCCTCCCGGTGGCCGTGAACTTCCCTACGCACGCGTTCTGTTGGTGCCGTTCATACTGATGTGCGCGGCGACGGGGGCCGCCGTCGCCGTGCTCACCGGGCCGGCCCGGACCGCCGTCGGCTGGTGCGGGGCCATCGCCACGGTCCTGGTGACCGCCGTCGCGGCCGTGGCGGTCCACCGCGAACGCGCCCTGCGTGCGCTGCGCGCCGACTGCGCGGAGCGCACCGCCTTCCTGGAGCGGCGGATCGCCTCGCAGAACGACGACCTCGACTACCTCCGCACCGAGATCGTGCCCAGGGCGGTCGCCAAGCTGCGCGAAGCCATCTCGCCCGGACAGGTGCTCACCCAGCTCGTCGACGGCACCCCGGAGTTCCGCGGGATCCCCGACGCGCAGCGCCGGTTGCTGAAAACCGTGCTCCAGGTCATCGACCGTGAGATCGCGCGGCGTGACTCCGCGCTGCGCGCCTTCGTCCACATCGCCCGCCGCGTCCAGGCCATCGTCCACCAGCAGGCCAACGAACTGCGGGAGATGGAGGAGGACCACGGCCTGACCCCCGAGGTCTTCGACGACCTGCTGCGCCTCGACCACGGCAACGCGCTCATCGGTCGCCTCGCCGACTCCATCGCCGTCATCGGCGGCGGCCGCCCCGGCCGCAAGTGGCCCCAGCCCGTGCCGCTGTACAGCTGTCTGCGCGGCGCGATGAGCCGGATCCTGGAGTACCGCCGCATCGAGCTGCACTCCATCGCCAAGGTGAACATCAGGGGCGAGTCGGTCGAGCCGATCATCCACGCCGCCGCCGAACTCCTCGACAACGCCACGCGCTACTCGCCGCCCAACACCAAGGTGCACGTCACCGCCACCGAGGTGCAGACCGGTGTCTGCGTCGAGATCGAGGACGGCGGAGTCAGCCTCAGCGGGGAGAGCCGCGCCAAGGTCGAGAGGATGCTCGCCGAGGCCCAGGCCGGAGTGGACGTCCAGCAGCTCGGTGAGGCCCCCCGCCTGGGTCTTGCGGTCGTCGGCCGCCTGTCGTCCATGTTCAACATGGAGGTCTCGCTGCGGAAGTCGGCGTACGGCGGTGTCCGCGCCATCCTCGTCGTCCCGAACGACATGACGACCACCGACCCCGCCCCCGGACAGGCCCACGGCGTCGGCATCACCTCCATTCCGACCCTGGACAACGACGGCGTCGAGGGGCCCAAGCGCAAGGAGAAGCCCCGCCGCCCCACCACCGGGCCCCGGGTCCCGGAGCGGCTGTCCCTGGAGGACGACGTCCCCGTGGTCACCGAGTGGACGGCGGGCGGCCTGCCGCAGCGCCGCAGCCGGGTGAAGATCCCGCTGAGCCAGCAGATCGCCGAGGCGGCCGCCGCGGAAGCAGCCGCCCAGGCCATTCAGGCCAGGAGCCACGCGCCGGTCAGGCCCGAGCGCGAACGCAAGAAGAAGGACGAGCCGCCGCCCGGCATGTGGGTGGAGGCGTTCTTCGCCGGTCTCAAGGCCGACCCGGACCCGAACGCCTTCTCCTCCGGGCCGCCCGACGACGACGCGCACGCAACCACCAGCACCGACGAGCCGGCCGCTGCCCAGGCCGACGACGAGGGGGACCCGAAGTGATCCAGCAGCGAGGCAACCTGGACTGGTTGCTGAAGGAACTCGCCGACGGCGTGCCGGGCATCCACCAGATCGTGGTGCTCTCCGCCGACGGGCTGCGCATCGCCCGCCACGGCGGCGACCCGGACGCCGCCGACCGCGTCGCCGCGGCCTGCGCCGGACTGCAGAGCCTGGCCGGGGCGGTCGCGGCCGAGATGCCGGACAGCGACGGCCGGATGCGCATGGTCATCATCGAGATCGACGGCGGCTACTTCTACATGATGGAGGCCGGCCCGAACGCCTATCTGGCGGTGCTCTCCGACGTGGTCGCGGAGGCCGGCCTGATGAGCAACCGCATGCGCGATCTCGTCGTCCGCATCGGCGACCACCTGACGAGTCCGCCGCGACGGACCGGGCAGACCGTATGACTCCTCCGCAACGGCGCCGGCGCCATCCCCGGGAACAGCCTCCCCCGGAGCCTGTCACCGAAGGCGGCGCGGCGGAAGGCGAGGGGAAGCAGCCCGAGCGGCTGTACATCCTCGCCGGCGCGGCCGACGGGGGTGAACGGGCCCCCATCGACCTGGTCACCCTGATCGTGACCAGCGCCGACCCGCCGCCCGCCGCCACGCCCGAGCAGTCGGCCCTGCTCCGGCTCTGCCGGGCCCCCCTGTCCGTGGCCGAGATCTCGGCCTACCTCAGTCTGCCGTTCAGTGTGGTGACCATGCTGATCACCGACCTGCTGGCGGCCGAACTGGTCCAGGCGCGCGCCCCGATCGTCCGGCAGGCGGTGCCCGACCGTTCCCTCCTCGAAGCGGTGATGCATGGACTTCAAAAGCTCTGACACCGTCCCGGGGCCGCCCCCCGAGGACCACCTGCCGCATACCACGCAGGCCGCGGTCAAGATCGTCATCGTGGGCGGGTTCGGGGTCGGCAAGACCACCATGGTCGGTTCCGTCAGCGAGATCAGGCCGCTGACGACCGAGGAGACCATGACCCAGGCGGGCATCGGGGTCGACGACAACTACGGCTCCGACAGCAAGACGGCCACCACCGTGGCCATGGACTTCGGCCGGATCCGCATCACCGAGCAGCTGGTGCTGTACCTGTTCGGCACCCCGGGCCAGGAACGCTTCTGGTTCCTGTGGAACGGCCTGTTCGAGGGCGCGCTCGGCGCCGTCGTCCTCCTCGACACCCGCCGCCTCGAGGTCAGCTTCGATGTCATCGGCCGGCTGGAGGAGCGTGGCGTGCCCTTCGTGGTCGCCGTCAACTCCTTTCCCGACGCGCCTCGTTACCCCATTGAGGAGCTGCGCGGGGCACTCGACCTGCCCGTCGAGATCCCGATCATGGAGTGTGACGCCCGGCGTCGGGCCTCCAGCCGCGAGGTCCTGATGACGCTGGTGCGCTTCCTGCACTCCCTGGCGATGCGCCGCGCGCCCGTGTGAAGGCGCCCGCGCCCGCCGCGTGAAGCGCCCGTGCCGACCGCATGAAGGCGCCCGCGCCCCCGTGTGAAGGCGATCGCGACCGCTTGAGCACGCCCGCGTCGCCGTCCCCCTGTTCCGTGCCCATTCCCATCTCCACCTCGACCCCAAGACACAGGTTCGACCTGACGTTCCGGAGCGACCATCGTGACGCCTGAATCCCCCTCCCCGACCGGCAGCGACCACACCGGCACGGACGCCTCCTCGGCCGTCCCGCCGCCCGGCTGTCCGGCCCACGGCCTCGGCCCCGGCGGAGTGCGCCGGCTGTACGGTCCCGAGGCGGAGGACCTGGGAGCCCTGTACGAGAAACTCCGCGCCGACCACGGCCCCGTGGCGCCCGCGCTGCTCCACGACGACGTGCCGATCTGGGTCGTGCTGGGGCACGCGGAGAACCTGCACATGGTGCGCAGCCCCGCGCACTTCACCCGTGACAGCCGCATCTGGGCCCCGCTGGTGAGCGGCGAGGTCAAGCCCGACCACCCGCTGACGCCGCACTTCGCCTGGCAGCCCATCTGCTCGCACGCCGAGGGCGACGAGCATCTTCGGCTGCGCGGTGCGGTCACCGGCGCCATGTCGACCATCGACTACCGGGGACTGCGCCGGTTCATCAACCGCGCGACGCAGTACCTCGTCAACCGCTTCTGCGAACAGGGCCGGGCCGACCTCGTCGGCCAGTTCGCCGACCACCTCCCGATGGCGGTGATGTGCGAGGTGCTCGGCATGGGCGAGGAGTACAACGACCGGATCGTGCACGCCGCCCGCGACATGCTCAAGGGCACCGAGACCGCGATCGCCAGCAACCAGTACATCGTGGAGGCCCTCGGCCGGCTCGTCGCCCGCCGCAGGACCGATCCCGACGACGACTTCACCACCCACCTCATCAACCACCCGGCCCGGCTCACCGACGACGAGATCAGGGAGCACCTTCGGGTGGTCCTGATCGCCGCCTACGAGGCCACCGCCAACCTCCTCGCCAACGTGCTGCGGATGATCCTCACCGATCCGCGGTTCCGGGCGCAGCTCAGGGGCGGCCAGATGACGGTGCCCGAGGCGGTCGAGCAGTCCCTGTGGGACGAGCCGCCGTTCAGCAGCATTCTCGGCTACTTCGCCAAGCAGGACACGGAGTTGGGCGGGCAGCGCATCCGCAAGGGCGACGGACTGCTCTTCGCCATCGCGCCCGGCAACGTCGACCCGCGGGTGCGGCCCGACCTCTCGGCCAACATGCAGGGCAACCGCTCCCACCTCGCCTTCGGCGGCGGCCCGCACGAGTGCCCCGGCCAGGACATCGGGCGTGCCATCGCCGACACCGGCATCGACGCCCTGCTGACGCGGCTGCCCGACCTGGAACTCGACTGCGACGAGGACGAGTTGCGCTGGACCGCGTCCATCGCGTCGCGGCACCTGGTGCAACTGCCGGTGCGGTTCCAGCCGAAGCCGCCGCAGGACGTCACGCAGCAGCCGTCGCTGCGGCCGGAGCCGGCACAGCGCACCGACTGGGAGATCACGACGGCGTCCGCTGCCGGGAGCGCCACCGCCGTCCCGGACCCGCTGCCGGCTCCGCCCCCGCCGCCGGCCGCCCCGCCGGCGCCCTCCGAGCCGGCCGCCGAGCCGCGGCCCCGGCCGGGACTGTGGCGCCGGGTGCTGCACTGGTGGCGGAGCCGCTGAGCCGCTACCCGGCCCATGCCTCGTAGGAGGACCAGGCCTCGAGCACCCGCTCGCTGACGAAGCGGTGCGCACGTCCCGTGACCGGATCGGTGAACTCCAGCACCCGCGCCAGCAGTTGCAGCGGGCGCCGGAAGTCACCGGCCGGCGCGGGGGCGGCCACCACCGGATACAGCGGGTCTCCGATGATCGGCAGGCCCAGCGCGTTCATGTGCACGCGCAGTTGGTGGGTCTGCCCGGTGTACGGAAGCAGCCGGTAGCGGCCGAGCCCGGCGCGGTGCTCCAGCAGTTCGATCAGGCTGACCGCGTTGGGCTCGCCCGGCACCTCCCGGGCCGTCATCACCCCGCGCTCCTTCACGATGCGGCTGCGCACGGTGCGGGGCAGGGCGGCCTCGGGGTCGTACGGGGCGACGGCCTCGTACTCCTTGGTGACGCGCCGGTCCCGGAACAGCGACTGATAGGCGCCGCGCTCCTCGGGCCGGACGGTGAACAGCACCAGCCCGGCGGTGAGCCGGTCCAGCCGGTGTGCGGCGGTCAGTGTCGGGATGCCCAGGTCGCGCCGGAGCCGGGCGAGCGCGGTCTCGGCGACGTGGCTGCCGCGCGGGGTTGTGGCGAGGAAGTGCGGCTTGTCGGCGACGACGACGTGCTCGTCCCGGTACACCACGTCGACCGGATACGGCACACGCGGCTCGTCGGGCAACGCACGGTGGAACCACACATACATGCCCGGCACATAGGCCGCGTCCGGGGCGACGGGCCGTCCGTCCGCCCCCACGACGTGCCCCGCCTCGAGCATCCCGTCGATCACCCCGTCCCCGGCCGCGAGCCGGGCCACGAGATGCTCCCGCACGGTGGCCCATCCCCCGTCGAACGGCAACCGCACCCGCACGGGATCGACCCCGCTGCGCTGCGGCAGGGGAGAGGGCGGGGTACGGGGTCGGCGTCTCATGGGGCTCCAGCGTACGAGGCGGCCGGAGCGGGGCGCGAAGGCCCAGGGCCTCTCGTGTGGATCAGGCCCGCGAGCCCGGCATGATCCGAACGAGAGCCCTAGGCGGTCGCCTCCTGCACCGCCGCCTCCAGTACGGGAGCGGAAGCGGGGGTCCGTCTCCGGTACGCCCGGTAGGCGGCGCCGGCTGCGACCGTCGCCGTGAGGAACAGCAGCGTGAACCACCGGAAGTACCAGTGCCCGCCCGTGGGGTCGTACACCGCGGCTCGGGGCCAGGCCAGGTTGACGGTCATCAGGAGGCCGTAGACAAGGGCGAGGGCGTTCACGGGAATGCCCCAGCGGCCCAGCGAGAACAGCGGGGCCCCCGCCTCGTCCGTGCCGCCGGCCGGGAAGCCGCCGCGCAGGCGCCTCAGCAGCAGGGGGCCCGTCACCATCGCATAGGCCAGGTACAGCATCACGATGCAGGTGGTGCCGATGGCCAGGAAGGCGTCCGGGGAGACGAAGTCGAGGAGCAGGAGGGCGGCGGCGAGCACGCCGACCACCAGGGCCGGCGCGCTCGGCATGCCCGTGCGCGGGTTGACCCGCGCGAGCCGCCGCGCGAACGGCAGCCGGCCGTCTCGGGCCATGGAGAACAGCATCCGGCAGGCCGCCGTCTGGATCGCCAGCGTCGCCACCGCGATCGCCACCACCACGTCGGCGAGCAGCACCCGGCCCACCCCGTCGCCGAGGCTGCTGGTCAGGACATAGCTGAGACCGTCGGTGCCGAGCCGGCCGTCGGTCAGGCTCGGTGCCGCGAGAATGCCGCCGAGGACGATGAGCCCGCCGAGCAGGCCCGCCGCGCCGAGCGCGGTCAGGATGGTGCGCGGCGCGGTGCGGCGCGGGTTGTGGGTCTCCTCGCTCATCTCGCCGGCGCTGTCGAAGCCGATCATCACGTACGCCGCCGTGAACGACCCGACGAGCAGCGCCCCGAGCAGCCCGCCCGTGCCGGAGCCGGTGTGGAAGGTGATGCCGGGGGAGCGCCGGGAATGGGTGAGCAGCAGCACGACGATCAGGCAGGCGCCGATGATCTCGGCGGTGACCCCGATGCGGTTCACCGCGGACATCACCCGGTTGTCGACGACGTTCAGGAGCGTGGTGAGCACGAGCAGGATGACGCCGAGGACCGCCGCGTTCGCCGCGCCGGTGGGCGAGGTGGGTGACGGGTCGCCGCCCACCAGCTGGAAGCCGGACCACAGCGGCGGCATCACCATCTGCAGGGCCAGCGCCGCCGCGGCGACCACCACGATCTGCCCGATGACCATGATCCAGCCGGCGAACCAGCCGAAGGCGGCGTTCGACAGCCGTGAGGACCACTGGTAGACGGCGCCGGAGATCGGGTAGCGGGCGGCCAGCTCGGCGAAGCACGCGGCCACCAGCACCTGGCCCGCCATCACCACGGGCCAGGTCCAGAAGAAGACGGGCCCGCCGAACGCGTACCCGAACGCGAAGAACTGGAAGACGGTCGTCAGGACGGAGATGAAGGAGAACCCGGCCGCGAAGGAGGCGTACCGGCCCAGGCTGCGGTGCAGTTCCTGGCGGTAGCCGAAGCGCGCCAGGTCGGCGGCTCCCTCGGGGCCCGGAGGGTCGGGGCGGACGTCGGCGGGGGCGGTGCTCGTCATGGCGGCAACCTGCTTTCGCACTGCGCGCGAGAGTTCCTGTCGGGCGACAGAAATTGCTGTCGGGCGACCGAACGTAGGGAGCACCTGTTTCACCGGCGTCACGCCGGGGTGTCGGGGTGGGACCCAAGTCCTCACGCCCTCGCGAGAGCACCGCACGACAAGGCGGCGGCACCCGGGCATCCCCGGGGTGCCGCCGCCTTGGGTGTCCGGCCGCCGTGTCCTACGCGGCGGACGCGCCCTCCTGCTCCGCCTCTATGCGCGCGTTCCACTCCCGCTTCGACGCCTGCCAGCCGTCCTCGTTGTGCCCGAGGCGCCAGTAGCCGGAGATGGAGAGGTCCTCGCGGGGGATCCGGTGCTCGACGCGCAGCAGCCGGCGCAGTTCCTTCACGAAACCGGCCTCGCCGTGCACGAACGCGTGCAGTCGGCCCTCGGGGAACTCAAGCGCCCGTACGGCCTCGGTCAGTGCCGCGCCGACCGGCCGGTGCCCGCGGTGCAGCCAGACCACCTCCACATCGGAGTCGATCTTCTGCTCCTCCTCGGGGCCGGCCACCTCCACGAACGCGTGCACCCGGGCGCCGTCCGGCAGTGCCTCCAGGGCCGCCGCGATCGCGGGCAGCGCGCTCTCGTCACCGGCGAGAAGGTGCCAGTCGGCGCTCGCGTCCGGGGCGTAGGCGCCGCCCGGCCCCATGAACCGCACGGTCTCGCCCGGCTGCACCCGCAACGCCCACGGGCCGGCGAGCCCCTCGTCGCCGTGGATCACGAAGTCCAGGGTCAGCTCACGGTGCTCAGGATCCCAGGCGCGCACGGTGTACGTCCGGGTCACGGGCCACTGCTCGCGCGGCAACTCCTCGCGGATGCGCTGCAGGTCGAAGGGTTCCGGATAGGTGACGCCCTCGGCAGGGGGGAAGAGCAGCTTCACATAGTGGTCGGTGCAACCGCCCGCCGCGAAGTCGGCGAGCCCCTCGCCGCCGAGCACCACCCGCTGCATGTGCGGGGTCAGCCGCTGCGTGCGGACCACCTGCGCGGTGTGGGCCCTGCGCGCCTTGCCTGCGGGGCGCTCTGCCATGACGGCCTCCCGGTTCCCTGAGTTAGGTTCACCTAAGTTAGCATCTCCCGCCCGTCAACACCTCATTCCCGACTCTCCCCTGAGAACGGGATGACACTTCCTCCCGGAACCGTCACGCCCCCAGCGTGGTGAGCAGCCGCCTCAGTGAGCCGCCCAGACCCCAGCGGGCCTGAAGGGCGTCCAGTGCGGCCGGGTCGCGCGGCGTGCGCGGCAGCGCCGTGTCGACCTCCGGCAGCGGTACGTCCTCGGCGACCCGGACGACCGAGGGCGCGACCGCGACATACGGCCGGGCCTCGGCGAGCCGCTTGCGCTGGGCCGGTGTGAGCTTCGAGGCCGGGTCGTCGACCGCGGCCATGATCCCGGCCAGGTCGCCGAACTCGGCGAGCAGCTTCGCGGCCGTCTTCTCACCGATGCCTGCGACACCCGGCAGCCCGTCGCTGGGGTCGCCCCGCAGCAGCGCCAGGTCCGCATATCCCCGCCCGTCCACGCCGTACTTCTCGCGCAGCGCCGCCTCGTCGGTGAGCTGCAGCGTGCCGACGCCCTTGACCGGGTACAGCACCCGCACCCCGCGCGCGTCGTCGACCAGCTGGTACAGGTCGCGGTCGCCGGTGACGATGTCGACCGGACCCTTGGCGCGCGCCGTGAACGTGCCGATCACGTCGTCGGCCTCGTACCCCGCGACCCCCACGCGCGCGATGCCCAGCGCGTCCAGGACGTCCTCGATCACCGGCACCTGCGGGGACAGCGTGTCCGGCACCTCCTCCACGTCCGGTTCCGCCTCGTGCGCCTCGGCCACGCGGTGCGCCTTGTAGGAGGGGATCAGCTCCACCCGCCAGTGTGGGCGCCAGTCGGCGTCCATGCAGGCCACCAGGTCGTCGGGGTGGTGGTCCTTCACCAGGCGGTCGATGAAGTCGAGCAGCCCGCGCACGGCGTTCACGGGCGTGCCGTCGGGAGCCTTCATCGACTCCGGCACGCCGTAGTAGGCACGGAAGTACAGCGAGGCGGTGTCGAGGAGCATGAGCCGTCGAGTTCTCTGCGTCACGTTCCGCATCATGCCGTACGGCGCCGACAGTGCCCCTTCCGTGGGCATGCCGTGCACATACGTGGCAGAAGTAAACGCCTTGTGAACTGGGCCACCCTTGCGTTTGGCCTTGACGACCGGGGGCAGGGGCGCCTCGAAGCGATGCCGGTTGCAGTTTCAACGTTTGCAGCGGCTCGGAGGCTTCGAGACGAGAGGTACCTGTGTCTTCCAGGCTTGAGACCGAGCACCTGTACAAGGTGTTCGGCAGACGACCGGATCGGGCGGTGGAACGGCTCCGGCAGGGGGCCGACCGTGAGGAACTACGCGCCGACGGGACCACCGCGGCTGTGATCGACGCGTCCTTCACGGTGGAGCCGGGCCAGATCTTCGTCGTCATGGGCCTGTCCGGATCCGGCAAGTCCACGCTGCTGCGCATGCTCAACGGCCTGCTCGAGCCGACCGCCGGACACGTCCGTTTCGACGGCCAGGACCTCACCGCCCTCGGCCCCCGTGAGCTGCGCGAGGTCCGCGCACGGAAGATCAGCATGGTCTTCCAGCACTTCGCGCTCTTCCCGCACCGCAGCGTCCGCGAGAACGCCGCGTACGGCCTGGAAGTGCAGGGCGTGCCCCGCGCCGAGCGCCTGAAGCGCGCCGACGAGGCGCTCGCCCTGTGCGGCCTGGCCGGCTGGGAGAAGTCGTGGCCCGACGAGCTGTCCGGCGGCATGCAGCAGCGCGTGGGCCTGGCCCGGGCGCTCGCCACGGACGCCGACCTGCTGCTGATGGACGAGTCGTTCAGCGCGCTCGACCCGCTGATCCGCCGCGACATGCAGGACCAGCTGCTGCAGCTGCAGCAGACCCTGAAGAAGACCATCGTCTTCATCACCCACGACCTCAACGAGGCCATGCGCCTGGGCGACCGCATCGCCGTGATGCGGGACGGCCGCATCGTGCAGATCGGCACCGCCGAGGACATCCTGGTCCGCCCCGCCGACGACTACGTCGCATCCTTCACCCAGGACGTCGACCGCTCCCGGGTGCTCACCGCTGGCGCGGTCATGGACACCACGGTCACCGGCGACGACCCGGGCTGCGGCTGCGAGACCGCGACCCCCGACACGCCGTTCACCGAGTTGTGCGCGATCAGCGCCCGGCTCTCCCATCCCGTCGGGGTGGTCGACGAGGGCAACCGGCTCATCGGTGTCGTACCGCGGGAGCGGCTGGTGGGCTTCCTGGGCAACGAGGCCGCCGACCCCGCCCCCTGCGACAACAGGCGCGACGCCCACGGCGGGAAGGCGGTCGCCCGTGCCTAGGATCCCGTTCGGCGACTGGGTCAACTCCCTGGTCGACTGGCTGCTGCACCACATGGCGTGGCTGTTCGACTTCTGCAAGACCGTCTTCCTGGGCGCCTTCGACGGCATCAACGCCGTCCTGCAGGCACCCGAGCCGCTGCTGCTCGCGGGCATCTTCGCCGTGATCGCGTTCTGGCTGCGCGGCACGGCCGCCGGTGTCCTCGCCTTCGCCGGCTTCGCCTTCATCGACTCCCTGCGACTGTGGGACGACGCGATGGTGACCCTGTCGCTCGTCCTCGTGGCGACGCTCATCGCGCTCGTCGTGTCCGTGCCCGTCGGCATCTGGGCGGCCCGCTCCAGCCGGGTCGGCGGCCTTGTGCGGCCGGTGCTCGACTTCATGCAGACGCTGCCCGCGATGATCTACCTCATCCCGGCGATCCTGTTCTTCGGCACCGGTGCGCCCGCCGGCATCGTGGCCACCCTGATCTTCGCCCTCGCGCCCGGCGTCCGCATGACCGAGCTTGGCATCCGCCAGGTCGACAAGGAGCTGGTGGAGGCCGCGGAGGCGTTCGGCACCACCCCGCGCGACACGCTGCTGCGCGTCCAGCTGCCGCTCGCCCTGCCGACCGTCATGGCGGGCGTCAACCAGGTGATCATGCTGGGTCTGTCCATGGCGGCCATCGCCGGCATGGTCGGCACCGGCGGCCTCGGCGGCGACGTGAACGAGGCCATCGGCCAGCTCGACGTGGGCCTCGGCTCCGAGGCCGGTGTCGCCATCGTCATCCTGGCGATCTACCTGGACCGCATGACCAGCGCACTCGGCACCCAGGTCTCCCCGCTGGGCCGCCGCGCCGCCGCCCGGCTGCGCGCCGCGCGGGGTCTGAAGATCTGGTCCTACCGGCCCCGGCCCGCCGTGGCCGTGATCGGGGTGGTCGTGCTCGCGCTGGTCGCCGGCGGCATGGGCGTCTTCGCGGGCGGAGGCAAGTCCGCCACCGCCGCCGACGCGCAGAACGTCGGCCAGGGCAAGAAGATCACCATCGGCTACATCCCCTGGGACGAGGGCGTCGCCTCCACGTTCCTGTGGAAGGAGGTCCTGGAGCAGCGCGGCTTCCAGGTCGACGTCAAACAGTTCGACGCCGGTCCGCTCTACACCTCGCTCGCGCAGGGCGACATCGACTTCGAGACCGACTCCTGGCTGCCCACCACGCACCAGCAGTACTGGAAGAAGTACGGCAGCCGGCTCGACGACCTGGGTTCCTGGTACGGCCCGACGTCGCTGGAGCTGACCGTGCCCTCCTACATGAAGGGCATCGACTCGCTGGAGGACCTCAAGGGCAAGGCCGCCACCTTCGGCGGGAAGATCACCGGCATCGAGTCCAGCGCCGGTGAGATGAGCCTGCTCAAGAGCACGGTCCTCAAGAAGTACGGCCTGGACAAGGAGTACCAGGTCGTCGACAGCTCCACGCCCGCGATGCTCGCCGAGCTCAAGCGCGCCTACGGGCAGAAGAAGCCGGTCGTCGTCACGCTCTGGTCGCCGCACTGGGCGTACAACGACTACGACCTGAAGAAGCTCAAGGATCCCAAGGGCGCCTGGGGCAAGGGCGACTCGGTGCACACGCTCGCCCGCAAGGGCTTCGCCCAGGACAACCCGGTCGTCGGGACCTGGCTGAAGAACTTCAAGATGGACGAGAAGCAGCTCACCGGCCTGGAAGCGGATATCAACAAGGCCGGGAAGGGCAGGCAGCAGGACGCCGTGCGGGCCTGGCTGAAGAAGAACCCGGGCGTCGTCGACAAGCTCGCCCCGGTGCAGAAGTCCGCGGCCGGCAGCCCGGCCGAGGCCGAGCGGCCGCTGAACGTCGCCTGGTTCCCCTGGGACGAGGACGTCGCCGTCACCTACCTGTGGAAGAACGTCCTTCAGCGGCGCGGCTACCGGCTCGACCTGAAGCAGATGGACGTCGGCCCCGTCTACACGGGACTGGCGAGCGGCGACCTCGACCTCAACTTCGACGCCTGGCTGCCGTACGCCCAGAAGAACTACTGGGACAAGACGAAGGACAGGCTCACGGACCTGGGCACCTGGTACCAGCCGACCTCCCTGGAGATCGCCGTGCCCTCCTACGTCAAGGACGTGAAGTCCCTGGAGGACCTCAAGGGCAAGGCGAGCACCTTCGACGGAAAGATCATCGGTATCGAGCCCGGCACCGGGGAGATGAACCTGCTCAAGACGAAGGTCCTGCCCGGCTACGGCCTCGACAAGGAGTACCAGGTCGTCGACGGCTCCACGCCCGCGATGCTCGCCGAGTTGAAGCGCGCCTACGCGCAGAAGAAGCCGGTCGCCGTCGTCCTGTGGTCGCCGCACTGGGCGTACAGCCAGTACGGGCTCACCAAGCTCGCGGACGACAAGAAGCTGTTCGGTGAGGGCAACACGATCCGCACCATCGCCGCCCGGGCGTTCCCGGACCGGTACCCGCAGCTCACCAAGTGGATCAGGAACTTCAGGATGAGCGAGGCGGAGCTGGGCAGCCTGGAGAGCGAGATCAAGAACCGCGGCCAGGGCCATGAGGAGGCCGCCGTGGCCGCGTGGGTGCAGCAGCACCCGGACATCGTGCAGCGGATGACTCCGCAGTGACCCGCCCGTAGTGCTCCGGGAGGACACCCGGAGCACTCCCAGGACCGCGAGCCGCCCGGCGCCCTCACCGCGCCGGGCGGCTCCGTACTCCCGTACTCCCGTACTCCCGTACTCCCGTACTCCCGTACGAGCGCCGTACGAGGCCGTACGAGAAAAAATCCGGTCAACCCCGCAACGGCCCAATTCGCCGATCGTGACCGTAGGGCTCTCTTCCCTGACCGGTCCACGACGCATCCGGCACCTCGCGCGGGGCGCCAGACGCTCCTGGTCAGCCCTTTTCTGGCAGGTGAGCGCGGCGTGCGCGGGGAGGCGGGACCGCTCGTCCGGTGGCGCGAACCCTGGCCTTCACCACTCTTGTATATGACACCGATGTGACGGGCGCATGAAACGGTTTGCCGAACATGCGTAGGGTGCAGACAACTCAGAAGAAGCAGTGGACCGACGAGCGAGGGAGGGAGCCGGAGCGATGGGCGACCACAAAGAGCAGCCCCTTCGGGTGGGCGCGGCCGTACGGCGGCGCCGCCGCGCGCTGGAGCTCACCCTCGCCGTCGTGGCCGAGCGCAGCGGCCTGTCGGTGCCTTTCCTGAGCCAGGTGGAGAACGAGCGGGCGCGTCCGAGCCGGCCCTCCCTGGAACGGATCGCCGACGCCCTGCGCACCACCGCCGTCGACCTGCTGGCTGCGGCGGACCCTGCGTGCAGCGTGGACGTGCTGCGCGCCGACGACGAGGCGGTGCCGCCGGGGCAGGCCAGAGTGCGCCCGCTGGTGCGCGGGCACCACCAGCTGCACGCGATGGAGTTCATCGGGGACCACGACGAGGGACGCGAGTTCCAGCACCGCAACGACGAGTTGATGTACGTCGTCGAGGGCGCCGTCGAGATAGAGGCGGAGGGCCGGGCGCACCGGCTCGGGCGAGGGGACACGCTGTACCTGAGCGGGGGAGTGCGGCACCGCTGGCGGGCGACCGTCCCGGACACCCGCGTGGTGGTGGTCGCGGTCGCGGACCACATCGAGGCGGTCGAGGACCGGTCGCGCCGCCGCTGACCTGCTTGCCGTCACCGCCGGGGTCCGAGGAGGCAGGATGCGGGTCGTCTCACTGGTGCCGTCGCTGACCGAGGCCGTCACCGCCTCCGTGCCGGGCGTCCTGGTCGGCGCCACCGACTGGTGCACCCACCCGGCGGACCTCGACGTCGTCCGGATCGGCGGCACCAAGAACCCGAAGGTCGACCGGATCATCGGGCTCGCCCCCGACCTGGTGCTCGCCAACGAGGAGGAGAACCGCGAACCGGACCTCGCCGCCCTGTGTGAGGCGGGCCTGAACGTCCTGGTCACCGAGGTGCGGAACGTGCCGCAGGCCTTCCGCGAGCTGGAGCGGGTGGTGGCGGCGTGCGGCGCGCCGACCCGGCCCCGCTGGCTGGACGAGGCGGAGGCGGCGTGGTCACGGCTGCCGGAGCCGGGGGCCCGTAGGACCGCTGTCGTCCCCGTCTGGCGCAGGCCCTGGATGGTGCTGGGCCGGGACACCTTCGCCGGGGACGTCCTGGCCCGGCTCGGCGTCGGCAACCTGTACGGGACGCACCCGGAGCGCTATCCGAAGGTTCCCCTTCAGGAGCTGCGGGACGCCGCCCCCGACCTGGTGGTGCTGCCCGACGAGCCGTACCGCTTCACCGCCGACGACGGTCCGGAGGCGTTCGAAGGGCTGCCGTGCGCGCTGGTCAGCGGGCGTCACCTCACCTGGTACGGGCCCTCGTTGACCGAGGCGCCACACGTACTCGCCCAGGCGCTGCGAGCAGCTCGCCGCTGACGACGCCCCGGCCGGTCCGGACGGCGGCCACGGCCCACGCGGCGACGAGCAGCGCGTACAGGCCGACCGCGAGCCCGTCGAAGGCGGCGAGCCCCGTGCGCCGGGCCAGCGCCTCCGCTCCGGTGACGCAGGTGCCGACCGGGAACGTGAACGCCCACCAGGTCATGGCGAAGCCCATGCCCTGCCGCAGGGCCCGCGCCACCAGCGCGGCCGCGAGCGCCAGCCACAGCAGGGCGAATCCCATGACCGGGACGCCGTACAGCACGGCGAGGACGGCGAAGCCCTCGGCGTACGGGGCCGGCACGGCGCCGTGGGCGGCGGCGTCGGAGGCGGTGCCGACGGCGGTGGTGGACTGGCCGAGCGGGCCGAGCACCAGGAACAGGGTCGGTGTCAGGGGCAGCGGGAGCGGTCCCGAGGTGATGAGCCGGGTCAGGATCGGCGGCAGGGTCACGAGCGTGGCCAGCAGGCTCAGCCCGAACAGCGCGAGACAGGCGAGCAGCAGCGTCTCGCGGGGCCGGCCGGCGGGCAGGTGGGGGACCAGCAGCGGTCCCTGGGCCGCGGAGACCATGGGAGCGACCAGGGGCAGCAGCCACACGGGGCTCGCCTGGTCCGGCTCGATGCGGTGCCGGGCGACCATCAGATACGGCACGGCGACGGCGGCGACGAGACCGATGACAGTGCCTGCGGTGAACAGGACGGTGTCCACTGCGATGGCGGGGCCCGCCCCGATCCAGTCCCGGCCGACGGCCAGGGTGGCGCCGCCCACCGCGAGCAGGGCCATGGCCAGGCAGCCGTAGAAGGGGGCCACGGCGGGGTCGAGCAGATGGGCGCGGGCCTGGTCGCGGTGGTGGACCCAGTGCAGGGTGCGGGCGACGAGCAGGGCCGCGAGCAGGGCCGACGCCAGCGCCCAGACAGCCGTGCAGAGGGTCCGCAGTCCGGCCACGTGCACGGCCCCGGGCAGACCGGCGCCGGCGGTCGCCACGATCGCGGTGCCCATCACGGAGGCGTACCAGTTCGGTCCGAGGTACCGGACGGCGGGGGCACGTCGGGAGCGGGCGGGCAGGGGGAGGGCGCTCCTGACGGATCTCCGTGAGAAGGACCCTGGGGGCTGGGCTGCAGTGACCATGGATGCACGGTCCCGCCGGGCAGAGGCCGGCACCAGGGATCACGCCTCTATGTGGGCATAAGCTGTGTTTATGGCTGAGGGTGTTGAGGCGGGGCTTCCGGGGGCGGGTCTGGCGCATCGGGTACCGGATCTGGGTGCACTGGAGCTATTGCTCGCGGTGGCCCGGCTGGGCAGCCTGGGGCGGGCCGCGCGGGAGCTGGGGATCACCCAGCCGGCGGCCAGCAGCCGGATCCGCTCGATGGAACGGCAGCTCGGGGTGGCGCTGGTGGACCGTTCGCCCCGGGGTCCCGGCTGACCGCCGCGGGGGCGCTGGTCACCGACTGGGCGCGGCGGATCGTGGAGGCGGCGGAGGCGTTCGACGCGGGGGCGCAGGCGCTCCGGGGCGGCGGGACTCACGGCTGCGGGTGGCCGCGAGCATGACGATCGCGGAGTACCTGCTGCCCGGCTGGCTGATCGCCCTGCGCGCCCAGCGGCCCGACACGGCGGTGTCGCTGCTGGCCGGGAACTCGGCGGCGGTCGCGGAACGGCTGCTCGCGGACGAGGCCGACCTGGGCTTCGTGGAGGGACTCGCCGTACCGACGGGCCTGGACGAGGCGGTCGTCGCCCGTGACCGGCTCATCGTGGTGACGGCGCCGGGGCACCCGTGGGCCCGCCGCCGCAGGCCGCTCACGGCCGGGGAACTGGCCTCGACCCCGCTGATCCTCCGCGAGGAGGGCTCGGGCACCCGTCAGGTCCTGGACGCGGCCCTGGGCGGCCTCGCCCGCCCTCTTCTCGAACTGTCGTCCACCACCGCGGTGAAGGCCTCGGCGGTGAGCGGCGCGGGCCCCGCGGTCCTCAGCGAACTCGCCGTGGGCGAGGAGCTCTCGGCCCGCCGCCTGGTGAGCGTCCCGGTCGACGGCGTACGCCTGGACCGCGCGCTGCGAGCGGTATGGCGCACCGGACACCGTCCGACGGGCCCGGGACGGGACCTGCTGGGGCTGACGCGGCATAGAGGGCAGGGCTGACGCGGGACGGAGGCCAGGGCTGACGGGGAGTCAAGCGCCTGGGCTGACGCGGGACGGAAGCCGGGCTGACGCGGGGACGAGGCCAGGGCTGACGCGGGATGGAGGTCAGGGCTGACGGGGGAGTCAAGCGCCTGGGCTGACGCGGGACGGAGGCCAGGGCTGACGTGGGAGACAAGCGCCAGGGCCGACGGGACGGAAGCCGGGCTGACGCGGGGACGAGGCTGGGGCTGACGCGGCATGGAGGCCAGGGCTGACGGGGGAGTCAAGCGCCTGGGCTGACGCGGGACGGAAGCCGGGCTGACGTGGGGACGAGGCTGGGGCTGACGCGGCATGGAGGCCAGGGCTGACGGGGCAGACAAGCGCCTGGGCTGACGCGGGACGGAGGCCAGGGCTGACGCGGGAGTCAAGCGCCTGGGCTGACGCGGGATGGAGGTCAGGGCTGACGGGGAGTCAAGCGCCTGGGCTGACGCGGGACGGAGGCCAGGGCTGACGTGGGAGACAAGCGCCAGGGCCGACGGGACGGAAGCCGGGCTGACGCGGGGACGAGGCCAGGGCTGACGCGGCATGGAGGCCAGGGCTGACGTGGGAGACAAGCGCCTGGGCTGACGCGGGATGGAGGTCAGGGCTGACGGGGGAGTCAAGCGCCTGGGCTGACGCGGGACGGAGGTCAGGGCTGACGGGGGAGTCAAGCGCCTGGGCTGACGCGGGACGGAAGCCGGGCTGACGCGGGGACGAGGCCAGGGCTGACGCGGCATGGAGGCCAGGGCTGACGGGGCACCACAAGCGCCTGGGCTGACACGGGACGGAGGCCAGGGCTCACGCGGGAGACAAGCGCCTGGGCTTGACGCGGCCTAGACCCAGGCGGACGCCGCCTCCACCAGCGCCCGCATCACCCGGACGTCCTCGCCCATCTCCGGGTGCCACTGCACGCCCAGCACCCAGGCGGCACCCGGCACTTCGACCGCCTCCGGTGTGCCGTCCTCCGCGTACGCCGAGATCACCAGTCCGTCCCCGAGGCGGTCCACGGCCTGGTGGTGGTAGGTCGGGACCGACACCGACTCCGGCGCCACCTCGCCGTAGCGCGTGCCCGGCACCGGCTTGACCCTGTGCCCGCCGAACGCGCCGACCTGGACGACGTGACCGTCGAGGTGCTGCACGAGTGTGCCGCCCAGGGCCACGTTGAGCAGCTGCATCCCGCGGCAGATGCCGAGCAGCGGCGTGCCGGACGCGAGCGCCGCCCCGATCAGCGCCAGTTCCCAGGCGTCCCGTTCTGGCGCGGGCGGCCCGGTCCGCGGGGAGCGCTCCGCACCGTAACGGGCCGGGTCCACATCCGGGCCGCCCGCGATCACCACACCGTCCAGCCGGGCCACCGTCGCCGCCGCCTGCGCCGGATCGTCCGGCGGGAGCATCGCGGCGAGCCCGCCGGCCCGCTGTACCAGCCGCGGATAACCCGCCGGCAGCAGCGCCGCCTCCAGCTCCCAGACGCCCCAGCGCGCCCCGGCCTCCAAATACGTGCTCACGCCGATCAGCGGCCGTCCGGTCATACGGGCCTCCCAGAGCTCCAATGGTCAACGGTATTACCTTTGTGAGGGCGGTGCTCAGGCCAGGAAGCCCCGCAGCAGCGCCGCCGTCCCCGCGCAGTGCTCCCGCATGATCTCCCGCGCCCCGTCGGCGTCCCCGTCCAGTACCGCCTCCACCAGCGCCTCGTGCTGCCGCTGCGAGTGCTCCAGGTTGCGCACCAGCAGCGGGATGCAGTCCAGCAGGTCGTTCACCGAGGCCCGTACGGCCGCGTACTGCGCCGTCAGTGACGGTGACCCGGCGAGCTCCGCCAGTGTGAGGTGCAGCAGCGTGTCCAGGCGCCGGTACTCCGTCAGCGGCGCGTCCTGGGTGCGGACCAGGGCTTCCCGCAGCCGTGCCGCCTGCTCGTCGGTGAGGCCGTGCGTCGCGCACAGGCCCGCCGCCCCCACCTCCAGCACCTCACGGAACCGCAGCACGTCCTCGATGTCGACCCTCTCGATGCGCCGGCGCAGCTCGTCCTCGCCGCCCGCGTCCACGCGCGGCAGGACGAACGTGCCGCCGTAGCGCCCGCGCCGCGACTCGACGAGACCCTGGTCCTGGAGGACCTTCAGCACCTCGCGCAGCGTCACCCGGCTGATCCCCAGCCGCTCCGCCAGCTCCCGCTCTGCGGGCAGCCGCTCGCCGCCCGGCACCAGCCCCAGGCGGACCACCTGGAGGATCTGCTCCAGCGCCTCCTCGAAGCCGTTGCCCGCCCGCACCGGCCGCAGCACCGGCGTCAACCGGTCCCGCACGCCGGCGGCGAGGCCGTCGCCTTCCGCCTGCGACATCAGGCCGTGCCCCCTTCCCAAGCAATGGTTCTCGGAAATACCTTATGACTTCCGGCGGACCCGAAGGAGACCTCCCGTGGCAGACCGCACATCCCCGCTCGGCCTCGAGGAGCTGCACGCCCTCGTAGCGGGCGGCGAGATCGACACTGTCGTCCTGGCCTTCCCCGACATGCAAGGGCGCCTCCAGGGCAAGCGGTTCGCCGCGCGCTTCTTCCTCGACGAGGTGCTGGAGCACGGCACCGAGGGCTGCAACTACCTCCTCGCGGTCGACACCGAGATGAACACGGTCGACGGGTACGACATGTCCTCCTGGGACCGCGGCTACGGCGACTTCGCCCTCCACCCGGACCTGAGCACCCTGCGCCGGGTGCCCTGGCACGAGGGCACGGCCATGGTCATCGCCGACCTCGCCTGGAACGACGGCTCACCCGTGCTCGCCGCCCCCCGCCAGATCCTGCGCCGCCAGCTCGAGCGCCTGGCCGCCCTCGGCTACACCGCCCAGGTCGGCACCGAGCTGGAGTTCATCGTCTTCAAGGACACCTACGAGCAGGCCTGGGACGCGAACTACCGGGGCCTGACCCCGGCCAACCAGTACAACATCGACTACTCCGTACTCGGCACGGGCCGTATCGAGCCCCTGCTGCGCCGCATCCGCAACGAGATGGCCGGCGCCGGGATGACCGTCGAGTCCGCCAAGGGCGAGTGCAACCCCGGCCAGCACGAGATCGCCTTCCGCTACGACGACGCCCTGGTGACCTGCGACCAGCACGCGATCTACAAGACCGGAGCCAAGGAGATCGCCGCCCAGGAAGGCGTCTCGGTCACCTTCATGGCGAAGTACAACGAGCGTGAGGGCAACTCCTGCCACATCCACCTCTCGCTCGCCGACGAGCACGGCCGCAACGCCATGGCCGGCGGGCCCGGCGATGCCGGCGGGATGTCGGAGGTCATGCGGCACTTCCTCGCCGGACAGCTGGCGGCCCTGCGCGACTTCTCGCTGCTGTACGCGCCGAACATCAACTCCTACAAGCGCTTCCAGCCGGGATCGTTCGCCCCGACCGCGGTCGCGTGGGGGTACGACAACCGCACCTGCGCCCTGAGGGTGGTCGGCCACGGACGCTCGACGCGCTTCGAGAACCGGGTCCCCGGCGGCGACGTCAACCCGCACCTCGCCGTCGCCGGTCTGGTCGCGGCCGGACTGCACGGCATCGAGCAGAAACTGGAGCTGCCCGAGCCGTGCCCCGGCAACGCCTACACCGCCGAGTACGCGCACGTGCCCACCACACTGCGTGAGGCCGCCGAACTCTGGGAGAACAGCGCACTCGCCAAGGCGGCTTTCGGCGACGAGGTCGTTGCGCACTACAGCAACATGGCCCGCGTCGAGCTGGCGGCCTTCGACGCCGCGGTGACCGACTGGGAGCTGCGCCGCTCCTTCGAACGCATGTGAGGGGTTCTTTCGTGCCGAACGTCGTGTCGAACGAGCTCGATCTGCAGGTGCTGAATCCGGCCACCGAGGAGGTCGTCGCCACCGTCCCCGCCGCCACCGCGGCCGACGTGGACACCGCCGTCGTACGGGCCGCGCGGGCGCAGTCCCGGTGGGCGGCGCTCCCACCCGGCGACCGGGCCCGGCTGCTGCGACGGTTCGCCGGTGCAGTAGACGAACACCGCGAGGAACTGGCCGAGTTGGAGGTCCGCGAGGCGGGACACACGATCGGTAACGCCCGCTGGGAGGCCGGCAACGTCCGTGACCTGCTCGACTACGCGGCCGGCGGAGTGGAGCGCCTGACCGGGCGCCAGATCCCCGTCCCCGGCGGCCTGGACGTCACGATCCTCGAACCGCTCGGTGTCGTGGGCGTCATCGCACCCTGGAACTTCCCGATGCCGATCGCCGCATGGGGCACCGCCCCGGCGCTCGCGGCGGGCAACGCGGTGCTCCTCAAGCCCGCCGAGACGACCCCGCTCACCGCCCTGCGCCTGGCCGAACTGGCCCTGGAGGCGGGCCTGCCCGAAGGACTGTTCCAGGTGCTGCCCGGGCACGGTCCCGTCGCGGGCGCCGCGCTCGTCGAGCACCCGGGCGTGGCGAAGATCGTCTTCACCGGGTCGACGGCCGTGGGCAAACAGGTGCTGGCGAAGGGTTCGGCCCTGCTCAAGCGCGTCACTCTCGAGCTCGGCGGCAAGAGCCCCAACATCGTCTTCGCCGACGCCGACCTCGAGACCGCCGCGGCCACCGCCCCCATGTCGTTCCTCGACAACTCCGGCCAGGACTGCTGCGCCCGTACCCGCATTCTCGTCCAGCGCTCCGCCTACGACCGTTTCCTCGACCTGCTCGCCCCCGCCGTCGAGTCCGTTCTCGTCGGCGACCCGGCCGACGAGGACACCCAGGTGGGTCCGTTGATCTCCAGGACCCAGCTGGAGCGCGTCCGCTCGTACGTCCCCGCGGACGCCGAAGCGATCCGCGGCAAGGCACCCGAGGGGCGGGGCTTCTGGTACCCGCCGACCGTCCTCACCGGCGTCGACCCGCACGCGCGCGTGGCCGTCGAGGAGGTCTTCGGCCCGGTCGCCGTCGTCCTGCCCTTCGAGGACGAGGTCGACGCGATCCGGCTCGCCAACGACACGCCGTACGGGCTCTCCGGCTCCATCTGGACCCGGGACGTCGGCCGCGCGCTGCGCGTCTCCCAGGCCGTCCGCGCGGGCAACCTGTCCGTCAACTCCCACTCCAGCGTCCGCTACTGGACCCCCTTCGGCGGCTTCAAGCAGTCGGGGATCGGCCGCGAACTCGGCCCGGACGCCCTGACCGCCTTCACCGAGACCAAGAACGTCTTCATCAGCACGGAGGGCCCCGCACAGTGACAGCGACCTCGCAGACCCCTGACCACATCTGCCGCCGCCTGATCGGCCGCACCGCCGTCGTCACCGGTGCCGGCAGCGGCATCGGTCTCGCCAGTGCGCGCCGCCTCGCCGCCGAGGGCGCGCACGTCGTCTGCGGCGACATCGACGAGACCCGCGGCAAGGCCGCCGCCGAGGAGGTCGGCGGGCTGTTCGTGAAGGTCGACGTCACCGACCCCGAGCAGGTGGAGGCACTGTTCAAGGCTGCCTACGACACCTACGGGTCCGTCGACGTCGCCTTCAACAACGCGGGCATCTCCCCGCCCGACGACGACTCCATTCTCGACACCGGCCTGGAGGCCTGGAAGCGCGTCCAGGAGGTCAACCTGACCTCCGTCTACCTGTGTTGCAAGGCCGCCATCCCCTACATGCGGCGCCAGGGCAAGGGCTCCATCATCAACACGGCCTCGTTCGTGGCCCGGATGGGCGCGGCCACCTCGCAGATCTCGTACACGGCCTCCAAGGGCGGCGTCCTCGCCATGTCCCGTGAGCTGGGCGTGCAGTTCGCGCGGGAGGGCATCCGGGTCAACGCGCTGTGCCCCGGACCGGTCAACACCCCGCTTCTGCAGGAGCTGTTCGCCAAGGACCCCGAGCGGGCCGCGCGCCGTCTGGTGCACATCCCGGTCGGACGGTTCGCGGAGGCGGAGGAGATCGCCGCGGCGGTCGCGTTCCTCGCCAGCGACGACTCGTCCTTCGTGAACGCCACCGACTTCCTGGTGGACGGCGGAATCGCGGGCGCGTACGTCACGCCCCTGTAGCGGGCCTCGGCCCCCGTGTCCCAAGGTCACGGCGGCATCAGGGCGGCACCGGCGCCCGGGGCCGGTGCCGGTGGTCGCGTCAGAGGAAGGTGTGCCCCTCGCCGCGGTACGTCGGCACGGTCGCCGTGACCCGGTCGCCCTCGACCAGGTGGAGCGCGTCGAAACGCTCGCACAGCTCGCCCGCCTTGGCGTGCCGGAACCACACCTTGTCGCCGATGAGCAGGTCGTCGGCGGCCGAGCCCAGCAGCGGCGTCTGCACCTCGCCGGGTCCCTCCTGCGGGTCGTACTTCAGCCCCTCGGGCAGATACGGCACGGGCAGCCGGTCGGGGCCCGCGGCGCCCGACGCGGGGTAGCCGCCGCCCAGCACGGTCACCACCCCGACGCCCGGCCTGCGCACCACCGGCTGGGCGAACAGGGCGGCCGGACGGCCGCGGAACGAGGTGTAGTTGTCGAACAGCCGCGGCTGGTACAGCCCGGAACCCGCCGCTATCTCGGTCACCGCGTCCTCGGCGGCCGTGTACTGGACGCTGCCCGTGCCGCCGCCGTTGACGAACTCCAGGTCCGGCGCCACGTCCCGGACCGCGCGCACCACTTCCGCGCGCCGTCGGCCGATCTCCCTGCGCGCCGTGGCCTGCATCAGCCTGATGGCCCGAGACCGCACCGGACGCCCGGCCACCGCGTCGCCCACACCCGCGATGTGGCCCTCGTACGCCATGATGCCCACCAGCCGGAAACCGGGCGTACGGACCACCGTGCGGGCCGTCTCGGCGACCTGCTCGGGGGAGTGCAGCGGCGAGCGGCGCGCGCCGACGCGGACCCGGCCGCCGAGCAGCTTCAGCGAGGTGTCCAACTCCAGGCAGACGCGCACCTCTTCGGTGCCGCCCCGGCGGGCGTCGTCGATGAGGCGCAGCTGGGCCGGGTCGTCGATCATCACCGAGACGGCGGCGGCGAGCTTGGGGTCGCCGGTCAGCTCGGCGAACGCCTGGCGGTCGGCCGAGGGGTAGGCCAGCAGGACGTCGTCGAATCCGGAGCGGGCCAGCCACAGGGACTCGGCGAGCGTGAAGGACATGATGCCGGCGAAACCCTCCCGGGCGAGCACCCGTTCGAGCAGAGCGCGGCAGCGTACGGACTTGCTGGCGACCCGGATCGGCTTGCCGCCGGCCCGGCGGAGCAGGTCGTCGGCGTTAGCGTCGAACGCCTCGAGGTCCACGATCGCGACAGGGGCGTCGAGATGAGCGGTGGCCCGGTCGTAGCGGGCCCGGTCTGCGGCGCGGGCAGTCATGGACGCAGCCTGCCAGATGCGATTACCGCAGGGTAGGGGGACGATCCGGGCAGATGCCGCCGGTGACCTGGACCGGTTCCCGTTCGACGCGGATCAACCCGTAGAGTGACGCGCACGTGGGCAAGCGGCTGCTCCGCTCGGGCGCGTACGCCTGGGATGGGCGTCCGCGCGCGCGGGTATGTCTGCCCAGGACGGGCCGGCGTCCGCACCACGCCTACCGGCCGTCCGCCTGGGCGGTCGAACACCCGGGACGTCCCGGGAGGCCCGGCTACAGCGAAACGGGGGGTGCATGAGCACGGAAGCGCACCGCGCCTCCATCCCTCCGCGCCCCTCGACCCCGCCCCGCCCGGCCACGCAGCCGGGTGACCCCGTGCCCCCGCGCCGTCCGTCGACGGCACCCGACGAGCCGGCGACTGCGCCCCGCCCGACGACGCGCTCCGACGCCTCCGTGCCACCGCCGCGCCCGTCGACGCCGCCGGGTGTCCCGCCCGCGGGGTCGAACGGCACCTCCGCGCCCGGAGGCGACCGGCCTCGGCCGACGCAGCGCGACGGCTCCGCCGGAACGATCCCGCCCCGCCCCGGGCAGCCGCCCGCGCCGGCACCCCGCCCGGTCCGCAGGCCCCGGCCGAACCGCGGCGAACTCCGCCTGCCCGTACGCCCTTCCCGCCGCCCCGCCCCGCCCCGAGCAGCCCCCGGACGCGGCCCGCGGCCGGGTCCGGCGCCGCCAGGGCCCCGGTGCCGCCCGGCGCGGACGACTTCTTCGGCCGTTCCGCCGCGCAGGGCGGCTCTCGCCGGCCGGACACGGCGGAGGCCCCCGGGCACTCCGCCGCGGCCGGGCACCCGCCCCGTTCCGGTGCGGGCCGTCCCCCGGCCGGTCCCGGTGCGGTCGATGCGTCCGCCGGGACCGGTGCCGTCGCGCGGCCGTTCCGGCTCGGCGCGGGAGTGCCCCAGCGGCCCGCCGGCGTCTCCGAGGGCGCATCCGGTGGTGACCGTGAACCGTCGGCGCGGCCCGCCCCGAGTCCCGCCGGCACGCGGACGTCCGATCCGACCCGCACGCCGAGACCCCGGGTCCGCCCCGCCGGTGGCCACCGCACGCTTCCCCGACGCGCCCCCGGTCGTCGGCGCCGCCCCCGCCGCGGACGCCCCCGGCATCGTGGAGACCACCGCGCGGCTGCGCCCCGTCCAGCCGGCGCGGCCCTTCGTGACCCTCGCCCAGCCCGATACCCGCGGTGTCGAACCCCCCAGGCCGCGGCTGCACTTGAGCGCCCGCGTCCGGCCCCGGGTCGCCGCGTCCGCCGCCTGCCTCGTCCTCGGGCTCGGCCTCATCGGCGGTGCCGTGACCGGCAGTTGGCTCACCGGTGACGACTCACCGGACGGTGCGCGGGGTGCGTACGCCGTCGCCGGGACCCTGTGGCACAGCGTCCCCGTCGACCGTCTCTTCCCGCCCACCGTCAACGGCCCGGGCGCCGGTCCCGGCGGCGCCGACCGCATCTGGACCCGTGTCGCCGTCGCCCCCGACACCGGCTGCACGGACGCCTTCGACCCCCTCCTGCGCAAGGCCCTCGCCCCCGTCGGGTGTCTGCGCCTGCTGCGCGCCACCTACACCGACGCGACCAGCAGTCAGGTCACCACCGTCGGACTGCTGTTCACCCGGGCCGACGCCGCCGCCATGGGCGCCCTCGCCAGCCGATTCAAGGACGAGGGCCTGGACCGCCGCACCGACCTCATGCCCCGCCCGTACGCGGCCGAGGGCACCGTCGCGGCGGGCTTCGGCGACGCCCAGCGCGCGTCCTGGACGATATCCGTCCTCACGGACGCCCCCGTCGTCGTCTACGGCGTCTCCGGCTTCGCCGACGGCCGCACCGTCACCGAACCCGAGCCGGCCGAGAACGCCATGAAGACGGGTGCCACCACGGCCCCCGCCCAGGCGGGGCTCGGCAACGACGCGGCCGGCCTCGCCGACCGCATCGAGGCGGCCCTGCGCAAGACCTTCACCTCGGCCACGGAGAAGTCCTCATGAGCGCCCGCACGACCGGCGCGCGCCTGCTCACCCCCCTCATCGCCGCCGCCCTCGCCCTGCTGCCCGCCACCGCCGCCCACGCCGACGGCATACGGGCCCAGGAGTGGGCCCTCGACGCCCTGCACGTCCAGCAGGCCTGGCAGACGACCAAGGGCAAGGGCATCACCGTCGCCCTCCTCGACACCGGCGTCGACGACACCCACCCCGACCTGGTGGGCAACGTCCTCCCCGCCAAGGACCTGGTCGGCTTCGGCGCCCGGCGCGGCGACCCCGCCTGGGCCGTGCACGGCACCGCCATGGCCGGCATCATCGCCGGCCACGGCCACGGCATCGACGACTCCGACGGCGTCATCGGCGTCGCCCCCGAGGCGAAGATCCTCCCCGTGCGCGTCATCCTCGAGGACGGCGACCCGGCCCGTACGAAGGCCCGCAACACCCGCGGCAACGCACTGGCCGAAGGAATCCGCTGGGCCGCCGACCACGGCGCCGACGTCATCAACCTCTCCCTCGGCGACGACTCCAGCTCCGCGCACCCCGAAGCGGCCGAGGACGAGGCGATCCAGTACGCGCTGAAGAAGGGCACGGCCGTCGTCGCCTCGGCCGGCAACGGCGGCGAGCACGGCGACCACACCTCCTACCCGGCCGCCTACCCCGGCGTCATCGCGGCCACCGCCGTCGACAGCGACGGCACTCGCGCCTCCTTCTCCACCCGCCGCTGGTACGCCACGGTCAGCGCCCCCGGCGTCGACGTCGTCATCGCCGAACCGGACCGCAAGTACTACGAGGGCTGGGGCACGAGCGCTGCGTCCGCCTTCGTCTCGGGCGCCGTGGCGCTCATCAAGGCGGCCCATCCGGGACTCAGCCCGGCCCAGATCAAGCGGCTCCTGGAGAAGACGGCCCGCAACCCCCCCACCGGCGGCAGGGACGACTCCCGCGGTTTCGGCTTCATCGACCCCGCGGCAGCCATCAAGGCGGCGGCCGCCCTCAGACCGGACAACCTGCACCCGGCGGCGTACGGCAAGGAGTACTTCGGCTCCGGCCCGGACACGGCCGGCGCCGCCTCGGACTCACCGGGCTGGGCGGGTTCCCTGGCGGGCGCCCTGGGCGTGGCGCTGCTGGTGGCTTCGGTACTGCTGTGGAGAAGCCGCAGAAACGCCGGGTAGGCGACCCGCTGTGCCGCGGCGCTCTCACCCGAAGACGGCCACGGCCGCTCGCGCCGCGGCCTCCACCACCGAAATGCCCTTCTCCTTCGTCGAGTTCCCGTCGGACAGCGCCGCCACCAGGAAGTCGCGCCCGCCGGCCGTGACCCGTCCGATGCTGTTGACGTCCCACAGCCGGGTCGTGCTCCGCGCCAGCCATCCGTTCTTCAGCGCCCACGCGGAGCCGTCCGCCGCCGCGGAAACCCCCCACCGCTGATCCTCGGCGATGTCGCCCATGAGCCCCCGCAGGAAGGACCGCGAGGCCCCGCTCAGCTGCGAGTCGTCCTCGAACACCTGCCGGAGCAGGGTCAGCTGGTCCGCCGCCGTGGTCTGCGTGAGCCCCCACAGCGCGCCCTCACCACCGACCGTGTCCGTCAGGCCGAAGCGCTTGTTCGCGCTGTCCAGGCCGTCGGCGCCCCCGATCGCGGTCCACAGTTGCGACGCGGACGCGTTGTCGCTGTTCTCGATCATCGCCGTGGCGTACGCCTTCTCCTGCACGGTCAGGTGCCGGCCGGCGTCCTGCGCCTGGAGCAGCAGCGCCGCCAGGATGTCCACCTTCACGATGCTCGCCGTGTCGAAGGTGCCGTCGCCGTACGCGGCGCTCTCCCCGGAGTCCATCGAGAGGACCGCCACGGCCGCGTCCGCCGTGTCCTCGACGGCCACCGACGCCATCGCCCGCTTCAGCAGCGCGTCGCGGTCCATCGAGGGTTCCGCGGCAGGTTCCACCGATGCCTCCTGGCTCGACGAGGCCGACGCCGAGGGCGTCACCGACGACGCCGACGATACGGCGTCCGCGTCGGCGTGCGCCCGCTCCCTCAGGTAGACCGTCCCCGTCGCCGTACCGCCGGCCACGACGGCTGCCGCCAGCGCCGTACAGAACAACGACCGGCGCCGGCGGGCGCGGGCGCGGCGGCGACGGCGGGCTCTCGAGGACTCCATGGCCGCCGATGGTCTTCACCCGTGCTGTGCACGCCGTGGGACGGGCGTGAGAGGTGTGTCAGGAGACGCTGAGAAACCGGTGAGAGCGGTGACCGCCGTGCCTCAGGGGCGGCACGACTCCGGTGAAGACCCCCCGATAGGGTCGGTGACCGTGGCGAACAAGAACATTCCCGACTCCGGCTTCTCCGACGACGACGGTTCGGCCGACCCCCGGCTGAGCGCGGCGCTCGCCGCCTGGGCCGAGGACCGCACCGCCGTGGGGCCCGTTCTCGAGGCGCTGAAGGGCGCACGGCTCCTCGTCCCCGTCGTCGCGGTCCTCGGCGAGGTGGAGGAGGACGAGAAGGGGCTGCGCCGCGAGAAGACCAGCGAGATGGCCGTACCGACCCTGAAGGCCGGCGGCCGCACCGCCCTGCCCGCCTTCACCTCAACCTACGCGCTGGCCCGCTGGGATCCTGCGGCCCGCCCGGTCGCCGTCCCGCTGCACCAGGCCCTCCAGGCCGCCGCGCACGAGAAGGCCGACACGATCGTGCTGGACCTGTCCGGGCCGGTGCCGTTCGAACTGACCGGCCCCGCGCTGCTCGCCCTCGCCGAGGGCCGTACGACGACCGACCCGCTCGCCGATCCGGCCGTCACCGGCGCCGTACGGTCTGCCGTGGCCGCCGAGCCCGCCGTGCGGCGCGCCTACCTCGGCCCGGGCCGGGCCGACGGCATCCTCGCGCTCGTCCTGGACCCGGCGGCGGACCCGGCCCAGGCCGCACGCGCCGTGGCCGAGCGGATGGCCGCCGACGACACACTGAGGGCCCGCCTGGTGCGCGGCCTCGACCTGGCAGTCCTGCCGGCCGGAGCGACGCCTCCGGGCGAGCCCTTGTTCGTGCGTTCGTGACGATCTTCGTACGGTCGCGGGTAGGCGCTAGCCGTAGATCGGCCCGGTGTACTTCTCGCCCGGGCCCTGGCCCGGCTCGTCCGGGACGACGGACGCCTCGCGGAACGCCAGCTGCAGCGACTTCAGGCCGTCGCGCAGCGGAGCCGCGTGGAAGGAGCTGATCTCCGTCGCGCTCGCGTCGAGCAGCCCGGCGAGGGCATGCACCAGCTTGCGGGCCTCGTCCAGGTCCTTGTACTTGTCGCCCTCCTCGGTGAGACCGAGCTTCACGGCGGCGGCGCTCATCAGGTTGACGGCGACCGTCACGATCACCTCGACCGCGGGCACCTCCGCGATGTCGCGGGTCATGGCGTCGAAGTCGGGCTGCGCGGCGGAATCCGGGGATTCCGTGGGGGCCTCGGATTCCGAGGGGGAGGTGTCACTCATGCACCACACGATAGGTGCCGGACGTGCGTTCGCCTGAATTAGCCCTGGCCGACCGAAGCTGCTAGCCTTGACTGACGACCGGCCGGACACCTGGTTGCCCGGCCCACAAGTGGAGGCTCCGATCTCCCACCTGGCCGCCCCGTGGGGCGGCGGGTCACCGGTCAGGCGGCCACCACCGTTCCGTACGGACGGTGGAGTCGCCCGAAATCGCGCCCCGCGGTCCACCGCGGCGGTGCTCCGGAAGGTTCGGAGTCCCGCCTGTGTACCGTCCGGGGCATTTTTCATGCGCCGTGACGGTTGGTCCTTATGTCAACCCAGACATATACGCGGCCGTCCGCCAGGCGGCCGTAGGTGCTACCGAGGAGGATCCATCAGCGCCGAGCCCCGCATCAACGACCGGATTCGCGTTCCCGAGGTGCGACTTGTCGGTCCCAGTGGCGAGCAGGTCGGCATCGTGCCGCTTGCCAAGGCCCTGGAGCTTGCGCAGGAGTACGACCTGGACCTGGTCGAGGTCGCGGCGAACGCCCGTCCGCCCGTGTGCAAGCTCATGGACTACGGGAAGTTCAAGTACGAGTCGGCCATGAAGGCCCGTGAGGCGCGCAAGAACCAGGCGCACACGGTCATCAAGGAGATGAAGCTCCGGCCGAAGATCGACCCGCACGACTATGACACCAAGAAGGGTCACGTCGTCCGGTTCCTCAAGCAGGGCGACAAGGTCAAGATCACGATCATGTTCCGTGGCCGCGAGCAGTCCCGCCCCGAGCTGGGCTACCGACTGCTGCAGCGTCTCGCGGAGGACGTCCAGGACCTCGGTTTCGTGGAGTCGAACCCGAAGCAGGACGGCCGCAACATGATCATGGTTCTCGGTCCGCACAAGAAGAAGACCGAGGCGATGGCCGAGGCCCGTCAGGCGCAGGAGGCCCGCAAGGCGTCTGCGAAGGCCAACCCCGGCCGCTCGCAGAACCCCGCCGACGCCGAGACCGCCGAGGCCCCGGCCGAGGCATCCGCCGAGGCCTGATCCCGGGGCGTGAGCCCCGGGGGAGCCGGACGTACGGACGTACGACCGCCGCTGGGCGGACGTACGGACCCCGGAAAGCCCGGGACGCCAGTCCCAGGATGTAACCGATACAAGAGCGACGCTCCATCGTGCCCGGTTTAACGACCGGGCACCGGAGCGCCACCGACGAGGAGAGAACGGCGCTATGCCGAAGAACAAGTCGCACAGCGGTGCCAGCAAGCGCTTCAAGGTCACCGGCTCCGGCAAGGTGCTCCGTGAGCGCGCCGGCAAGCGCCACCTGCTCGAGCACAAGTCGTCCCGTCTGACGCGTCGCCTCACCGGCAACGCCGAGATGGCCCCGGGTGACACCAAGAAGATCAAGAAGCTTCTCGGCAAGTGACGCCACGGCGCTTGATCTTCTGATCAGTCCGCGCCGTACGTACGTCAGGACCGGGACCCAATCGTTTCGGGCCGTGTGAGGACCACCACGGCCCCGCTACAAGGAGTTAACAAGTGGCACGCGTCAAGCGGGCAGTCAACGCCCACAAGAAGCGCCGGGCGATCCTCGAGCAGGCCTCCGGCTACCGCGGTCAGCGTTCGCGCCTGTACCGCAAGGCCAAGGAGCAGGTCACCCACTCGCTGGTCTACAACTACAACGACCGCAAGAAGCGCAAGGGCGACTTCCGTCAGCTGTGGATCCAGCGCATCAACGCCGCTGCCCGCGCCAACGGCATCACCTACAACCGCTTCATCCAGGGTCTGAAGGCCGCGAACGTCGAGGTCGACCGCAAGATCCTCGCTGAGCTGGCCGTCAACGACGCGGGTGCGTTCGCCGCGCTCGTCGAGGTCGCGCAGAAGGCCCTGCCGTCGGACGTGAACGCGCCCAAGGCCGCGTGACGCCACGGCGCCGCGCCGGCTTCAGCCGGATGTGAACCGGACCCGCAGGCTTACGACGGCCTGCGGGTCCGGTTGTGTCTGCCCCCTGCGAGCGCCGGTAAGCGACGCCCCCCCGCGATACGGCACGACACGCTGCGCGTCGCGACGCCCAGTTCGGCACCTCCCCGCACTGCCTTGAGGGCGTGAGGGTCCCAGGTCCGCCGTCGTGGCTGGGAGCCGTCGCGGCGGAAAAGAGGCCGGCTGTCACGCCACAGAAACCCCTGAGCTTCCGAAAGTGAACCGCATGCCCCCCGCCACCCCCGAGCTCATCTCCCCCCGCTCCCCCCGCGTCGGCGCCGCGCGGCGGCTGGCGAAGCGGAACTTCCGGGGCAAGGAGCGGCTGTTCCTCGCGGAGGGGCCGCAGGCCGTACGGGAGGCCGCGGCGCACCGCAGCGGGGGCACGGCGACCCTCGTCGAGCTGTTCGCCACCCCGGAGGCGGCGGAGCGGTACCCGGACATCGTGGGGGCGGCCCGGGACGCCGGCGCCCGCGTCCACCTCGCCGCGGAGCAGGTCATCGCCGACATCTCCACCACCGTGACCCCGCAGGGCCTCGTCGGGATCTGCCGGTTCCTGGACACCGACTTCGACGCGATCCTCAGGGCCCGCCCCCGCCTGGTCGCGGTCCTCGCCCACGTGCGCGACCCGGGCAACGCCGGCACCGTCCTGCGCTGCGCCGACGCCGCCGGTGCCGAGGCCGTCGTCCTCACCGACGCCTCCGTCGACGTGTACAACCCCAAGGCCGTCCGCGCCTCCGTCGGCTCCCTCTTCCACCTGCCCGTCGCCGTCGGCGTCACCGTCGAGCGGGCCGTGGCCGGGCTCAAGGACGCCGGGGTGCGCATCCTCGCCGCCGACGGCGCGGGCGACCACGACCTGGACGACGAGCTCGACAAGGGCACGATGGGTGGGCCCACCGCCTGGGTGTTCGGCAACGAGGCATGGGGGCTGCCGGAGGAGACGCGGGAGCTGGCCGACGCCGTGGTCCGTGTGCCCATCCACGGAAGGGCCGAGAGCCTGAACCTCGCGACCGCCGCGGCCGTATGTCTCTACGCGTCCGCCCGTGCACAGCGCGCCCCCGGAGGGTGCCGCTCCGTCACTCACGGCTAGTAGGGTGGCGGGCTCGGGGCCCACGGCCTGACGAGAGGTGGGTACGGGGATGAGGGTCGGTACGAGCAGAGCACCGGAGGCACGGGACGCGCACCGCGCGCCCGGGTCCCGGCACGGCGATCTCGCCGAGCTCGCCATCGACCCGGACGACCTCCCCGACGGGCTCGTGATCGCCGACGAGCACGCGCGCGTCATCTGCTTCAACGCCGCCGCCGAACGCATCACCGCCGTCCGCGCCGCCGACGCCCTCGGACAGCGGCTCGACGGAGTCCTGCCATTAGAAGATCTCGAGGGGCGGCGCTGGTGGCAGCTGACCGACCCCTACGGGGGGCTCACGATCCGCGTACGGCAGCCGGAGCGCAACCTCCTGCTGCCCGGGGGGCGCGAGGTCCTCGTGTCCGCGCGCTATGTGCGCGCCCGCCCCACCGGGCCCATCCGTCGCGTGGTCGTCACCCTCCGCGACACCGAGGCCCGCCGCCGCACCGAACGCAGCCACGCCGAACTGATCGCGACCGTGGCCCACGAACTGCGCTCCCCGCTCACCTCCGTCAAGGGCTTCACCGCCACCCTCCTCGCCAAGTGGGAACGCTTCACCGACGACCAGAAGCGGCTCATGCTGGAGACCGTCGACGCCGACGCGGACCGGGTCACCCGGCTCATCGCCGAGCTGCTGGACATCTCGCGGATCGACTCCGGACGGCTGGAGGTGCGCCGCCAGCCCGTCGACATGGGAGCGGCCGTCGGACGGCACATCCAGGCCTACGTCGCCTCCGGGCAGCCCGCCGACCGTTTCCTGCTGCGCATCGAGCAGCCCCTGCCCGCCCTCTGGGCCGACCCCGACAAGATCGACCAGGTGCTCAGCAACCTCCTCGAAAATGCCGTGCGCCACGGGGAGGGAACCGTCACGATTGACGTCACGCCCTCGGTGTCGCCCCGCGAAGGTGAGGACACCGGCACGTCGGTCACGGTGAGCGACGAGGGCCCCGGCATCCCGGAGGAGTCCATGAACCGCGTCTTCACCCGCTTCTGGCGGGGCAGCAAGCGCGGGGGCACGGGCCTCGGGCTCTATATCGTCAAGGGCATCGTCGAGGCCCACGGCGGCACCATCACGGTCGGCCGCGCCCGCGGCGGCGGCGCCGAGTTCCGATTTACGTTGCCCGTGGGGGCACCGGCTTACCTGGCCTGAGCAACCCACGGGCGCATTCACTTTCCCCAGCCCCGTTAGACTCGGCCATTGGCACCTTTGCGTCCCAATATCCGGAGACGACTCGTCCACGAGTCGGTGACGGGGACCGTCAGCCAGCCAATCGGAAGCACGGGAAGAGATGTCGGCACCCAATAAGTCGTACGACCCTGTCGAGGTCGAGGCCTTGAAACCGGAAGAGATCGAGCGCATGCGGGACGAGGCGCTCGCCGCCTTCGCCGCCGCGGACTCCCTCGACGCGCTCCACGAGGCCAAGGTCGCCCACACCGGCCCCACCTCGCCGCTGGCTCTCGCCAACCGCGAGATCGGCGCCCTGCCCCCGCATGCCAAGGCCGACGCCGGCAAGCGCGTGGGCCAGGCCCGTGGCGCCGTGAACAAGGCCCTCGCCGGCCGCCAGGCCGAACTCGAGGCCGAGCGGGACGCCCGCGTGCTGGTCGAGGAGTCGGTGGACGTCACGCTGCCCTACGACCGCGTGCCCGCGGGCGCCCGCCACCCGCTGACCACGCTCTCGGAGCGCATCGAGGACGTCTTCGTGGCCATGGGCTACGAGGTCGCCGAGGGCCCCGAGGTCGAGGCCGAGTGGTTCAACTTCGACGCCCTGAACATCGGCCCGGACCACCCGGCCCGCGGCGAGGCCGACACCTTCTTCGTGCAGGCGCCCGACGGCGGCTCGGAGTCCGGTGTCGTGCTGCGCACCCACACCTCGCCCGTGCAGATCCGTTCCCTGCTCGACCGCGAGCTGCCGGTCTACGTGATCTGCCCCGGCCGCGTGTACCGCACCGACGAGCTGGACGCCACCCACACCCCGGTCTTCCACCAGGTCGAGCTGCTCGCCGTCGACGAGGGCCTGACCATGGCGGACCTGAAGGGCACGCTGGACCACATGGTCCAGTCGCTGTTCGGCGAGGGCATGAAGACCCGGCTGCGGCCGAACTTCTTCCCCTTCACCGAGCCGTCCGCCGAGATGGACATGGTGTGCTACGTCTGCCGCGGCGAGTCCGTCGGCAACCCCGACCGGCCCTGCCGCACCTGCTCGTCCGAGGGCTGGATCGAGCTCGGCGGCTGCGGCATGGTCAACCCGCGGGTGCTCACCGCCTGCGGCGTCGACCCGGAGAAGTACAGCGGCTTCGCCTTCGGGTTCGGCATCGAGCGGATGCTGATGTTCCGCCACAACGTCGAAGACATGCGAGACATGGTCGAGGGTGACGTCCGGTTCACCCGGCCGTTCGGGATGGAGATCTGATGCGGGTCCCGCTTTCTTGGCTGCGGGAGTACGTCGACCTGCCGGCGACGGAGACCGGGCGCGATGTGCAGGCCAAGCTGATTTCGGCCGGCCTGGAGGTCGAGACCGTCGAGCAGCTCGGCGCCGACCTCACGGGTCCGCTGGTCGTGGGCCAGGTGCTGACCATCGAGGAGCTGGAGGGCTTCAAGAAGCCGATCCGCTACTGCACCGTCGACGTCGGCAAGGCCAACGGCACCGGCGAGCCCCAGGAGATCGTCTGTGGCGCCCGTAACTTCGCCGTCGGCGACAAGGTCGTGGTGGCCCTCCCCGGCGCGGTCCTGCCCGGCGACTTCGCGATCGCCGAGCGCAAGACGTACGGCCGGATGTCGCGCGGCATGATCTGCTCCAGCGACGAGCTGAACATGGGTGACGACGGCACCAAGGGCATCATCGTGCTGCCGCCCGGCACCGAGGTCGGCAAGGACGCCGTCGAGCTGCTCGAGCTGGTCGACGAGGTGCTCGACATCGCCGTCACCGCCAACCGCGGCGACTGCCTCTCGATCCGCGGTGTCGCCCGCGAGACCGCCATCGCCTACGGCCTGCCGCTGCGCGACCCCGCGCTGCTCGACGTGCCGGCGCCGAACGCGTTCGGCCACCCGGTGAAGATCTCCGAGCCCCTCGGCTGCGACCGCTTCACCGCCCGCACGGTGACCGGCGTCGACCCCGAGGCCCGCTCCCCGATCTGGCTGCAGCGTCGGCTGCAGAAGGTCGGCATGCGCCCGATCTCGCTCGCCGTCGACATCACCAACTACGTGATGATGGAGATCGGCCAGCCGCTGCACGCCTACGACCGCAAGCTGGTCCAGGGCACGATCGGCGTGCGCCGGGCCGAGGAGGGCGAGAAGTTCACCACCCTCGACGGCGTGACGCGCACCCTGCACGCCGAGGACCTCGTCATCACCGACGACCGGGGCCCGATCGGCCTCGCCGGTGTCATGGGCGGCGCCAACACCGAGATCGCCGACCTCCCCCAAGCTCTCGACTCCGCTCGAGCAGGGGAGACCCCCATCGACCTCGAGAACGCCACCACCGAGATCGTCATCGAGGCCGCGCACTTCAACCAGGTCTCCATCGCCCGCACCGCGCGCCGTCACAAGCTGTCCTCCGAGGCGTCCCGCCGCTTCGAGCGCGGCGTGGACCCGCTGGCCGCCTCCGCCGCCGCCCAGCGCACGGTCGACCTGCTGGTGCTGCTCGCGGGCGGTACCGCCGACGCGGGCGTCACCGAGATCATCGCGCCGTCCGCCCCGCACACCATCGCCATGCCGGCCGACCACCCGGACAAGGTCGCGGGCGTGCACTACGGCCGCGAGACCGTCGTACGCCGCCTTCAGGAGGTCGGCTGCGACGTCTACGGTCAGGACGAGCTGATCGTCACCGTGCCGTCCTGGCGGCCGGACCTGGCGGAGCCGAACGACCTGGCCGAGGAGGTCATCCGGCTGGAGGGCTACGAGAACCTGCCCTCCACGCTGCCCAAGCCCCCGTCCGGGCGCGGTCTGACCCACCGGCAGCGGCTGCACCGCCGCGTCGGCCGGGCCCTGGCCGGGGCCGGCTACGTCGAGGCGCCGACCTACCCGTTCGTCAGCGAGCAGGTCTTCGACCAGTTCGCTCTGGAGGCCGACGACCCGGCCCGCCGCGTCGTCAAGCTGGTCAACCCGCTCAGCGACGAGGAGCCCGCGCTGCGTACGACGCTGCTGCCGGGCCTGCTCGGCGCGCTGCGCCGCAACGACGGCCGCGGCTCGCACGACCTGGCGCTGTTCGAGACCGGGCTGGTCTTCCACCCGCGCGAGGAGCGGCGTGTGGCCGCCCACCTGCCCGTCGACCGGCGTCCCACCGATGAGGAGATCGCCGCGCTGACCGCCGTGCTGCCCGAGCAGCCGCGCCACGTGGCCGTCGTCCTGGCGGGCGCCCGCGAACAGGCCGGCTGGTGGGGCAAGGGCCGCCCGGCCGACTGGGCGGACGCGATCGAGGCCGCCCGGACCGTGGCCCGAGAGGCCGGGGCCGAGCTGATCGTCCGCAAGGGCCAGTACGGTCCGTGGCACCCGGGCCGCTGCGCCGAGCTCGTGGTCGTCACGGACGGCGCCGAGCGGGTCGTGGGCCACGCGGGCGAGCTGCACCCGCGCGTCGTGAAGGCGCTGGGGCTGCCCGAGCGCACCTGCGCGACGGAGCTGAACCTGGACGCCCTGGAGGCGGTCGGCGACGGCACCCCGCAGGCGCCGGGCATCTCCACCTTCCCGGTCGCCACGCAGGACGTCGCGCTCGTCGTGGACCAGCCGGTGCCGCAGGCGGAGGTCGAGGCCGCGCTGCGCGAGGGCGCCGGTGAACTCCTCGAGTCCATCCGGCTGTTCGACGTCTACGAGAACGAGGAGCAGCTGGGGGAGGGGCGCAAGTCGCTGGCCTACGCGCTGCGCTTCCGCGCGGCTGACCGGACGCTCACGGTGGACGAGGCGTCGGCTGCGCGCGACGCGGCCGTCGCGCTGGCCGCTGAGCGCACGGGAGCAGTGCTGCGGAGTTAGTTCCGCGGAGGAGCGCCGGGGACGTGGGTAAGGGCCCCCACCAGAAGGTGGGGGCCCTTCCGGTACAGCCCCGAACCCCTTGGGGGCGCACCCCTTTTGGGACACGGCCACGCCGTCCGCCGGCCACGGAGTGTCGGGCAGGCAGCCGGTCGGACGGCGTGGAGGGGCCGCCGCACTGTACGAGGGGGAGCCGGCGGCCCGGCCGGCCTCTTGCGAGGGGTTTCAAGTCAAGCGCCCGGAAACTCTCCGCGACAGCGCACGCACAGCCCGGATTCGCGCACTCCGTTCACACCCCGTGTGAATCGGTTCGCACTACCCTGGCGAAACCGAGCCACCGGAGTGCACCCATGCAGCCCAACACTCTGCTCGACGCGATCCTCGACGAGGCCGGAATATCCCACGCGGGACTGGCCGCGCACGTCAACCAGGCGGGGCGGGCACGCGGCCTCGCTCTCAGATACGAACACACGGCCGTGGCGCGGTGGTTGAAGGGCCAGCGCCCGCGCGGCCAGGTGCCCGACCTGATCTGCGAGGTGCTCGCGGCCCGGCTGCACCGCCCGGTGACCCTCGACGACATCGGCCTCGGCGTGCCGGGCGAACCGGCCGCCCCCCACGGCTCCAGTCTCTCCGGTTTCGTCGAGCGCGCCACCGCCCTGTGGCGCTCCGACGAACAGCAGCGCCCCCACATCCTGGGCGCCCCGGCCGTGACCGGAACACCCGCCGTGATGCCCGTGTGGGAGTGGGAGAACCCGCCGGAGGACGTGGACGTCTCCCGCGGTGGCCGCCACCGGGTCACCCCGGCCGACATCGACATGCTGCGCGCGGCCCGCGCCCACTACGAGCAGATGTACCGCAAGGCCGGCGGCATAGCCACCCGTGCCCGTATCGTCGGCTTCCTCAACGCCGAGACGGCACCGTTGCTGCGCGGCGGCTACACCGATGCGATGGGCCGCCAACTGCACCGTGCCACCGGGGGACTTGTGGCGATCGCCGGTATCTGCGCGTACGACTCCGACGCCCACGGTCTCGCCCAGCGCTACTTCCACCAGGCCCTGCGCCTGGCCAAGGCCAGCGGGGACCGGGGGCTCGGCGCGTACGTCATAGCCCTGCTGGTCAACCAGTCGCTGTTCATGAGGGAGTACCGGCAGGCCGTGGCCTTCGCCGAGGCCGCACTGCGCGCCGCGGGCAAGCAGATCACCCCGGCGCTCGCCTCGGACCTGTACGCGATGCAGGCGAAGGCGTACGCGCACCTCGGGGACGCGTCGGGCGCGCTGTCCTGCATCCGGCGGGCCGAGTCGGCCGCCGAGCGCATCCGGCGCGGTCACGAACCGGACGAGACCGGCTACGTCCAGCCCGGCCTCGTCAACGTCCAGGTCGCCGAGGCGCTGCTCAGCCTCGGCGACCTGACGGCGGCCGGGGAGCACGCCGCGGCCGCGGTGGGCACGCCCGCGCACGACCGGGGCCGGGTGCACCGGCTCGCCATGCTCAGCCAGATCGAACTGCGCCAGGGCAACGCCGACAAGGCGGTGGCCACCGCGGTGGAGATGGCGGAGCGGGCGCGTGGAATGGAGTCCATGCGCCTGCGCGACAGACTCCGGGCGGTGCGCGAACACCTCGTCCGCAGCGGCTGTGCCGGAACGGCCGAGGCCGCCGAACTCATCGACGGGGCCCTGCGCGTACCGCTGTAGTCACCGCCCCACCCACTGCATGAGAGCCGCGCGATGTCCGTCGGCGCGGACGACTGCGCCCGCCGCTGCGCCGGGCGTGCGCCGCTGTGAGCCTGCTGAGTCGCCGCTCCTGCTGCGATATTGCCCCTTACTCGGCGGAAGGTGGCAGAACCATGCAGTGGACGAAACAGAACGAACAAACTGTGTATGCAAACCGCTGGTTCAGCGTCAACCTGGCGGATGTCGAACTGCCGGACGGCCGGCACCTCGACCACTTCCTGATACGGCTGCGGCCCGTCGCCGTGGCCACCGTCGTCAACGAGGCCAACGAGGTGCTGCTGCTGTGGCGGCACCGCTTCATCACCGACAGCTGGGGGTGGGAACTCGCGGCGGGCGTCGTCGAGGACGGCGAGGACATCGCCGACGCGGCGGCCCGTGAACTGGAGGAGGAGACCGGCTGGCGGCCGGGACCCCTGCGCCATCTCATGAGCGTGGAGCCCTCCAACGGACTCACCGACGCCCGGCACCATGTCTACTGGGCGGACGAGGGCGAGTACGTCGGGCACCCCGTGGACGACTTCGAGTCGGACCGCCGGGAATGGGTTCCCCTCAAACTCGTGCCCGACATGGTCGCCCGTGGGGAGGTCCCGGCCGCCAACATGGCGGCCGCGTTACTGCTTCTGCATCACCTCAGGCTGGGGCAGGACGCGATGCCCTGAGCCCCGTGCGGCAAGGCCCTAGTGGCCCAGGGCCTGCCAGACCGCCACGACGAGCGCGCCCACCGCCGTGAGGGCGGCGACGGCGGGCAGCGGCCAGCGTGCGTGTTCCAGCGTGATGAGGCGGGTGTGCAGTTCGTCCAGCTCCTTGGCAGTCTCCTCGGTGCGATGGCTGAGCAGCGCCAGCCCACCTTCGACGCGTGCGTAGGCCACGTCGAGTCGGCGGCGTAACTCTGCGAGTTCTCCATGGACGACGGGATGCTCGGGATCGGCGGTCACAAGTCCGCTCCTTTCCGTAGTCGTCTCACATCCCTTGCATGCGCATGCTGAGTCAACTCGCCTGGTGGGCGCGTGAGGAGAGTGTGCGAGCGGCATATGCGGGTCCGGCGCGCACACTCCGTGTGAATGGCGTGGGCCCGGCACCGTCCCACGGTGCCGGGCCCACGCGTACCAGGTCTTGACGCTGTGTAGTCAGGAATAGGTGTAGAAGCCCGAGCCGGTCTTGCGTCCCAGTCGGCCCGCCTCCACCATCCGCTGCAGCAGCGGGGGAGCGGCGTACAGGGGCTCCTTGTACTCGTGGTACATCGAGTTGGCGATCGAGACGACGGTGTCCAGCCCGATCAGATCGGCGAGCTTCAGGGGGCCCATCGGGTGGGCGCAGCCCATCTCCATGCCGTTGTCGATGTCCTCGCGCCCGGCGATGCCCGACTCGAACATACGGATCGCGGACAGCAGGTACGGCACCAGCAGCGCGTTGACGACGAAGCCCGAGCGGTCCTGGGCGCGGATGGCGTGCTTGCCGAGGAGCTTCTCCGTGAACAGCTGGGCCCGGCTCAGGGTGCCCTCGGAGGTGGTGAGCGCCGGGATCAGCTCGACGAGCTTCTGCACCGGGGCCGGGTTGAAGAAGTGGATGCCGATCACCTGGTCCGGCCGCGAGGTCGCCACGGCCAGCTTCACCAGCGGGATCGAGGAGGTGTTGGAGGCGAGGATGGCGTCCGGGCGGGTCACCACCTGGTCGAGCACCTGGAAGATCTCGGTCTTCACCTGCTCGTTCTCGACGACGGCCTCGATCACCAGGTCGCGGTCCGCGAACTCGCCGAGGTCGGTGGTGAAGGTGAGGCGCGCCTGCGTCGCCTCCCGCTCCTCCTCGGAGATCTTGCCGCGCTCGGCCGCCTTGGACAGTGAGTTGAACAGGCGGGTCCGGCCGATCTCCAGGGCCTCGCCGGTGGTCTCGGCGACCTTCACGTCCAGTCCGGCGCGGGCGCACACCTCGGCGATGCCCGCGCCCATCTGGCCGCAGCCCACCACTCCGACGCGTTCGATGTCGGTCACATCGTCCCTTTCGCTGATCTACGGCTGTGGCAGGTCCGATCGGGTTCCGGTCGCCTGCTCCGATCGTGCACGTTACTCCCAAGTATCGATGATCGATCGTCCGGGTGGGAGCATGCTGGGGCACCGGAACGATCCGTGACGAGGCGGGTCCGCAGAGTACGGGGGTGTGCCGATGGGCCGGTTGTCACGCCGGGCGTTCACGGTGGCCGCGCTGGCGAGCCTGGTCACGGCGGGCGACGCCGCGGCCGCACCGCGGGGCGCGGCGGCCGGGGAGATGCGGGGCATGTGGCTGGCCTGCGTGGCCAACCGCGACTGGCCCTCGCGTCCCGGTCTGACGGCGTCCGCGCAGCGCGCCGAGCTGTGCGCCCTGCTCGACGTGGCCGTGCGGCGCCGGCTGAACACGGTGTTCTTCCAGGTGCGCCCCACGGCCGACGCCCTGTGGCCCTCCCCGTACGAGCCGTGGTCCCAGTACCTGACCGGCGTCCAGGGGCAGGACCCCGGCTGGGACCCGCTCGGCACGGCCGTCACCGAGGCGCACGCGCGGGGCCTGCAACTGCACGCCTGGTTCAACCCGTACCGGATCGCCCTGCACGCCGACCTGTCCCGGCTCGCCGCCTCGCACCCCGCCCGCAGGAACCCCGACTGGGTGGTGGCCTACGGCGGCAAGCTCTACTACAACCCCGGACTGCCGGAGGTCCGCGCCTTCGTCGAGGACGCGATCCTGGACGCCGTACGCCGCTACCCGGTCGACGGCGTCCACTTCGACGACTACTTCTACCCGTACCCGGTCGCCGGGGAGGACTTCGACGACGACGACGCGTACGAGGAGTACGGCTACGACTTCCCGAGCCGGGCCGCCTGGCGCCGGGACAACATCGACCAGCTGGTGCGCGAGACCGCGCGTCGTGTCCGGCAGACCAGACCGCCCGCGAGCTTCGGTATCAGCCCCTTCGGGGTGTGGCGCAACGCCGGCACCGATCCCCGCGGCTCGGACACCCGGGCCGGGGTGCAGACCTACGACGACCTGTACGCGGACACCAGGACCTGGGTGAGGTCGGGATGGCTGGACTACGTCTGCCCGCAGATCTACTGGAACATCGGCTACGCCGCCGCCGACTACGCGCGACTCCTGCCCTGGTGGGCAGGTGTCGTCCAGGGCACGGGCGTACAGCTGTACGCGGGTGAGGCGCTGTACAAGGCCGGTGCCGCGGCCGAGCCCGCCGCCTGGCGGGACCCGGCCGAACTCTCCCTGCACCTCACTCTGGCCAGGCGTTACCCACAGGTCCGCGGGCATGTCTTCTTCGCCGCCAAGGACGTTGCCCGGGACCCGATCGGCGCGATGACGCGGGTGGTCGCCGATCACTACCGGCAGCCGGCGAAGCCCCCGCGCTGAACACGGTCCCTACTGTCCGATCGGCCGGCCGGCGTCCTCCTTGTGGCGGATCTCGGTGTCCGGGCCGGGTGAGCACACCCCTTCGTGCCCGTCCTGGAAGCGGACCCGGTACGGCGGGTTGCCGTCCGCGCCCATCACTTCGACGATCTCGCCGACCTTGTCGTGCTGTCCGACGATCCTGCCGTGCTGCACCAGCTTGTCGCCCACAGTTGCGCGCATCTGTTGGGCCCTCCTCGTCGCGTTGCGGGAGTATCGGTCCCATTTTCAGGCGGCTCGCCTCCGGTCATACAGCCCCTTCGGCTCACTCGCTGCGGCCGCGAGCCGCGGCCGGTGGCGCCGGTCGTCCCGGTCCGTCCCCCGCCCCGGTCAGCCCCGCGCCCGCTGGGTGACCGCGATGCACACGAGGACCGCGGCGGCCGTGAGCGGTGCGGCCGGGGTGAGGTGCTCACCGAGGAGCAGTACCGACCACACCAGTGTGAGCAGGGGCTGGGCCAACTGCAACTGACTCGCCTTGGGGATGCCGATGCCGGCCATGCCCCGGTACCAGACGACCAGCCCGAGGAACTGCGATCCGGCCGCCACCCACAGCAGCCCGGCCACGCTGTGCGCGGTGAGGTGGACCGGCTCGTACGACAGCGCCACGGCCGCGGCGGGCACGGTGAGCGGCAGGCACAGCACCAGGGCCCAGCCGATGACCTGCCAGCCGGGCATGACCCGGGCCAGCCGGCCGCCCTCGGTGTAGCCGGCGGCGCAGATCAGCAGGGCGCCGAAGAGGTAGGCGTCCGCGCCGGTCAGCGCGCCGCCGCTCTGCTGCACGGTGAACGCGATGACGGCGGCGGCGCCGGCGAGGGCGGCGAGCCAGAAGGTGCGGGACGGCCGGGTGCGGACGCGCAGTGCGGAGAGGAGGGCGGTGGTCAGGGGGAGCAGCCCGACGACCACGGCGGCGTGCGCGGTGGTCGAGGTCTTCAGGGCGAGGGTGGTCAGCAGCGGGAAGCCGAGCACCACGCCGGCCGCGACCACGGCGAGCCCCGCCCAGTGGGCCCGCGCGGGCACCGGGACACGGAGTGCCAGCAGGCACCCGCCGGCGATGAGGGCGGCGAGCACACTGCGCGCGGCCACGAGCGACCAGGCGCCGAATCCCTCGAGTCCCCAGGCGGTGGCGGGGAAGGTGAGCGAGAAGGCGACCACGCCGAGGGCGGCCTGGAGGGTGCCGGTGCGGCGGCGGGCCGAGTCGGCCCCTGTGACCGCCGCGGTCACTGCTATCGATGTGGGGGCAGTAGCGCTATCCTGTGTCCTCATGCAAGAGAGTAGCAGCGTCTCCGACCTGGCGAAACGCCTACGACCCGAGCTGAAGCGCTACTCGCCGGGGGAGAAGCTGCCGTCCAGCCGTGCGCTCGTCGACCGGTTCCGGGTCAGTCCGGTGACCGTGTCGCGCGCGCTCGCCCTGCTGGCCGCCGAGGGGCTGGTGGTCACGCGCCCGGGAGCCGGGGCCTTCCGGGCGGAACCGCGTGCGGCGGCCCCGGCCGTGGGGGACACCGCCTGGCAGGAGGTCGCGCTCAGCGCCGATGCCTCCGCCGAGCTCGTGCCGCGCAGCGTCGACGCGTCCGGAGTGGTCGTCTCGCTGGCCGCCCCGCCCGCCGGTGTCATCGAGTTCACCGGCGGCTATCTGCACCCCTCACTGCAGCCCGAGCGGGCCATGGCTGCGGCCCTCTCCCGCGCCGCCGCCGCCCCGGCGTCTGGGCCCGGCCGCCCGTCGAAGGCGTCGCCGAACTGCGCGAGTGGTTCGCGCGGGGCATCGGCGGCGCGACCACCGCCGCCGACGTGCTGATCACCGCGGGCGGCCAGTCCGCGCTGACCACCGCGCTACGGGCCCTCGCGCCGCCCGGCGCCCCCGTCCTCGTCGAGTCGCCCACCTATCCCGGCATGCTCGCCATCGCCCGCGCGGCGGCCTGAGGCCCGTACCCGTGCCGGTCGACGCGGACGGGGTCAAGCCCGCCCTGCTCGCCGACGCGTTCCGCGCGACCGGCGCCCGTGTCGTCGTCTGCCAGCCGCTGTTCCAGAACCCGACCGGCGCGGTCCTCGCCCCCGAGCGCCGACGCGAGGTGCTGCGCATCGCGCGCGACGCCGGAGCGTTCGTGATCGAGGACGACTTCGTCCGCCGACTGGTGCACGAGGACGCCGGTCCCCTGCCGCCCCCGCTGGCCGCCGAGGACCTCGACGGCGTCGTCGTGCACGTCAACTCCCTCACCAAGGCGACCTCGCCCAGCTTCCGGGTCGGAGCCCTGGCCGCCCGCGGCCCTGTCCTGGAACGGCTGCGCGCCATCCAGATCGTCGACACCTTCTTCGTGCCACGCCCCCTCCAGGAGGCCGCGCTGGAACTCGTCGGCTCGCCCGCCTGGCCGCGCCATCTGCGCGCCGTCGCCGCAGAGTTGAGGCACCGCCGCGACACGATGACCGCCGCCCTGCGCCTGCACCTGCCCGAACTCGCCCTGCCGTACATCCCGTCCGGCGGCTACCACCTCTGGGCACGCCTGCCCGAGGGCACCGACGAGTCCGCCCTCACGGCGGGCGCCCTGCGCGCGGGGGTCGCGGTCACCCCCGGCCGCCCCTACTTCAGCGCCGAACCCCCGGCCCCGCACCTGCGGTTGAGCTTCGCGGCCGCCGCGGGGGAGGGGGAGATCACGGAGGGCGTACGCCGCCTGCGCACGGCCTGCCACGAGGTGTTCCGGACCCGGTAGCGATCGCCATCCGTCCGAATTCGTTCGACAGCACCGCCCCGACCTGCGAGTCTCCCGTCATGACGGCCACCACCGACGCGCCCGGCCTCCCGGACGGCTACGAATTCTCCGCCGACTCCGCCCGGATCGACATCGACCGCACCCACCGCTGGCTCGCCACCGACGCGTACTGGGCGATCGACCGGCCCCGGGACAAACACGAGCGCGCCGTCGCGAACTCCCTCAACTTCGGGGTGTACGACGCCGTTTCGGGCGAGCAGGTGGCGTACGCTCGCGTGGTGACCGACGAGGCGTCCTTCGCCTGGCTCTGCGATGTCTACGTCGACCGTTCGGTACGCGGCAAGGGCATCGGCACCGCCATGGTCGGTGCCGTCCGCGACCAGCTCGCTCCGCTCGGGCTGCGCCGCGTCCTGCTGGCGACGAGCGACGCGCACGGGGTCTACGCCAAGCTCGGGTTCGAGCCGCTCGACCGGCCGGACCAGTGGATGGTGCACCGGTTCGACCCGTCGAACCCGGTCCGTGCGTGACGTCGGCGATACCCTTGGTAACTCCTGAGTAATCCCTCTTGACCTGCGCAGTTGCGCGCCCGACGATCGCCGCATGCATCTTCGGGTCACGTTCGTCGCCGCCGCGCGCAGTTCCTCGCTGCTCGCGGAGCGCTTCGAGGACGACCGGCCGCTGGACCAGGCCGGCTGGGACGAGGTGCAGCGTGTCGCCCCCGACCTGGTGCCGCTGGCGGCGGCCGAGCTGCGCTACTGCTCGCCCACGCCACGCAGCCGGGCGACCGGGGACGCGCTCGGGTACGCGCCGCTGGTGCAGCCGGCGCTGCGGGACTGCGACATGGGCCGCTGGCGCGGCTTCACGCTGGGCGAGGCGATGGCCCGGGAGCCCTCGGCGGTGGACGCCTGGCTCGCGGACCCGCGCTCCGCGCCGCACGGCGGTGAGTCGCTGCTGGCGTTCATCTCCCGCGTGGGCGGCTGGCTGGACACGCGCCCCGTGGAGGACGGCAGCCGTATCGTCGCCGTGGCGGAGCCTTCGGTGGTGCGGGCGGCCCTGGTGTACGCGCTGAGGGCGCAGCCGTCGTCGTACTGGAACATCGACGTCCGCCCCCTGTCGACGGTGACGCTGGCCGGGCACGGAGGCCGCTGGAACCTGCGCCTGGAGGCCCTGTCACATCAGCGCGTCTGACGTTTGGGAGGCCGGCGCTCGCGTGTAGTCGGTGGTCAGGAGCAGGTCCTTCGCGGGCCCGCCGACCCGCCACACCGTGCGCCAGTGGTCCTCGTCGTACACGGTGAACTCGCCTCGGTAGCGGTCCGCCGCGCACGGGTGCTCGGCGACGTGGTGACCGGTCGTGAGGTCGAGGTGGTGGAAGGGGCGGCCGTCCGCGAACGCGACGTCCGAGGTGCCCGGCGAGGCGCCGGGCAGGAACAGCAGCGTCCGCTCGGCGGGCCGGGACGCACCCTGCCAGAGGAAAGTGCCGGACTCGTGGTGCAGCAGCCCGCCGCCCTCCCTCGGTGAGAACACCGTCGTCCCGCTGAACCGGCCTTCCTCGCCGCTCGCGAGGTCCCGCACGGTGCGCTCCACGTGCCAACGCCCGGCCAGATGGGCCAGTACGTCCTCGACCGGCCAGAAGGTGTCCACCGCCATGGCTCTCTGTCCTCCTGTCCTTGCACGCCCCATTGACGCGATCATGCCGCCTCTCTATCTTGCCGTTCGAAGTGCTGACTTCTCCGGTGACGCCGCGAAGCGGACCCACATGGGCGGCGGCAGCTGGAGCATCCAGGACGGCCAGTACGTCCAGACGGACACCGCCGCCGAGAACACCATGGTGCAGGCCGGCGACCCCTCCTGGCACGACTACGACCTGCATGTGAAGGCCACCAAGAAGTCCGGCAAGGAGGGCTTCCTCGTCGCCTTCGGCGTCAAGGACACCGGGAACTACTACTGGTGGAACCTGGGCGGCTGGGGCAACACCCAGTCCGCGGTCGAGCAGGCGGCGGACGGTGGCAAGTCCACGCTCCTCTCCAAGCCGGGATCCGTCGAGACCGGCCGGGCCTACGACATCGACATCAAGGTCAGGGGCCGCCAGGTGACCCTGTACCTCGACGGTCAGCAGTGGGGCGGCTTCACCGACGACAAGCCGGCCGAGCCGTTCCGCCAGGTCGTCACCCGGGACGCGAAGACCGGTGAGCTGGTCGTCAAGGTCGTCAACGCCCAGGACGCGGCCGCCCGCACGGCGACCGACCTCGGCGGCGCGAAGGTCGCCCCCGGGCCCGGGTGACGACGCTCGCGGCGGCGCCCGACGCGGTGAACACCGAGTCGGACACGCCGGTCACCCCGGTCACGTCCACCTTAAGCGGGGTCGCCGACAGGTTCACCTACACCTTCCCGGCGGACTCGATCACCTTCCTCAGGATCAAGCAGAGGTAGCCGCGGCCTGTGCGGGCTGCTGCCCCGGCGGCAGCAGCCCGCGCTCGGCGAAGACCTTCTTCGCGGCGAAGGTCGCGTTCAGCGCCTTCGGTATGCCGCAGTACACCGCCGAGTGCAGCAGGGCCTCGACGATCTGCTCGGGGGTGAGGCCCACGTTCAGTGCCGCGTTCACGTGCACATCGAGCTGGGCCTCGCAGCCGCCGAGCGCGGTGAGCATGCCCAGCGTCACCAGCTGGCGGTCGCGCGGGGCGAGCCCGGGCCGGTCGTAGATCTCACCGAAGGCCCAGGAGACGATCTGGTGGCCGAGCTCGGGACTGATGTCGGCGAGCGAGTCGACGACCCGCTGCCCGGCCTCGCCGTCGACCTTCTTCAGGACCTCGAGACCGCGGGCGAAACGCTCGTCACGGGTGGTGCTCTCGCTCATGTCCGCTCATCCGTTCCCGGCTGCGTGGGCATGTCGCCCAGCAGCCGTTCGTAGTGGTCGATCTTGTCGTCCAGCGCGGCCGCGTTGCGGCGCAGCGTGCGAATCCGTTCCGCCAGCCCCGCGCGGTGCTCCCGCAGCATCGCCAGCCGGTCCGCGACCGTGTCGTCCCCCTGCGCCCGCAGCTGCGCGAAGCGCTGCATGTCGGCGATCGACATGCCCGTCTCGCGCAGCCGCAGCAGGAACTCCAGCCAGGCCAGATCGGCCGCGTCGTAGCGCCGCTGGTTGCCTGTGGTCCGGCCGACCCGCTCGATCAGGCCCGCCCTCTCGTAGTAGCGCAGGGTGTCGTGCGAGAGGCCGGTGCGCTCCGCGACCTGGGCGATGGTCAGGGTCGGTTGCCGATCCTGCGGGAGGGGTTGTCCGCTGGTCATGACAAGACCGTAGAACCTGGAGCGTGCTCCAGGTCAAGCGATGGCCGCAAGCGGTGGGTGTACATGTGGTCGTAGGCGCATCCGGCCACACGGCTCGTCACGGACCCGATCTCCAGGATTGCATAAACGTGCGGCGATACGTATAGTCATGCCATCCAGGAGGAGGTTCCATGACGGTACGTGCCGCAGTCGCCGGAGCGAGCGGATACGCGGGCGGAGAGGCTCTGCGTCTGCTCCTCGCGCACCCCGAGGTGGAGATCGGCGCCCTCACCGGCAACTCCAACGCCGGCCGGCGGCTCGGTGCGCTGCAGCCGCATCTGCTGCCCCTGGCCGACCGGGTGCTCGCCGAGACCACCCCCGAGGTCCTCGCCGGGCACGACGTCGTCTTCCTCGCCCTGCCCCACGGACAGTCCGCCGCCGTCGCCGAGAGGCTCGGGCCCGACGTCCTCGTCATCGACATGGGCGCCGACTTCCGGCTGAAGGACCCGGCCGACTGGGAGAGCTTCTACGGCTCCCCGCACGCCGGTACCTGGCCCTACGGCCTCCCCGAACTGCCGGGTGCCCGCGCTGCGCTGGAGGGGTCCAAGCGCATCGCGGTACCCGGTTGCTATCCCACGGCCGCCTCCCTGGCGCTCTTCCCCGCGTACGCCGCCGGGCTCGCCGAGAACGAGGCCGTGATCGTCGCCGCCTCCGGCACCTCCGGCGCGGGCAAGGCGCCCAAGCCGCACCTGCTGGGCAGCGAGGTCATGGGGTCCATGTCCCCGTACGGCGTCGGCGGCGTCCACCGGCACACCCCCGAGATGATCCAGAACCTCAGCGCGGCCGCCGGAGAGCCGGTCACCGTCTCCTTCACGCCCACCCTCGCGCCGATGCCCCGAGGCATCCTCGCCACCTGCACCGCCAAGGCGCGGCCCGGCGTCACCGGCGAGTCCCTGCGCGCCGCCTATGAGAAGGCCTTCGCCGACGAGCCCTTCGTGCACCTGCTCCCCGAGGGGCAGTGGCCGGCCACCGCGTCCGTCTACGGTTCCAACGCCGTTCAGGTGCAGGTCGCGTACGACGCCGCCACGCACCGCATCATCGCGATCAGCGCCATCGACAATCTGACCAAGGGCACCGCGGGCGGTGCCGTGCAGAGCATGAACATCGCGCTCGGCCTCGACGAGACCACCGGGCTTTCGACGATCGGAGTCGCACCGTGAGCGTCACGGCAGCCAAGGGATTCCAGGCTGCGGGCATCGCCGCCGGAATCAAGGAGAACGGCAACCCGGACCTGGCCCTCGTGGTCAACACCGGGCCGCGCCGCGCCGCCGCGGGCGTCTTCACCTCCAACCGTGTGAAGGCCGCGCCCGTGCTGTGGTCCGAGCAGGTCCTCAAGAGCGGCCAGGTCTCGGCGGTCGTCCTCAACTCCGGCGGCGCCAACGCCTGCACCGGCCCCAAGGGCTTCCAGGACACCCACGCCACCGCCGAGAAGGTGGCCGAGGTGCTCGGCCGCGGCGCCATCGAGGTCGCCGTCTGCTCCACCGGCCTCATCGGTGTGCTGCTGCCCATGGACAAGCTGCTCCCGGGCGTGGAGACCGCCGCCGCCCAGCTCTCCGAGCACGGCGGCGAGAAGGCCGCCATCGCCATCAAGACCACCGACACCGTCCACAAGACGTCCGTCGTGACGAAGGACGGCTGGACCGTCGGCGGCATGGCCAAGGGCGCCGGCATGCTCGCCCCGGGCCTCGCCACCATGCTGGTCGTCCTCACCACCGACGCCGACCTCGACAGCGAGACCCTGGACAAGGCCCTGCGCGCCGCCACCAAGGTCACCTTCGACCGTGTCGACTCCGACGGCTGCATGTCCACCAACGACACCGTGCTGCTGCTCGCCTCGGGAGCGTCCGGGATCGCCCCCGGGTACGACGAGTTCGCCGAGGCCGTGCGCGAGGTGTGCGCCGACCTCGGCCGGCAGCTCATCGGCGACGCCGAGGGCGCCAGCAAGGACATCAAGGTCGAGGTGATCAACGCCGCGACCGAGGAGGACGCCGTCGAGGTGGGCCGCTCCATCGCCCGCAACAACCTCCTCAAGTGCGCCATCCACGGCGAGGACCCCAACTGGGGCCGCGTCCTGTCCGCCATCGGCACCACCCGGGCCGCGTTCGAGCCCGACCAGCTCAACGTCGCCATCAACGGCGTGTGGGTGTGCAAGAACGGCTCGGTCGGCGAGGACCGCGAACTGGTCGACATGCGCTACCGCGAGGTCCACATCGTGGCGGACCTCGCCGCCGGCGCCGAGACCGCCACCATCTGGACCAACGACCTCACCGCCGACTACGTCCACGAGAACAGCGCGTATTCCTCATGAGCGACACTTCTCCCAAGTCCGGCACGACGCGCAAACACACCGCGCTGCCCAAGGCCGAGATCCTCATCGAGGCGCTGCCCTGGCTGACCCGCCACCACGGCAAGATCGTCGTCATCAAGTTCGGCGGCAACGCGATGGTGAACGAGGAGCTCAAGGCCGCGTTCGCGCAGGACGTCGTCTTCCTGCGGCATGCCGGACTGAAGCCGGTCGTCGTGCACGGGGGCGGCCCCCAGATCAGCGCCGCCCTCGACCGGCACGGCATCGTCAGCGAGTTCAAGGCGGGCCTGAGGGTCACCACCGAGGACGCCATGGACGTCGTACGGATGGTGCTCGCCGGGCAGGTGCAGCGCGAACTGGTCGGGCTGCTCAACCAGCACGGCCCGTTCGCCGTCGGCCTCACCGGCGAGGACGCGCACACCATCACCGCCACCAAACACACGCCCGAGATCGACGGCGAGTCCGTCGACATCGGACGGGTGGGCGAGATCACCGAGATCGACACGGGCGCGATCGAGGCACTGCTCGCCGACGGCCGTATCCCGGTCGTCTCCTCCATCGCCCGCAGTCAGGACGACGGACATGTCTACAACGTCAATGCTGATACGGCGGCTGCGGCACTCGCTGCGGCACTGGGCGCCGAAACCCTCATGGTCCTCACCGACGTCGAGGGCCTCTACGAGGACTGGCCGAACTCCGACGAGGTGATCAGCCGCCTGACCGCCTCCCAACTGGAAAAGCTGCTGCCGGAGTTGTCCTCCGGCATGGTGCCGAAGATGGAGGGCTGTCTGCACGCCGTGCGGGGCGGCGTCCGCACTGCACGCGTCATCGACGGCCGGGTACAGCACTCGATCCTGCTGGAGATCTTCACCGACGAAGGCATCGGCACGATGGTCGTGCCCGACGAGAAGCCGGACGAACAGGGGGAGTCGTGAGCAATGAGGAACTGACCGCGCGGTGGCAGGGCGCGCTCATGAACAACTACGGCACCCCGCGGCTGCCCCTCGTCCGCGGTGAGGGCACCCAGCTCTGGGACGCCGACGGCAAGCGGTACCTCGACTTCGTCGGCGGCATCGCGGTCAACGCCCTCGGTCACGCCCACCCCGCGGTCGTCGAGGCCGTGAGCAAGCAGATCGCCTCCCTCGGCCACGTCTCCAACCTGTTCATCGCCGAGCCGCCCGTCGCCCTCGCCGAACGGCTCCTTCAGCTTTTCGGCCGCGACGGCAAGGTCTTCTTCTGCAACTCGGGCGCCGAGGCCAACGAGGGCGCCTTCAAGATCGGCCGGCTGACGGGCCGCCGGCACATGGTCGCCACCCAGGGCGGCTTCCACGGCCGCACCATGGGCTCCCTCGCGCTGACCGGTCAGCCCGGCAAGCAGGAGCCGTTCCTGCCGCTGCCCGGCGACGTCACCCACGTCCCCTACGGCGACGCGCAGGCCCTGGCCGCCGCGGTCACCGAGGAGACGGCACTCGTCATCATCGAGCCCATCCAGGGCGAGAACGGGGTCGTGGTCCCGCCCGCCGGCTACCTGAAGGCGGCCCGCGCGATCACCGCCGCCACCGGGGCGCTGCTCGTGCTCGACGAGGTGCAGACCGGCGTCGGCCGTACCGGGCATTGGTTCGAGTACCAGGCCCACGAGGGCGTCCTGCCGGACGTCGTCACCCTCGCCAAGGGACTCGGCGGCGGGCTGCCGCTCGGCGCCACCGTCGCCTTCGGCCGCGCCGCCGAGCTGCTCCTGCCGGGCCAGCACGGCACGACCTTCGGCGGCAACCCCGTCGCGTGCGCCGCCGGCCTCGCCGTGCTCGACACCATCGCGGGTGAGGGCCTGCTGGAGAACGTCAAGCGGCAGAGCGAGAAGCTGCGGGACGGAATCGAGTCGCTGGGCCACCCGTTGATCGAACATGTCCGGGGCGCGGGCCTTCTGCTGGGTATCGTGCTCACCGAGCCGCTCGCGCCACAGGTGCAGCAGGCGGCTCAGGACGCCGGCCTCCTGGTGAACGCGCCCGCCCCGAACGTCGTACGGCTGATGCCGCCGCTGAACCTCGGCGACGACGAGGTGCAGGCGTTGCTCCAGGCGCTTCCCGGTGTCCTCGAGGCAGTGCACCCAGTGAATGGGGACGGACGATCCGGAGAATGAGACGACGATGAGTCAGGCGCAGGACCACGAGCACACGGGGCCTGCCGTGCCGCAGACCCGCACCGCACGCCACCGCCGGATCGTGGACATCCTCAACCGGCAACCGGTGCGCTCCCAGAGCCAGTTGGCGAAACTCCTCGCCGACGACGGGCTGAGCGTCACGCAGGCGACGCTCTCCCGGGACCTGGACGAGCTGAACGCGGTGAAGATCCGCAACACCGACGGCGACCTGATCTACGCGGTGCCGAGCGAGGGCGGTTTCCGCACGCCTCGCGCGCCGCTGGGGGGGTCGGCCAAGGAGGAGCGGATGCGACGGCTCTCGCAGGAGCTGCTGATCTCGGCGGAGGCCTCCGCGAACCTCGTGGTCCTGCGCACCCCTCCGGGGGCCGCGCAGTTCCTGGCGTCGGCGATCGACCAGGCGGAACTGCACGACATCCTGGGGACGATCGCGGGGGACGACACGGTGCTGCTGATCAGCCGGGAGCCGACGGGAGGGCAGGCGCTGGCGGACCACTTGCTGCGGCTGGCGCAGAACGGGCACTGAGCCCGACGCAGCTGCGGGCAGTCGTGCCTCCCCCAGTGCCTCGACGGACTGGGGACCCCAGGCGCGGCACGGGTGGGCGCTGGGGATCCCCCTGTTCGAAGAGCTTGAGGGAGGCTCCGCAGGCGCGGGCATGCGAAACCCGCCCCGGCCGGCCCCGGCCGGGGCGCCCCAGTCCCGATGCTCACCCCAGGCGCGCGGCGAGACCCCCCGTGCACCGCACCTCGTCACCGGCGGTGATCAGCAGCGCCTCCACGTCCGGCAGTGACTCCAGCCACGCCAGCCCCGCCCGTGACCCCATCGCGAACGCCGCCGTGGCCCAGGCGTCCGCCCAGGTCAGGCTGGGGCCCACCACCGTCACCGCCACCAGGTCGGTCACCGCGGAGCGCCCCGTGCGCGGGTCCACGATGTGCGCGCCGCGCTCCGCGGTCCCCGAGGTGGCCACGGCCAGCTCCTCCACGCCGGCCGCGGACACCACCGCCGCCAGCCCGCCGGGCCGCAGCGGGTCCGACACACCGACCCGCCAGGGCCGGTGCGGTTCCGGCATGCCGTACATCTGCACGTCCCCGCCGCCGTTGACGCTCACCCCGCTCGCCCCGGCCGCCGCCAGCCGCCGGGCCGCGCGCTCCACCGCCCAGCCCTTCACGATCCCGGTCGGATCGATCCGGCCACCGAACCGGGTGCTGAACCAGCCGTCGCTGATCTGCTCCGCCTCCGCTCCCAGGGCGAGCACCTCGGCGACCTCCGGGTCACAGTCCTCCACACTCACCTCACCGCGGGCGAGCCGCGATATCTGGCTGTCCTCGCGGTAGGGGCTGAACACCTCGTCCACCCGGTGGAGATGGGCGATCGCCTCCTCCAGCGCGGTCTGTACGGCCTCGGGTTGGCCGCCGCGCACGTCGAAGGAGAAGACGGTGCCCATCACCTCCTCCGCGTGGCGCAGCACGGGCGGTGCCTCGGGGTCGGTCACCTGGTCCGCCACTCAGCCACCGGCCTTGTCCAGCGCCGACTGCAGGGACTGCTTGTATCCGGTGCTGGTATAGGTCGCGCCGGAGACCGCGTCGATGTTCGCACTCTGTGCGCTCACCGCCTCCTGGTTGAGTTGGGGCACGGCCATGGCGGTCTTCTGGTCGCTGAGCCCGCCCTTGGGCGCCTGCACCGCCTCGGCCCTGGTGATCTTCCCGCCGCTCACGGTCACGCGGACCTGGACGGGGCCGTACTGCGTCTGCGCCACGTTACCGGTGACCGTACGCGCCTGGGCCGCCGCCCCCGCCGCCCCTGACGAACCCGACGCCCCGGAACCGCCCGCGGACCCGGACGAGGCCGCGCCGCCGGAGGTGGCCTTCGCCTTGTCGAGCGCCGACTGCAGGGACTGCTTGTACCCGCCGCTCGTGTACGTGGCGCCGGAGACCGCGTCGATCTGCGCGCTCTGCGCGGCGACCGCCTCCTGGTTGAGTTGGGGCACGGCCATGGCGGTCTTCTGGTCGCTGAGCCCGCCCTTGGGTGCCTGCACCGCCTCGGCCCTGGTGATCTTCCCGCCGCTCACGGTCAGGCGCACCTGCACCGGGCCGTACTGCGTCTTGGCCACCTCACCGGTGACGGTCCGGGTGCCGGTCTGCTGTCCGCTGCCGCCCTGCGGCGACTCCTGGGCGGCGGCGGTCTGCTGCGGTGCGGCACCGCCCCCCGCCTGGGCCGAGGCGGGACCCGAGGCCGGCTTCAGGGACAGCAGCAGCACGATCCCGGACACGGTGGCTGCGGTGGCGAGCACGACGCGCCGCACGGGGTGGCTCTTCCTCATCTTCTTCCAGGCTCCTGGTTTCCCGTCGCTCACATCTCGAACGACTCGTGATGGATGCGGCGGGCGGGGACCCCCGCGCCGCGCAGTGCTTCGTACACCTGCTGCGCGAAGCCGGGCGGCCCGCACATGAAGACGTCGTGGCGGTCGATGTCCGGCAGCTTCCGGCTCAGGGTCTCCGCCGAGATGTCGGGGCGTTCCCCGTCCGGGCTGTTGACCGCGTACATCAGCCGGGCGCCGCGCTCCTCCGCGATCTGCGCCAGCTCGTCCCACAGGGCCAGATCATGGGTGGTGTTGGCGCGGTAGAGGAGCGTGATGTCGCCGGGGGCGCCCGGCAGCGTCTCGAACAGGGCCCGCATCGGCGTGATGCCGACACCTCCGGCCACCAGCAGCACCTTGCCCCTGCTGCGCCGGTCGGCGGTCAAGGCACCGTACGGGCCCTCCGCCCACACCCGAGTCCCGGGCTCGAGGTCCCGCAGCGCGGAGCTGTGGTCACCGATGGCCTTCACCGTGATCCGGAGCATGTTCGGGCGGGGCGCCGCCGACAGCGAGTACGGGTGCGAGCTGAACCGCATCCCGGGCGCGAGGAACCGCCAGCGGAAGAACTGCCCGGCCTCCGCGCCCATCCGGTGCAGCTTCCGCCCCGTCATCAGCACCGACACCACCCCGGGCGTCTCCTCGATGACCGCCTCCACCCGCAGCCGGTGCCGCAGGTTGAGCCGGATCGGCGTGAGGATCCGGTACCAGATCACCAGCGCGGTCACCGACCCGTACAGCGCGTACCAGGCGGTCTTCGCCTCCGGCTGCACGGCGAACTCGTTGCCCGTCGACAACTGGTGCCAGAACGACAGGTACGTGGCCGCGTAGGTGAGCAGATGGATGTGGTACCAGAGGTCGTAGGAGATCCTGCGCCGGACCGGTCCGATCGAGAGCAGGCCGATGAGGACCAGCAGGCCCGTGCCGATGGCGGCCTTGCCCACATCCGGCAGCTGTTCGATCGAGTCGACGGTCTGCTGGACGATCCCACCGAGCCCCCTGCCGCTCTGCAGGGCGTAGCCCCACATCGTCAGGAACAGATGGGCGAGGACCAGGCAGACGGTGTACCGGCCGGTCATGGCGTGCCAGCGGGCGACCCGGTCGGAGCCGACCCGGCGCTCCAGCGCGGGCACCCGGGCCATCTGCAGCACCACGAGGGCCATCAGATAGCCGGCGAGCAGGCCGGTGATCCGCCCCGCGTTGAGGATTCTGCTGTTGTTGTCGGCGATGGACGGCGTGTTCGTCCACCACAGCCAGACGACGCCCGCCGCGCCCGCCCAGACGGCGAGCAGCAGCGGGACGGCGGGGGAGCGGCGTGGGCGGATGGCGCGCATCGTCTGGCGCCGCGCGGCGCGGCCACCGGCGATCGTGGACACGGTCTCCTCCGTGATCCTCCATGGGACGGGTGAGGCCAGTGGCCCCCTTGGCCCAGAGGTACGTCGCGGAGCCGCCGTGCGTTCAACCCTTCACGGAGTCCAGCGCCGACTGGAGTGACTGCTGGTAACCCTGGCTCGTGTAAGTGGCACCGGAGACCACGTCGATGTTCGCGCTCTGCGCCGTCAACGCCTCCCGGTTCAGCTGGGGGACGGCGTAGCTGTTGATCTCCTGGTCCCTCGGGTTGTCCTGGGGGTATTCCACGGCGGTGACGTCGGTGAGCTTGCCGTTCTTCACCGTGATCCGCACCTGGACGGGGCCGTAGCGGGTCTGGGCCTCTTCTCCCGTGACGGTCTTGGTGCCGGTGGACCCGGCGGATCCGTTCGTGCTGCCCGAGCCGCTGGAACCGGTGGATCCGTTGGAGCCGGTCGAGCCGCTGGACCCACCGGACCCGCTCGACCCGGCCGCACTGCTCGACGGCGCGGGCGCGGCCACGGCGATGCCGGGCGACGAGTGCGGCTTCATCGACAGCAGCAGCACCATCCCCGAGACGGTCGCGGCGCTCGCCAGCACGATCCGGCGCAGCGGGCTGTTCCTCTTCAACGCGTGCATGACGGCCTCACAGCTCGAACGACTCGTGGTGGATACGGCGGTCGGGGACCCCGGCCGCCCGCAGCGCCTCGTACATGTCCTCCGCGAACCCGGACGGGCCGCACAGATAGACGTCGTGATCGGCGAGTTCGGGCACCGCGCCGTGCAGCGCGCCGGGGGTGAGGCGGGGCCGCGAGCCGTCCTCGCCGTTGAGGGCGTACAGCACCTTCGCGCCGCGCCACCGTGCTATGGACTCCAGCTCGCCGCCCAGCGCCAGGTCCTCCGCCGAGCGCGCCCGGTACAGCAGCGTCACCTCGCCCGGCAGCGTCTCGAACAGGGCGCGCAGCGGGGTGACGCCGACGCCGCCCGCGATCAGCAGGGACCTGCCGGTGGTCTGCCGGTCGGCGGTCAGCGACCCGTACGGGCCCTCCGCCCACACCCGGGTGCCCGGCTGCAGCAGGGCCACCGAGGTGCTGTGGTCCCCGAGCGCCTTGACGGTGATGCGCAGCTGGGTGCGGCGGGGCGGCGCCGACAGCGAGTACGGCGTGGACGTCCAGCGCAGCCCGTCCGTGAGGAACCGCCAGCGGAAGAACTGCCCCGGCTCGGCGCCCAGTTCGTCCAGGTGCCGGCCGCGCATGACGACGGACCACACGCCCGGCGCCTCCTGGTGCACCGACTCCACCCGCAGCCGGTGCCGCAGGTTCAGCCGCACCGGGGTGAGGAGGCGGAACCACACCACCAGGGCCGCGACGCCCAGGTACAGCGCGTACCAGGCGGCCTGCGCGACCGGGTTCCCGGTGAACTCGGCGCCCAGCGCCAGCTGATGACCGAAGGCGAGGAACACCGCCGCATACGTCAGCAGGTGCACGTAGTACCAGAACTCATGGCCGACCTTGCGGCGCACGGCCCGCGCCGAGGTGATCCCGACGGCGAACAGGATGATCGTGCCGATGGTGGCCTTCAGCATCTCCGGGTAGTCCCACACCACCGTGACCGTCTCGTGCACGAGCGAGGCCCGGTCCTGAGCGGCGTACCCGGTCAGGATCAGCACGATGTGCGCGACCAGCAGACAGACCGTGTACCGCCCGGCCATGGCGTGCCAGCGCGCCACCCGGTCCGAGCCGATCCGCCGCTCAAGCAGCGGCACCCGGGCCATCAGGCCCACGAGCACCGCACAGGAGTACCCGCACAGCAGTCCCGCGATCCGCCCGGCCCCGGTCAGCCAGCCCGCCGTGCCCACCACCGAGCCGGTGCTCTGCCACCACAGGGCGACCACGGCGGCGGCCCCGGCCCACAGCAGGGCCAGCAGGGGGGCCGCCGGAGAGCGCCGGACGACCGGCGACAAGGGTGGCGCCTGCTGCTGGTAGACCGTGGTCATGATCTGTTCCTTTCGGGCGTTTCGACGCCGCAACTGTGCAGGCGGAACTTCTGAGGCGGCTCTGAGGAGTCTGAGCCTGCGCTGAAGACGGCGGCGGGGAAGCGCCCTGGTCAGGGAATCTCGGCGGGCGTGCCCGAGACGCTCATAGGGAACTCAGAGCGGCCCGCGTCCTCGGCCGCTGCCGGCAGAGTGGATCCTTGTAAGTGCGATGAACACATCCCGCTCCGGCCGCCCCGCCCTCGCCCGCCCCGACGGCACGCCCCTGCGCGTCCTCGTCGTCGACGACGACCCCGACCTCGCCGAGGTGCTGTCCGGGGCCCTGCGCTACGAGGGCTGGGAGGTGCGCACCGCCGGTGACGGCGCCGCCGCCGTCGCCGAGGCCCGTGACCTGATGCCCGACGCCGTCGTCCTGGACGTGATGCTCCCCGACACCGACGGCTTCGCCGTGCTGCGCGAGCTGCACCATGTGAAACCGGACGTGTGTGTGCTCTTCCTCACCGCCCGCGACGCCGTCGAGGACCGCATCGCCGGCATCACGGCGGGCGGCGACGACTACGTGACCAAGCCGTTCAGCCTGGAGGAGGTCGTCGCGCGGTTGCGTGGCCTGCTGCGCCGGGCCGGCATGGCCCGGCAGCTGGAGGACGGGCCCCGGCTGACCGTCGGCGACCTGGTCATGGACGAGGAGGCCCGCGAGGTCACCCGGTCCGGCGAGCTGATCGAGCTGTCACCGACCGAGTTCGAGCTGCTGCGCTTCCTGATGCGCAACCCGCGGCGCGTCCTCAGCAAGGCCCAGATCCTCGACCGGGTCTGGTCCTACGACTTCGGCGGCCAGGCCCATGTCGTCGAGCTGTACATCTCCTACCTGCGCAAGAAGGTGGACGCGGGTCGCGAGCCCATGATCCACACGGTGCGCGGCGCCGGCTACGTCCTGAAGCCGGTGGCCCGGTGAGGGCCCGGCTGCGCGAGGCGGTACGGCGCCTGCCCCGGCCGCGGACCCTGCGGGCCCGTCTCACCGCCGGGCTCGTGCTGCTGCTGGCGCTCAGCTGCGCCGCCGTCGGGGTGGCCGCCGTGGTCGAGCTGAACGGTTTCCTCACCGGCCGGCTGGACCAGCAGCTGCGGGACGTCGGCCCGCGGTTCGCGGCGAGCCTGGAGCACGGCGTCAAACCGTCGGACCACGACGGCGACGAGCACGCCGACACCCGCAAACAGTCCTTCGGGACCTTCGGCGCCCGGCTGGTCGGGGGCAGGGTCACCAATGTGGGGCTGGTGCACCCCGGCAGCGACAGCACCGATCTCAGCGCCCCGCTGAACGCGGGGGACGAGCGCACGCTCGCCGCGGTGCCCGTGGACGGCAGGGGCCACAGCGTCTGCCTGTCCTCGCTCGGTGAGTACCGCCTCGTGGCGAGCAGCGGCATGGACGGTGACGTACTGATCACCGGACTGCCGCTCGAGCCGGTGGATGCCGCGGTGCACCGCCTGGAACTCGTCGCCGCGGTCGTCTTCGGGGCGGCCCTGGCGGTCACCGGTGTCGCGGGCGCCCTCTGGGTGCGGTGGTCCCTGCGTCCGCTCAGCCGCGTCGCCGCGACCGCCACCCGGGTCAGCGAACTCCCGCTCGCCAGCGGCGAGGTGGCGTTGCCACCGCGCGCCCCCGAGAGCGACCCGCGCAGCGAGGTGGGCCGGGTCGCCGGCGCCTTCAACCGCATGCTCGGCCATGTCGAGGACGCGCTCACCAAGCGGCACGCCAGCGAGGAGCGGCTGCGCAGCTTCGCCGCCGACGCCAGCCACGAGCTGCGCACGCCGGTCGCCTCGGTCCGGGGGCACGCCGAGCTGGCGCTGCTGCATCCGGGTCCGGTGCCGCCGGAGGTGACCCGCGCCCTGGAGCGGATCGCCGCGGAGTCGGGGCGCATGGGCGAGATGGTCGACGATCTGCTGCTGCTGGCCCGCCTGGACGCGGGCCGCCCCCTGGAGCGGCGTCCTGTCGACCTCACTCGTCTGGTCCTCGACGCGGTCACGGACGCGCGGGCCGCCGGTCCCGGCCACGGCTGGACGATGGAGCTGCCGGAGGAGCCGGTGACGGTGACGGGGGACGGCTACCGCCTCCATCAGGTGCTGGCGAACCTGTTGGCCAACGCGCGTTTGCACACACCTGTGGGCACCAAGGTGACCGTATCCCTGGAGACGGACGGCACGGAGGCCGTCCTCACGGTCCACGACGACGGGCCGGGAGTCCCCGCCGAGATCCAGTCGGGGGTGTTCGAACGCTTCACCCGGGCCGAGCACCGCCGCCGCCCGGAACACCGGGGCGGCGGAGCGGGCCTGGGCCTGTCCATCGTGGCGGCGGTGACGGAGGCGCACGGCGGGAGCGTGAGCCTGGAGTGCCGTCCGGGGGCGACGACGTTCACGGTGCGCCTGCCTGTCGGCGGCCCGGGCCGCTCTAGTAACGAGTGATCGCGGTCGTCCCGCCTGCCGTCCCGATAGCGATGTGCGGCCGGCGCCCGGGATCCGCCCATGTCAGGATCCGCTCCATCGCGTCCCCCGGCACCGACACACAACCCTCCGTCGCCCCCTTGCCGTTGACGTGGAGGAAGATGCCGGCGCCACGGCCGCGCACCGGCAGGTCGTAGTTGAACCCGATGACGAGGGCGTAGTCGTACTGCGGGTCGTACGCGATCAGGTGTTCCGACTCGGAGGCGCGGCAGTCGCCCGGGAGGGGTTCCGTCCAGCGGTTGTACGAGAGCGAGTCGTTGTCCTGGCACCACCAGGTGTCCTGACGCACCCGCCGGTAGGGCGCCCTCGCACCCGAGGGCGCGGTCTTGATGCCGAACGCGAACGGCAGGTCGTACAGACCCGTCGGTGTCGTGCTCGTGCCCTGCCGGCGTGAGCCGCCCTCGACGAGCCCCTTCGCCCCGAAGCGCGCGGGTGCCGAGCCCGCCTTGATCCACCGCCCGCCTGTGCGGTCCCACCAGCTGACCGTGCCCGAGGTCGCTCCGGTCGTGGCGGCCTCCGCGGTGATCAGCTGGGTGCCGCCGCCGGTGTCCGCCATCCGCTCGGGCAGCGGGGCGTCCTCGGCGGGGTCCGGTGCGGCACCGAGCAGGAGGAGGGAGGCGGAGGCGAGAGCGGCGACGACACCGGGGCGCATGCCTCAGAACGTAGACGGAGGCAGGGGCAACGGCAGTCCCGGCAGGCCGTCGAGACTCGTTCGGACGTGTTCTTTCCTCCGGAAGTACTCATCGAGGGAGGCGTCGTCCTCGCGCGCGAAACGCTTGGCGTGCAGGTCGCGGTCCTCTTCATAGGCCATGAAGGGCACCGCGTAGCCACAGGTGTCGCGGATGAGCTCGGCCGTCACGACGATGACGGCGCGCAGACCGTGCAGGGTGGGATCGATGTCCGGGAAACGCGTGAGCAGTTCCTCGAAGCGGGGGTCGTCGCGGAAGACCGGCTCGCCGCGGCCGTGCACGCGCACGATGTTGGGCGGGCCCTGGAAGGCGCACCACATGAGGGTGATCCGGCCGTTCTCGCGCAGGTGCGCGATCGTCTCGGCGTTGCTTCCGGCGAAGTCCAGATACGCCACGGTGCGTTCGTCGAGCACGGCGAACGAGCCCTTGAGGCCCTTGGGGGAGAGGTTGACCGTGCCGTCGGCCGACAGGGGAGCGGTCGCGGTGAAGAACACGGGTTGTGCCTCGATGAACGTGCGCAGTCTGCCATCTATGCGCTCATAGGTCTTTCCCATGTCCACGAGTATCGGGGCGCATCGTTCGACTGTCTAAGGAATTCGTCGGAATGGCCCGGGCCCGCCTCCAACGGCGGCGTCCGGTCGCTCGTGGCCGCCCCGGCCGCGCGCGCGGGCGGCCACGACGCCTGTCACGTCACTTGGTGAGCGTGCAGGCGGCCAGGGAGTCCAGGCCCTGCGGCTTGGCGGACGTCCGGCCGATCGCGATGGCGATGCGGTCGATGGTGGACTTCCGCTTGTCCGCCAGCGGGCCGAGGATCGCGTTCTGGACGAAGTTGGGTCCGCCCTGGCCCACCGAGGAGGCGAGCCGCTTGTCGGCCTCGGCGATCTGGGTGTCGAGCAGGGTCAGGTTGCGGTCGACCTCGGCCTGGGCGGAGGCGGGGATCGCGGGCAGCTTCGACTTGACGTCGGGGCAGGAGATGGTGCCCGCGGCGCCGGCGGCGTTCCCGTTCTTGCCGGCATTCCCGGCGTTCCCGTTGCCCGCCTTCCCGTTGCCCGCCTTCCCGTTGTTGTTCTTCCCGCCGGCCTGCTGGGTCGCCATCGCGCCCGGGGCGGCGGTGTTCGTGCCGCCGCCGCTCGCGGCCCCGCCGGCGTTGAGCGCGCACGGCGCCAGCGCGTCCAGTCCCTGCGGCTTGACGGCGGTGCGGCCGATCGCCGTCGCGATGCGGTTGATCGTCGCCACCCGCTTGTCCTTGAGGGGACCGAGGATCGCGTTGTTGACGAAGTTGGGTCCGCCCTGGCCCACGGTGTCCACCAGGCGCTTGTTGGCCTCGGCGATCTGGGTGTCGAGCAGCTGGAGGTTGCGGTCCACCTCGGCCTGGGCGGAGGCGGGGATCGCGGGGAGCTGTGACTTCACGTCCTGGCAGGTGATCGTGCCGGGCCCCGCGGCCAGGGTCCGGGCGCCGTTGCTCTTGGACGTCTCCCCGGCGAGGGCGGAACCGGCGATGACCGCGCCGGAGAGCACCACGGCGGCGGCGCCGCCGATGATCGCCACGCGGCGCTTGTTGTACTTCGGAAGAGCCCTGGACATGAAGATGCCTCACTCGGGTCGGGGGTGACTGCTGTGACGGACACGGCGGTCACGGTGTGACTGCCGTGAAAACGCGGCGCCTGCGTTCGGCGAGAGATACGGGAAAGCGATTGCTCCCGTTCAACGGTTTCGCAAAGAGCCGGTCGCACAGCAGGTCGCGAGCGCGTCACATTGACGAATCATGCATAGTTCTGCATACTCATGCATGTCAGTGAGCGCAGTGTGAGGAGAACCCCGTGACCGAGCGCGTCGTACTCGCCTACTCGGGCGGTCTGGACACCTCCGTCGCCATCGGCTGGATCGCCGAGGAGACGGGCGCCGAGGTCATCGCCGTCGCGGTGGACGTCGGCCAGGGCGGCGAGGACCTGGACGTCATCCGCAAGCGCGCGCTCGCCTGCGGTGCCGTGGAGGCCGAGGTCGCGGACGCCAAGGACGAGTTCGCCGAGGAGTACTGCCTTCCGGCGATCAAGGCCAACGCCCTCTACATGGACCGCTACCCGCTGGTCTCCGCGCTGTCCCGGCCGACGATCGTCAAGCACCTCGTCGCCGCCGCCAAGAAGCACGGCGCCACCACGGTCGCCCACGGCTGCACCGGCAAGGGCAACGACCAGGTCCGCTTCGAGGCCGGCATCGTCGCCCTCGCACCCGACCTGAAGTGCATCGCCCCGGTCCGCGACTACGCGATGACCCGCGACAAGGCCATCGCGTTCTGCGAGGAGAAGAACCTCCCCATCGCGACCACCAAGAAGTCCCCGTACTCCATCGACCAGAACGTCTTCGGGCGCGCGGTCGAGACGGGCTTCCTGGAGGACATCTGGAACGCCCCGATCGAGGACATCTACGAGTACACCTCCAACCCGGCCGTCCCCCGCGAGGCCGACGAGGTGGTCATCTCCTTCAAGGAGGGCGTCCCGGTCGCCATCGACGGCAAGCCCGTCACCGTCCTGCAGGCCGTCCAGCAGCTCAATGAGCGCGCCGGCGCCCAGGGCATCGGCCGGATCGACATGGTCGAGGACCGCCTGGTCGGCATCAAGTCCCGCGAGGTCTACGAGGCTCCCGGCGCGATCGCCCTGATCACCGCCCACCAGGAGCTGGAGAACGTCACCGTCGAGCGCGAACTCGCCCGCTACAAGCGGCAGGTCGAGCAGCGCTGGGGCGAACTGGTCTACGACGGCCAGTGGTTCTCCCCGCTCAAGCGCGCCCTGGACGGCTTCATCAACGAGGCCAATCAGCACGTGAACGGCGACATCCGGATGACCCTGCACGGCGGCCGCGCGGTCGTCACCGGCCGGCGTTCCGAGTCGTCGCTCTACGACTTCAACCTCGCGACCTACGACACGGGCGACACGTTCGACCAGTCCGCGGCCAAGGGCTTCATCGACATCTACAGCCTGTCGTCGAAGATCGCGGCACAGCGCGATCTCGCAGGCGAAGCCTGACGCGGATACGGCCGGACCGGCCCACCGGCCTGACGACCGCCTCCTCACCAGCCGCGGGGAGGCGGTGGCACACCGACACCCTCTAGGAGCGACCCAAGTGAGCAGCAACACCGGTGACGTACGGCTCTGGGGCGGCCGTTTCGCCGACGGCCCCGCCGAGGCCCTGGCGAAGCTGTCCGCGTCCGTCCACTTCGACTGGCGGCTCGCGCCGTACGACATCGCCGGCTCCCGGGCCCACGCGCGCGTGCTGCACAAGGCGGGGCTCCTCACGGACGACGAGCTGACGCGGATGCTGGCGGGGCTCGACCGGCTCGAGGCGGACGTCGCCGACGGCTCCTTCACCGGCACGATCGCCGACGAGGACGTCCACACGGCCCTGGAGCGCGGTCTGCTGGAGCGCCTCGGCCCCGAGCTGGGCGGCAAGCTGCGCGCGGGCCGCTCCCGCAACGACCAGGTCGCCACGCTGTTCCGTATGTACCTGCGCGACCACGGCCGGATCATCGGCGGTCTGATCGCCGACCTCCAGGACGCCCTGATCGGCCTGGCGGAGGCCCACCCGGACGTGGCGATGCCCGGCCGCACCCACCTCCAGCACGCCCAGCCGGTGCTCTTCGCGCACCACGTGCTCGCCCACGTCCAGTCGCTGTCCAGGGACGCCGAACGGCTGCGCCAGTGGGACGAGCGGACGGCGGTGTCGCCGTACGGCTCCGGCGCCCTGGCCGGGTCCTCCCTCGGCCTGGACCCGGAGGCGGTCGCCGAGGACCTGGGCTTCGAGCACGGCAGTGTGGCCAACTCCATCGACGGCACGGCATCCCGTGACTTCGTCGCCGAGTTCGCCTTCATCGCCGCGATGATCGGCGTGAACCTCTCCCGGATCGCCGAGGAGGTCATCATCTGGAACACGAAGGAGTTCTCCTTCGTCACGCTCCACGACGCCTTCTCCACCGGCTCGTCGATCATGCCGCAGAAGAAGAACCCGGACATCGCAGAGCTGGCCCGCGGCAAGTCCGGCCGCCTGATCGGCAACCTGACGGGCCTGCTGGCGACCCTCAAGGCCCTCCCGCTCGCGTACAACCGCGACCTCCAGGAGGACAAGGAGCCGGTCTTCGACTCCATCGACCAGCTGGAGGTCCTGCTCCCGGCCTTCACCGGCATGATGGCCACGCTGACCGTGCACCGCGAGCGCATGGAGGAACTGGCCCCGGCCGGGTTCTCGCTCGCCACCGACATCGCCGAGTGGCTGGTCAAGCAGGGCGTGCCGTTCCGGGTGGCGCACGAGGTGGCCGGTGAGTGCGTCAAGGTCGCCGAGGCCGAGGGCAAGGAGCTGGACGAACTCACGGACGAGCAGTTCGCGAAGATCAGCGCCCACCTCACCCCCGAGGTGCGCTCCGTCCTCAACGTCCCCGGCGCCCTCGCCTCCCGCAACGGCCGCGGTGGCACGGCCCCCGAGGCGGTCGCCGTGCAACTCGCCGAGGTGAAGGCGGACCTCGCCGTGCAGCGGACGTGGGCCACGGCCAAGCAGGCGTAGCAGGATCTCCCTCCGAAGGGCCCGGACATCGCGTCCGGGCCCTTCGTGCTGTCCGGCCGCGCTCTCCGGTCGGGCCGGGTAACGGATGGGTTTCAGCCACTGTCCGGATTCTTGACGTCCGTCTACCCGGAGGTAACTATTCCGGTGCGGTCGGCATTGCCGAACAGCGGTCGGCCCACACCGAGCACGAAAGGGACATCATGCGCGGACCAAGTGGACGAAGTGGACGGCGAACAGCCCGGCTCCTCGCCGTCGCCGCGACCGCGGCGCTGTGCACCATCGGTATCGCGGCCCCGGCAGGCGCGGACACCGTCGACATCGCGCCACCGGGCGCCAACGACTGGTCGTGCAAGCCGGACTCGGCCCACCCGCAGCCGGTGGTCCTGGTGAACGGCACCTTCAAGACCTCGTACGAGAACTGGCTGACCCTCTCGCCCGCGCTGGTGAACGCCGGTTACTGCGTCTTCTCCTTCGACTACGGCGACATGGAGACCGCCCCGATCCCGGACTCGGCGGCCCAGTTGCGGGACTTCGTGAACGCCGTGCTCGGTGCGACCGGCGCCAAGAAGGTCGACATCGTCGGCCACAGCCAGGGCGGCATGATGCCCCGCTACTACGTCAAGTTCCTCGACGGTGCGACCAAGGTCGACGACCTCGTCGGCATCGTCCCCTCCAACCACGGGACCACCAACCCGCTCGCCCTCGCGGCCGGCGCCACCGTCTGTCCCTCCTGCGTCGACCAGACCGCCGGCTCGGCCTTCCTGGCGAAGCTCAACTCGGACCCGGAGACCCCGGTCGGTCCGGACTACACGGTGATCACCACCCGTGACGACGAGGTCGTGGTTCCGTACACCAGCGCCTTCCTCGACGGCCCGGCCTCGTACGTCACCAACGTGCTGCTCCAGGACCGCTGTCCGCTCGACACCACCGAACACGACCAGGCGCCCAAGTCGCCGCTCGTCGAGCAGTGGGTGCTCAACGCCCTGAACCGGAAGGGTCCGGCCGACCCGGCCTTCGAACCACGCTGCGTCAGCACGGGCTGAATCGGAGCGCCGGTAGATTGGGGCGGGTCACCGGGTCCGCCGAGAGTGCAAGGAGCCCGCCATGCCGTTCAGCCTTCCCCAAGCTCTCGGCTTCGCTCGAGCAGGGCAGACCCCAATGGACGCCGCCACCACGGCCACCCCGCACATCGGACTCGGACTGGCCGCCGTCGGCCGCCCGGGCTACATCAACCTCGGCCGTGACCGGGACCTTCCCGCCCACCGCACCGTCGACGCCCTGCGCGAGCGCACGCACGAACTCCTGGACGCCGCCTACGCGCAGGGCGTCCGCTACTTCGACGTGGCCCGCTCCTACGGCCGCTCGGAGGAGTTCCTCGCCGAGTGGCTGTCCGCCCGCCCCGGCATCGACGACGTGGTGGTCGGCAGCAAATGGGGCTACACCTACACCGCGCAGTGGACCACCGACGCGGAGCAGCACGAGGTCAAGGACCACAGTGTCGCCACCTACGAGCGGCAGCGCGCCGAGACCGCCGCCCTGCTCGGCGACCGGCTCGACCTCTACCAGATCCACTCCGTCACTCCTGACAGCCCGGCCCTGACCGACAAGGAACTCCACGCCCAACTGGCCGAGGCCGCCGCGCAGGGGCTCACCGTCGGTTTCTCCACCAGTGGCCCGGCGCAGGCCGACGCGATCCGCGCCGCGCTCGCCGTGACGGTCGGCGGCGAGCCCCTCTTCCGTGCCGCCCAGTCCACGTACAACCTGCTGGAGACCTCCGCCGGGCCCGCCCTCGCCGAGGCCCACGACGCCGGGCTCACAGTGATCGTCAAGGAGGGCATGGCCAACGGACGGCTGGCGGACCCGCACGCGCCGGACGCCTTGAAGGCCGTGGCCGCTCAGACGTCCCTCGGCTGCGACGCGGTCGCCCTCGCCATGATCCTGCGCCGGCCCTGGGTGGGCGTAGTCCTCTCCGGCGCGGCCACCACCGGCCAGCTCGCCTCGAACCTGCACGCCGCCGCCGTCGACCTCGACGAGGACCAGCTGGCCCGCCTCGAGACGCTCGTCGAGGACCCGCGCGCGTACTGGGAGCGCCGCGGGCAGTTGCCCTGGCACTGAGATCACGCCGAGTCCGGTTTGGTGAGACGTACATGCCTGGTGTGAGACAACAATGTCTCACATGGCTTATGGTTGTCTCATGGCCGTCGACCGTGACCACGTGCTGCGCAGCGCAGCCGCCCTGCTGACCCGCAAATCCACCGCGACCATGGACGAGGTCGCCAAGGCGGCCGGGATCAGCCGGGCCACGCTGCACCGCCACTTCGCCGGGCGTGACGCGCTCGTACGTGCCCTTGAGGTGCTCGGTATCGAGGAGTGCGAGGCGGCGCTGGACGCGGCCCGGCTGGACGAGGGCTCGGCGACCGACGCCGTACGCAGGCTCGTGCGCGAGATCCAGCCCGCGGCCGGGCTGCTCGCCTTCCTCTACGGCGAGAACCAGCTGTGGGAGGGCGAGGGCCAGAACGAGGGCTGGTTGCGGATCGACACCCGGATCACCGCGGTCTTCCTGCGCGGTCGGCACAGCGGCGAATTCCGCGTCGACCTCCCCCCGGCCTGGCTCACCGAGGCGCTGTACGGACTGATCGCCTCGTGCGCCTGGGCCGTACTGGACGGTCGTGTGGCCGCCAGGGACTTCCCCATCATGATCGCCGAGCTGTTGCTCGGCGGCGCCCTACGGAGAGAGGAACCATGACCAGCACCCTGCAGCATGGGGGTGCCCCCTGCTCGAGCGAAGCCGAGAGCTTGGGGGACACGGAGTCGCAGGCGGAGAAGCGCCCGGGCCGGTGGCTCGCGCTCTGCGTCCTCGTGCTCGCCGTGCTGCTGGTGGCCGTGGACGCGACCGTCCTCGGCCTCGCGACTCCCTACATCAGCGAGGACCTGAAGCCCTCCGGCACCCAGCTCCTGTGGATCGGCGACGTCTACTCCTTCGTCATCGCCGGTCTGCTCGTCTCCATGGGCAGCCTCGGCGACCGCATCGGCCGCAAGCGCATCCTGCTCGGCGGCGCCACGGTCTTCGGCGCGATATCCGTCCTGAACGCCTACGCCCAGTCGCCGGAGACCATGATCCTGGCCCGGGCGCTCCTCGGCGTCGCAGGCGCGACCCTGATGCCCGCCACACTCGCCCTGATCCGCAACATCTTCCACGACCCGCGCGAGCGCAGCCTCGCCGTCGGCATCTGGGGCGCCACCGCCTCGGCGGGCACGGCGGTCGGCCCGATCGTCGGCGGTCTGCTGCTCGAGCACTTCTGGTGGGGCTCGGTCTTCCTCATCAACCTGCCGGTGATGGCGGTCCTGGTTCTGGTCGGCGTCAGGACCCTGCCCGAGTCCCACGACCCGGACCCGGGCCCGTGGGACCTGCCGAGCGTCGCCTTGTCGCTCGTCGGGATGATCGGCGCGGTGTACGCCGTGAAGGAGGCGGCCGCCCACGGATTCACCTGGCCGGCCGTGGGCACCGGACTCCTCGGTGCCGCCGCGCTCCTCGGCTTCGTACGCCGCCAACTGACGCTGCCGGTCCCGCTGCTGGACATGCGGTTGTTCCGGCGCCGGGGCTTCAGCGGTGCGGTGCTCGCGGACCTGCTGACCGTGCTCGGCATGTCCGGACTGGTCTTCTTCCTCTCCCAGTACCTGCAACTCGTCCAGGGCAGGCGCCCCTTCGAGGCCGGTCTCGCCGAACTGCCCGCCGCCCTCGGCGCGGTGGCGGCGGGGCTGGTCGCGGGCGCGGCGGCCCGGCGCTTCTCGGTACGGGCGGTGGTCTCGGGCGGCCTCGCCGCGGTGGGCCTGGCGCTGGCCGCCCTGACCCTGCTCGACCGGACCACGGGCTACTCGCTGATCGGGACCGCGCTGCTGGTCGTGGGCGTCGGCGCGGGCCTGTCGTTCACCGTCACCGCCGACGTGATCCTCGCCGGCGTGCCCAAGGACCAGGCGGGCGCCGCCTCCGCGGTCTCGGAGACGGCGTACGAACTCGGCGCTGCCCTCGGCATCGCCCTGCTCGGCTCGATCGTGACCGGGACCTACCGGGACTTCCCGGCGCCACCGGGCACCCCGGCCGAGGCGCACGCATCACTGGGCGGCGCGGTGGAAGCGGCGGCGAACCTTCCGCCGACCACCGCCCAGGCACTGCTGACGTCGGCCCGCGAGGCGTTCGTCGAGGGCCTCAGATGGGCGACGGGTGCCGGAGCGGTGATCCTGCTCGCGACGGCGGTGGCAGCGTGGTTCCTGCTCCGGGGCCAGCGGCTGGAGAGTGCGTCGTAAGCCGTTGCGGGCCGTGCGCCTTGCGGCTACGCCGCCTTCGCCTTCGTGGCGTACATGTCCACGTACTCCTGTCCCGAGAGCCGCATGACCTCCGTCATCACGGAATCGGTGACGGCCCGCAGCACATAGCGATCCCGGTCCATCCCCTCGTACCGGGAGAACTCCATCGGCTCACCGAACCGCACGGTGACCCGCCCCGGACGGGGCATCCCCCGCCCGCCGGGCTGCAACTTGTCCGTGCCGATCATCGCGAACGGCACCACGGGCGCCCCGGTCATCAGCGTCAGCCGCGCGATACCGGTGCGGCCCCGGTACAGCCGCCCGTCGGGCGAGCGTGTGCCCTCCGGGTAGATGCCGAAGACCTTGCCCTCCTCCAGCACGCGGCGCCCGGTCATCAGCGCGGCCACACCGCCGCTCGCGCCGTCCCGGTCGACAGGGATCATGCCGACGCCCGTGAAGAACCAGGCCATCAGCCGGCCCTTGATGCCCTTGCCCGTGACGTACTCGTCCTTGCCGATGAAGAACACCTGCCGCTTGGTCACCAGCGGCAGCACGATCGAGTCGATGAACGTCAGGTGGTTGCCGGCCATGATGACCGGGCCGTCGGCCGGGATGCGCTCCGCGCCCTCCACCTGTGGGCGGAACATCAGGCGCATGATCGGTCCGAGCACTGCCTTGATGAGCACGAAGCGGGACAACGGGCCCTCCGGTGTCAAGGGATGCGGTATGAGTCTGTGCAGGTGAGGACGATACTCGTGACGACCGGGGTGTCGCACACCGGGTTCACCGAGTGGATACGCGTCATTGACGAGTGTTTACCTGCGATGGTGGTTTTGTTGCACGTTCGTCATCCGCCGGACGGGTGTGGCGAACGCCGCACGGACGATTGACGGGTCGTCATCCGGGGTACCTCACAACACCGTCGTCATCCACCCTGGAGGACGGCCCCCGTGCGCCGCGCGTTCCCGCACACGTCTCCCGGCCGTCACCCGTCCGCACCTACGATCGACCCGCTTCGAACAGGTGTGGCGAGAGGAACACATGGGCGCGCAGGAGTCTTACGAGCAGGGGCAGGGGCAGGGGCAGGGGCAGGGGCAGGGGACGGGCGGCGGGCGCTGCTCGGGGCCGCGGTGCTCGGCGCCGGCGGAGCGGTCCTCGGACTGCCCGGCGTCGCGAGGGCGGACGCGCGGCACACGGGCGGCGGGCTGAAGGGCCTGCCTGTGCCGACGATCATCGGTCACCGCGGAGCCAGCGGCTACCGTCCCGAGCACACGTTCGGCTCATACGATCTCGCACTCGACCTGGGCGCCGACATTGTGGAGGCCGGTGACCTGGTGCCCACCAAGGACGGCCACCTGGTGTGCCGGCACGAGCCGGAGATCGGCGGGACCACCGACGTCGCCGACCACCCCGAGTTCGCCGACCGCAGGAAGACCAAGGTCCTGGACGGTGTCTCCACCACCGGCTGGTTCACCGAGGACTTCACGCTCGCCGAGCTGAAGACGCTGCGCGCGATCGAGCGCATCCCGGCCACCCGCCAGCACAACACCCTCTACAACGGCCGCTGGGAGATCCCCACCTTCGAAGAGGTCCTGAAATGGCAGGACGAGCAGACCCGCAAGCGCGGCAAGCAGGTGTGGATCTACCCCGAGACCAAGCACCCCACCTACTTCCGCAAGCAGGGTCTCGACATGGAGCGGTTGCTCTCCAAGGCCCTGCGCAAGCACGGCAAGGACCGGAAGAACTCACCGGTCGTCATCCAGTCCTTCGAGCCGAGCAGCATCCAGCGCCTGGACAAGCTCGTCGACAACCCGCTCGTGGTGCTCCTGTCCGCCGCGAACACCCGCCCCTTCGACTTCGTCGAGTCGGGCGACCCGCGCACGGTCGCCGACCTCATCACCCCCAAGGGCCTGAAGGAGATCGCCTCCTACGCCCAGGGCATCGGCCCCACCCTCGACCTGGTCGTCCCGAAGGACGCGAAGGGCAACCTCACCGAGCCCTCCACTCTGGTCGCCGACGCACACGCCGCGGGCCTGATCCTGCACCCGTACACGATGCGCGACGAGAACGCCTTCCTGCCCACGAACTTCCAGAAGGGCACCGATCCGACGGCCTACGGCGACGTCTTCGGCGCCTTCAGGACCTACTTCGCGACCGGCATCGACGGTGTCTTCACCGACAACGCCGACACAGGCGTGCTCGCCCGCGAGGACTTCCTGCGCGGCTGAGCGGTCGACACGCGCCACGAGTACCCCGTCGGGGTGACTCGCGTCCGCCCCGGCAACCCGCAGCCGGGGCGGACGCGTCCCGTCGCGTATGAGGCACGAGATGGTCAGCACCCTGCGTCCGCTGCTCGCCGCCGAGGCCTCGGCGGAGGCACACGCGACCGGGATGGAGCCGAGCGATCTGGAACAGGCGGTGTGGCTACGGCTCCTGGAACGGCTGGAGGCCGACCGGCCGCTCGCCGACCCGCAGGAATGGCTGCGCCGCGCGGTCCGTCTGGAGGCACGCCGCGGCCGACGCGCCGCCCGCCTGGAACTGCCGTACCGCGGTGACCCGGCCGACGACACCCGACCCGGCCCCGAGCAGCAGGCGCTTCTCGCGGCCCGCCGCCGGGCACTGCACGCCGCCGTACGCCGCCTGCCCGGCCGCTGTCCCCGCCTCATGGCGGCGTTGCTCTCTCCGCAGGACCTGACCTATCGGGAAATTGCAGGGGAGTTGGGTATCTCACAAGGGAGTCTTGGTCCGGAGCGCTCCAAATGCCTGGGATGTCTGCGTCGATTGCTTGCGGCGGAGGTTGCGGCGCTCGAACCGCGGGGATAGGAGTGAGGGACGACCGGTGATCAGGTGAGCGGGAGGCGTGCGCACATGGGCATGAGCGTGACCATCTCTGTGGCGACCGAGCAGGACGCCGAGCAGATCTTCAGGCTGCAGTACCTCTGCTTCCAGAGCGAAGCCGCGCTGTACGGCAACTACCGCATCGACCCGCTCGTCCAGACCCTGGACTCCGTCCGCGAGGAGGTCGCCTCGGACTGCGTCTTCGTGGCGCGGCTGGGCGAGGAGGTGGTCGGCTCGGTACGCGGCAGCGTGACGGAGGACGGGGCCGCCTCGATCGGCAAACTCTGCGTCCACCCGCGGCTGCAGGGCCACGGCATCGGCGCCCGGCTGCTGCGCGCGGCCGAGGCGGCACTGGTGGAGCGGCACGGCGCGAAGAAGTTCCGCCTCAGCGCGGGCCACCGGAGCGAGGGCAACCTGCGCCTGTACCGCCGGGTCGGCTACGAGACGGTGGGCACGGCTCAGGGAGCGGACGGCGTACCGATGATCGTCCTGGAGAAGCCGGCGAGTACGTACGCCACGACGGCCTAGGGGAGGAGCGCCCCGAAAGGGGCGCGTCCCGCCGGGCTCAGGCCGCCTCCGCCTGACGCGCGGCCCCCTTCCGCAACCAGTACATGGCCGACAGCGGCAGCAGCACCGGAATGAAGACGTACCCCATGCCGTAGTCCGACCACACGGTCGCGTCGGGAAAGGCGGACGGCTCGACCAGGGTCCACGTACCGACGGTGAGCACACCGACCAGCTCGGCCGCACAGCACACCAACGCCGCCCGGCGGGCCGTCTCGCCGCCACGCACCAGCGAGTACGTGATGAATCCGTAGACGACGCCGGCGACCGCGGACAGGGCGTATGCGAGCGGAGCCTTGTCGAACTGAGTCGCGATCTGTACGACCGACCGCGACACCGCCCCGACCACCATCACCCCGTACAGCCACACCAGCAGCATGCCGGGCCCGCCGATGAGCCGCGTCCTGGCCGGCCTCTCCTGCGTGGACGTCATCTCAGCCTCCCCAGATGTCATAGAGCCGCACCTCCAGCACGGCGAGGACCACACCGCCGGCCGCGACCGTCACCGAACCCCACCGGGTGCGCTCGGCCAGTGACATGAAGCCCGCCGCCGGGATGCACGCGAAAGCGCCCAGCAGATACGCCACGAAGATCGTCGTGCCCTGCGCCGGCTTCTCGCCCCTCGCCAGCTGGACGATGCCGACGACCAGCTGGACGAGGGCCAGCAGCGTCACCACGGCCATGCCGATGAAGTGCCAGTCCTTCGTGGGCTGATCACGGTACGCGGCCCAGCCGCACCAGGCGGCGAGCAGCAGCGCGGCGACACCGGTCGCCAGCGTCAGGGCATCAAGCATGCCGCGACCCTATTACGGGCCAAAAGCACTGATGTCCCCGCCCCCGTGGCCGACCGCGGCACCGCCCCACCGGCCGTGGTGTTGACCACAACCGGCGCCATCCGTCCGCTATTCGGACAGTCGTGTCAGGTCCCGGTCCGGCGTCTGCTTTACTTGCATCCATGACCACGACGAGCTGCCGCACTGTTGCGACCGAGGCGACCATGACGCCCGGTGCTCGTTGTATGTGTCGAATGTGCGCCTGCTAGAGGGCCCCCGCACCACCCAGAGACTCGCGCCCCGAAGCGAGACCGCCGTGGCATGTCCGTACGCACGCGTCGTACGCGACTGACCCCCCCCGCGCACACGTTCTCCCCGGTTCCATCGCCCTTGCGAGAACCGTGCCGCGTCGCCATGCACGCACCCGTGCCCGGCGCACACCCACGCCCTGCACTCGACAGTGACGGAAACCCAGTGATCACCACATCGGGCCTGACGAAAATCTACCGGGCCGACCGTTCGCGCGACCGCGAGGTGACCGCCCTCGACGGCGTCGACCTGCACGTACGCGAGGGCGAGGTGTACGGCGTCATCGGCCAGTCCGGCGCCGGCAAGTCCTCGCTCATCCGCTGCGTCAACCTCCTGGAGCGCCCCACCTCCGGCACGGTCACCGTGGCCGGCCAGGACCTGACCGCGCTCGCCGGTCGCGGACCACGCGCCGGCAGGGAGCTGCGCACGGCGCGCAGCCGGATCGGCATGGTCTTCCAGCACTTCAACCTGCTGTCCTCGCGCACCGTCCAGGACAACGTCGAGCTGCCTCTGGAGATCCTCGGCAAGTCCGGGAAGGAACGCTCCCGTAAGGCCCTCGAGCTCCTCGACCTCGTCGGTCTCGGCGACAAGGCCAAGGCCTACCCGGCCCAGCTCTCCGGCGGCCAGAAGCAGCGCGTCGGCATCGCCCGCGCCCTCGCCGGCGACCCCAAGGTGCTGCTCTCCGACGAGGCGACCAGCGCCCTCGACCCGGAGACCACCCGTTCCATCCTCCAGCTGCTGCGCGACCTCAACCGGCAGCTCGGCCTGACCGTCCTGCTCATCACCCACGAGATGGACGTCGTCAAGAGCGTCTGCGACTCGGCCGCCCTCATGGAGAAGGGCCGCATCGTCGAGTCCGGCACGGTCGGCGAACTGCTCGCCACCCCCGGCTCCCAGCTGGCCTCCGCCCTCTTCCCGGTGGGCGGTGAGGCATCCCGCGACGACCGGACCGTCGTCGACGTCACCTTCCAGGGCGAGACCGCCACCCAGCCCGTCATCTCCCAGCTGTCCCGCACCTACAACATCGACATCTCGATCCTGGGCGCCGCCATCGACACCGTCGGCGGCCTCCAGGTCGGCCGGATGCGCATCGAACTGCCCGGCCGCTACGAGGACAACGTGGTGCCGATCGGCTTCCTGCGCGAGCAGGGCCTGCAGATCGACGTGGTGGGGCACGAGCGCGCACTGGTGAAGGAAGGTGCCAAGTGACCTGGTCCGATTTCTCGGCGATGCAGCCCCTGCTGTCGCAGGCCTCCTGGGACACCCTCTACATGGTCGGGTGGTCCACCCTCATCGCCGTCGTCGGCGGCCTGCCGCTCGGCGTGCTGCTGGTGCTGACCGACCGTGGCGGACCGCTCCAGAACATCGTGGCCAACAAGGTCCTCGGGCAGGTCGTGAACATCGCCCGCTCGATGCCGTTCATCATCCTGATGGTCGCGCTGATGAACTTCACGCGCTGGGTCACGGGGACGACGATCGGCCGCGAGGCCGCCATCGTGCCGCTCGCCATCGGCGCCATCCCGTTCTTCGCGCGCCTCGTCGAGACGGCTGTCCGCGAAGTGGACGGCGGCCTCGTCGAGGCCGTGCAGGCGATGGGCGGCAACACCTGGACCGTCGTGCGCAAGGTCCTCGTACCGGAGGCCCTGCCCTCCCTGATCTCCTCCGCGACGACCACCGTCGTCGCCCTCATCGGCTACTCGGCGATGGCCGGCACGGTCGGCGCCGGCGGCCTCGGTGACATCGCCATCCGCTACGGCTACCAGCGCTTCGAGACCCAGCTGATGTGGATCACCGTGGCGGTCCTGGCCGTCGTCATCTCGCTCATCCAGTTCGCCGGCGACTTCGCGGCCCGCGCCCTGCACCGCCGCGGCGGCCGCTCCGGACCGGCGCCGAAGCTGCGGCTGCTGAAGGCGAAGGAGCCCGCGACGGCCGATGTGAGCAAGGTCGCCTGAGCCCCGCCACGCCCGCATATCCCCCGAACTCCCCGTGAACCATGACGGGGTTGTACCACCCATAAGGAAAGGCACTTTTCGTGCGTAACACCGCCAAGATCACCACCGCCGTCCTCGCCGCGGGAGCCCTCACCTTCGGGCTCGGCGCCTGCGGCTCCGGCAAGAGCAGCTCCGCCTCCTCCGGCTCCGACGGCCCGCTCATCGTCGCCGCGAGCCCCACCCCGCACGCCGAGATCCTCGACTTCGTCAAGGACAACCTGGCGAAGAAGGCGGGCCTCGACCTCCAGGTCAAGGAGTTCACCGACTACGTCACGCCGAACACGGCGACCGAGGACGGGTCGGTCGGTGCCAACTACTTCCAGAACCAGCCGTACCTCGACGACTTCAACAAGAAGAACGGCACCCACATCGTGCCCGTCGTCACGGTGCACCTGGAACCGCTCGGCCTGTACTCCCACAAGATCAAGAAGGCCGACGAGCTGAAGAGCGGTGCGACCGTCGCCATCCCCAACGACACGGTCAACGAGGCGCGTGCGCTCAAGCTGCTCGACGCCAACGGGCTCATCACGCTCAAGAGCGGCGTGGGCAACGAGGCGACCCCGCAGGACATCGCCAAGAACCCGAAGAACCTCAAGTTCAAGGAGCTGGAGGCGGCCCAGACCCCGCGCTCCCTGGACGACGTGGACGCCGCGGTGATCAACGGCAACTACGCCATCTCCTCCGGCCTCAAGCCCGCCAAGGACGCCCTCGTCCTGGAGTCCGCGAAGGACAACCCCTACGGCAACTTCCTCGCGGTCAAGAAGGGCAACGAGAACGACCCGCGGGTCAAGAAGCTGGCCAAGCTCCTCGTCTCGCCCGAGGTCAAGAAGTTCATCGAGGACAAGTACCAGGGATCGGTCATCGCGTCCTTCTGATCCCGCCCGTCGACTGCCGTCGGCGCCGCGTACAACCGCGTACACGGCGTATCGCCACGCACCGGGTCCGCTCCCTCACCGGGTGTGGACCCCGTGGTGCGTTTCGCCGCCTCCATGCTGCATGCTGGGCAGTTCAGCAGGCCCTGACGGTTTTTCGAAGGTTACGGAGCGGCGCAATGACGAGCACCTTTCCCAACGTCTCCATCAGCACGGAGCGTTTGGTCCTGCGCCCTCTCGACGAGGACGACGTCCCCGCGCTGGCCGAGATGATGAACGACGAGCTGGTCGGCGCCTGGACCGACGTGCCCCAGCCGTTCACCGAGGAGGGCGCCCGCACCTGGATCACCGAGCACGCGCCCGCCGAACGCGCCGCGGGCCGCGGCCTCGACCTCGCCGTCACCGAGTTCCTCACCCAGCGCCTGGTGGGCGTCATCCAGCTCACCAAGACCAACTGGCATGTACGGTCCACCGAACTGTCGTACATCATCGCGCCCTGGGCCCGCGGCGAGGGCTACGCCTCCGAAGCCGCGCTCGCGACCGCCCAATGGCTCTTCGGCGACCAGAACTTCGAGCGGATCGAACTGCGCACCGCGGCCGACAACACCGCCTCCCAGCAGGTCGCCCAGAAGATCGGCTGCATCAGCGAGGGCGTCCTGCGCAACGCCTGCATAGCGCACGTCCGTGCGGAGGACGGCACCTGGACGGACGTACGGACCGACTTCATCGTGTGGAGCCTGCTGCCAGAGGACCTCGACGGGGTCAGCGACGAGCTGGCCGACACAGGGGGTTTCACGTCGTTCCCGAACTGGAACTGACGGCGAGGGACCGCTCCCACGGACCGAGCCCGGGGCGAGTGCACCCGGCCGAACGGGATACCCTCACGGAGCCCGCCGTACGGGCTGCCCCCTGACGACCTGCGCGAAAAACCTGGAGACTGACGACGATGGCCGACCGGGTCACGGTGATCGGCTGGGACGGCTCGCCGCTGACCGCCGCGGCGCGCTCCGCCCTCGGGGCCGCCACGCTCGTCGCCGGCGCGGCCCACCACCTCGCCCTTCCCGAAGTGCCTCCGGCCGCCGAGCGCATCCGCCTCGGCAGTGTCGCCCTCGCCGCCCGCCGTATCGCCGCCCACCGCGGCACCGCCGTCGTCCTCGCCGACGGCGACCCGGGCTTCTTCGGTGTCGTACGCACGCTGCGCGCCCCCGAGTACGGCCTGGAGGTCGAAGTCGTCCCCGCGGTCTCCTCCGTGGCCGCCGCCTTCGCGCGCGCCGGGATGCCCTGGGACGACGCACAGGTGGTCGTCGCACACCGCCGCACCCTGCGACGCGCGGTCAACGTATGCCGCGCCCACACCAAGGTCGCGGTCCTCACCTCACCGGGCGCCGGACCCGCCGAACTCGGACTGCTCCTCGACGGCGTCCACCGCACCTTCGTCATCTGCGAGGAGCTGGGCACCGGACGCGAACAGGTCACCGTCGTCACCTCGGACAAGGCCGCCGACCACACCTGGCGCGACCCCAACGTCGTCATCGTCATCGGCGGGCCGGTCACCGCGGCCGACGGCGGCTGGATCGCCGGCCGCGACCCGGGCGCCGGACCGCGCGGCTGGGCTCTGCCCGCCGAGGCGTACGGCGGGGGACTCGGCGAAGGGGAGACGGATCTGCTGCGGGCCACCCAACTCGCCCGCCTCGGGCCCAGGGTGGGCGACCTGGTGTGGGACATCGGCAGCGGCAGCGGCGCGTTCGCCGTGGAGGCCGCCCGCTGCGGGGCCGCCGTCATCGCCGTCGACCAGGACCCCGACGCGTGCGGCCGTACCACTGCCGCCGCACGCCACTTCGGTGTCCAGCTGCAGGTCGTGCACGGCACCGCCCCGCACATCCTGGAGAACCTGCCGGAACCGGACGTCGTCCGCGTCGGCGGCGGGGGAGCGGCGGTCGTCTCCGCGGTCGCCGACCGCCGTCCGCAGCGCATCGTGACCCACGCCGCGACCCGCGACGCGGCCGAACTCGTCGGCAGGGACCTCACGGAACACGGCTACGACGTCGAGTGCGCTCTGCTGCAGTCCGTCGAACTCGACACGCGGGCCTGGACGGAGAAGGAGCGGAGCGTCGCGTTCCTGCTCAGCGGCCGATTGGCCGAACGCTCCCCGTGATCCGGTTGTCGTACCGGCGCGGTAGGCTGGCCGACCGTCGTACCGTACTCGGGTGATCCGGCATTCATCAGTCAATGTCCGGAAAGCGCACCTCTTTTGGGGTGGAGGCGGTACGGCCGGACCGGAGGGCGCGCAACGTGGCGCAGTCCACAGCGGGCCGTCGCGGATCACCCTGTCGCGACGGCGGGACGACCGGGACAATGCCGTTCAATGGCTTTGTCGTCATTGTGGGCGGGTCGTTCGTGCCGCTGGGCACGCACGCTCGTTCTTCACTGCGGGCGGTCGGCGTGCCGTTCCGGGCCAGCTGGTCGTAGAAGCACTAACCGATGGGCGAGGGGTACGCATGACCGACACCGGCCAGGTCCCGGGCGAGGGGCTGCCGGAGAACGCAGGCATGGTGGAGCAGCCGGGCGTCCTCGCGCCGGGCGCGTACACCTACCTCGACCCTTCCGACAGCACTCCCGAGGACGACGACCTGCTCCTGATGCCGGGCCAGCAGGGCGCGTGGGGCAACGAGATGCCGCAGCACGCCCCGGCTCCGGCGCCGTATCCCCACGAGCCGGGTCCGCACGAGGCGGCCGGCCGGGACAGCGGCTCCATCGACGTCGGCGCGGTCCGTACGCCGGCTCCGGGGCCCGCGCCGCAGTCGACTCCGCGCCGCCCGCTGCACCTCGGCCCGCCCATCCCGGACACCTCCGCGAGCCCGGTGCGCACGCTCTCCGACCGTGGTCCGGCGGACGCCCCGATGCGCTTCTCAGGGCCGCCCACGACCGGTCCCGAGTACCTCGACGTGCCGCAGTCGGGGGAGAACTCCCCGCAGGGAGCGGTCCCCTGGGGGCCTCCGCCGCAGCAGCACGCCGTGCCGCCGGTGGGCACCGAGGGCGCGACCGCAGAAACGGTCGTTCCGGCACCGGCGCCCGAGTCCGCGCCGACGGTTCAGCCGACCGCCGCGCCGGTCGCCCCGGAGGCCGCGCCCGTGACCGCCGAGGCCGCGCCCGAGGCCCCGCAGGGCTCCGGCCCGCTGGTCGACTCGGTGCCGCAGCCGACGCCGGAGGCCCCGCAGTCCGCGCACGGCGTGCCGGCCCCGGAGGGAGCGCTCGGCATGCCCGAGCAAGGCCGGGCCGAGGTGTTCGACGACGCCGGGCACGTCCTGCCGCACGGGGTGCTGAACGACGGCTCGCAGGGCGACGCCTGGCACAACGACGGCTCGCAGCATCCCGGAGCCCTACCGGCACCGGATGCCGCACCGGCGCAGGACGGGACCCCCGCCGGGCTCGCCCCGCAGGTCCCGGACGCCGTGCCCGTGGCGGATGCCGCCCCGGACTTCCGGGTCGTAGCGCCCGTGGACGGGGACCCGCACATCGGCGTGCCCGCGCCCGCGGCCGAAGCAGCGCCGCCCCGCAGACCGCGCAGGTCCCCGTTCCGGCACCCGCCCCGCACCCGACGGCCCCCGCCGAGGACCACGAACCCGTCGCCGGGGCCCCGGTCCAGCAGGAGGTCCACGATCCGGGCCAGGCCCCGGCCGAGCAGGTCGACAACACCGGCGGGACCCCGGCCGAGCAGGTCCACGACGCAAGCGGGACCCCGGCCGCGGCACCGGCAGCGGACCAGCACGCGCCCCTGACGGACACCGAAGCCCAGACATCTGACGCCCCGGCACTGTTCGCCGAGCCCGCGCCGCAGCAGGCCCCCGAGGAGGCGCAGCCCGTGGTCACCGAGCCCGCGGAGGCCCTGCCGGTGGGCGGACCCGCCCAGGCGCACGGCGAGCAGGAGGCGGGTGGCGAGCCGCCGCCGCACCCGGTGCGCCCGCCGACGCGCCCGGCGTCCCGGCCGATACCGCCGGTGTGCAGGCCGAAGCGCCTGTGGAGCCCCAGGCGGACCAGTCGTTCGGCCGGTTCGTGCCCGTCGAGGGCACCGTGCCGACCACCCCGCACCTGGCCCCCACCCCGCCGCACGCGCTGACCGTGCCGCCCCTGCCCGTCCAGGAGCAGCAGCCCGCCGAGGAATCCGCTCCGGCCGTCGCCCAGCAGGAGGAACCGGCGGTGCAGGAGCCCGTCGCCATGGTTCCCGGCCCCCGCGAGGGCGAGGCGCCCGCCCCGGAGCCGCATGCCGAGGACCTGGAGACCGTAGTCGCACAGCAGGCGGACGACCTCGACACCCGGGCCGCCGACCAGGAAGAGAGCACGGCCGCCGTGGAAGAAGCACGACAGTCCACCGGCCCGGCGGCGCCCGGATACGACGACGCCGAGCGCGAAGCCGTCCTGCGCGTGATGCGCGAGCGCCGCGACATCCGCAACGGCTTCCGCAGCGACCCGATCCCGCACGACGTGCTGCTGCGCGTCCTGGAGGCCGCCCACACGGCACCCTCCGTGGGCCACTCCCAGCCGTGGGACTTCGTCGTCATCCGATCCGCCGAGACGCGCCGCACGATGCACGAACTGGCCATGCGCCAGCGCGAGGCGTACGCCAAGTCGCTGCCCAAGGGCCGGGCGAAGCAGTTCAAGGAACTGAAGATCGAGGCCATCCTCGACACACCGGTGAACATCGTGGTCACCGCCGACCCCACCCGGGGCGGCCGCCACACCCTCGGCCGGCACACCCAGCCGCAGATGGCGCCGTACTCCTCCGCGCTCGCCGTCGAGAACCTGTGGCTCGCGGCCCGCGCCGAGGGCCTCGGGGTCGGCTGGGTCAGCTTCTTCGACGAGCGCGAGATGGTCCGCGCCCTCGGGCTGCCCGAGCACCTGGAGGTCGTGGCGTACCTGTGCGTCGGGTACGTCGACGAGTTCCCGGAGGAGCCCGAGCTGATGCAGGCGGGCTGGTCCAAGCGCCGCCCGCTGTCCTGGGTCGTGCACGAGGAGACGTACGGCCGTCGCGCGCTGCCCGGCGAGGAGCCGCACGACCTGCTCGCTGAGACCGTCGCCGGCATCCGCCCGCTGGACGCCAAGGCGCTCGGCGAGGCCTGGGAGCGGCAGAAGCGGATGACCAAGCCCGCGGGCGCCCTCGGCATGCTGGAGATCATCTCCGCGCAGCTGTCCGGCCTGTCCCGGCAGTGCCCGCCGCCGATCCCGGAGCCCGCGGCCGTCGCCATCTTCGCGGGCGACCACGGCGTGCACGCCCAGGGCGTCACCCCGTGGCCCCAGGAGGTGACGGGCCAGATGGTCGCCAACTTCCTGGGCGGGGGAGCGGTCTGCAACGCCTTCGCGGGCCAGGTCGGTGCCGAGGTCTGTGTCATCGACGTGGGTGTGGCCGCCGACCTGCCCGCCACCCCCGGCCTGCTGCCGCGCAAGGTCCGCGCCGGCACGGCCGACATGACGACCGGCCCCGCGCTCACCCGCGAGGAGGTCAAGCAGGCGATCGAGGTCGGCATCGAGACGGCCCGCGACCTGGTGGCGGCCGGCAACCGCGCGCTGCTCACCGGTGAGATGGGCATCGCGAACACGACGGCCTCGGCCGCCCTGATCGCCGTCTTCACGGACACGGACCCGTCCGAGGTGACGGGCCGCGGCACCGGCATCAACGACGAGACGCTCGCCCGCAAGACGGAGGTCGTGCGCCGCGCCATCGAACTCCACCAGCCGGACCCGGCCGACCCGATCGGCGTCCTGGCGGCGTTCGGCGGCCTGGAGCACGCGGCGATGGTGGGCCTGCTGCTCGGCGGCGCGTCCCTGCGCACGCCGGTCATCCTGGACGGCGTCAGCGCGGGCGCCGCCGCCCTGGTGGCGCGCGCCATCGCCCCCGAGGTGCTCGCGGCGTGCATCGCAGGCCACCGCAGCGCGGAGCCGGGCCATGTGGCCGCCCTGAACAAGCTGGGCCTTCGGCCCCTGGTCGACCTGGACCTCCGCCTGGGCGAGGGCACCGGCGCCCTACTGGCCCTGCCGCTGGTCCAGAGCGCGGCGAGGGCGATGCACGAGGTGGCGACGTTCGACTCGGCGGGCGTCACGGAGAAGTAGCACCACGCCACGTCCGAGTGCAGGGGCGGCTCAGCCTTCGACCAGGTGAGCCGCCCCTGACGTCCGCACCATAGAATTCCGCACGTCAGGCCCCTCCAAAGCCGCAGAGGCCGCCGTCCCACCGCCGCACGAGGAGCCGCACCTCCATGGCCGAACACCCCCCTTACCCCGTAGGGCTCCGCCTGACCGGACGCCGCGTCGTCGTCCTCGGCGGCGGCCAGGTCGCCCAGCGCCGCCTCCCGGCGCTCATCGCGGCAGGCGCGGACATCGTCCTCGTCTCCCCGGAAGCGACCCCCTCGGTCGAAGCCATGGCGGACGCGGGTGAGATCACCTGGGAGCGGCGCCCGTACGAGGAAGGCGACCTCGCGGACGCCTGGTACGCCCTGATCGCCACCAGCGACCCCGAGGCGAACTCCCGGGCCTCGGCGGAGGCAGAGGCGAACCGGGTGTGGTGCGTCCGCTCCGACGACGCCGACGCGGCCACCGCGTGGACCCCCGCGACCGGCCACAGCGAGGGCGTCACGGTCGCCGTGCTCACCACCGAGGCCAGGGGCCGTGACCCCCGGCACACCGCCGCCATCCGTGACGCCGTGGTGGAGGGGCTGCGCGACGGCACCCTGGTCGCCCCGCACCACCGCACCCGCACCCCCGGTGTGGCGCTCGTCGGCGGCGGCCCCGGCGACCCGGACCTGATCACCGTCCGCGGGCGGCGGCTGCTCGCCGAGGCGGACGTCGTCATCGCCGACCGCCTCGGCCCCCGCGACCTGCTCGCCGAACTCCCGCCGCACGTCCACGTGATCGACGCGGCGAAGATCCCGTACGGCCGTTTCATGGCCCAGGAGGCCATCAACAACGCGCTGATCGAGCACGCCAAGCAGGGCAAGTCGGTGGTCCGTCTCAAGGGCGGCGATCCCTACGTCTTCGGCCGCGGCATGGAGGAGGTGCAGGCGCTCGCGGAGGCGGGCATCCCGTGCACGGTCGTCCCGGGCATCTCCAGCTCGATCTCCGTGCCGGGCGCGGCCGGCATCCCCGTCACCCACCGCGGTGTCGCACACGAGTTCACGGTGGTCAGCGGACACGTCGCCCCTGACGACGAGCGTTCGCTGGTCGACTGGCCGTCCCTGGCGCGGCTGACGGGCACGCTCGTGATCCTTATGGGCGTCGACAAGATCGGGAAGATCGCCGAGGCACTCGTCGCCCACGGCAAGGCGCCCGACACCCCCGTCGCCCTGGTCCAGGAGGGCACGACGGCCGCCCAGCGCCGGGTCGACGCGACGCTGGCGACGGTCGCGGAGACCGTACGGGAGAAGGACGTGAAGCCGCCTGCGGTCATCGTCATCGGCGAGGTCGTGACGGTGGGGCCGCGGCCGGTCGAGTAACCCGGGGTAACACGTCCCGTTCCAGCCGTTGGCACCGCTCCCCCGACAAGGCAGTATCACCCTGTGGCCGATCTCATCACCGTTGAGGATCCCGACGACCCGCGCCTCACCGACTACACGGGTCTGACCGACGTGGAGCTGCGCCGCAAGCGCGAACCCGCCGAGGGACTGTTCATCGCCGAGGGCGAGAAGGTCATCAGACGGGCCAAGACGGCCGGCTACGAGATGCGTTCCATGCTGCTGTCCTCGAAATGGGTCGACGTCATGCGGGACGTCATCGACGAGCTCCCTGCCCCGGTGTACGCGGTCAGCCCGGAACTGGCCGAGCAGGTCACCGGCTACCACGTGCACCGCGGCGCGCTCGCCTCCATGCAGCGCAAGCCACTGCCGACGGCGGACGAACTCCTCGCCTCCGCCCGTCGGGTCGTGATCATGGAATCGGTGAACGACCACACCAACATCGGCGCGATCTTCCGCTCGGCCGCCGCCCTCGGCATGGACGCGGTCCTGCTGTCGCCCGACTGCGCCGACCCGCTGTACCGGCGCAGCGTGAAGGTGTCCATGGGCGCGGTCTTCTCGGTGCCGTACGCCCGCCTCGACACCTGGCCGAGGAGCCTTGAGTCGGTCCGCGAGGCCGGCTTCACGCTTCTCGCGCTCACCCCCGACGAGAAGGCCAAGACCCTCGACGAGACGGCTCCCCACAAGATGGACCGGGTCGCGCTGATGCTCGGCGCGGAGGGCGACGGGCTCTCCACGCAGGCGCTGGTCGCCGCGGACGAATGGGTTCGCATCCCCATGGCCCACGGCGTCGACTCCCTGAACGTGGGCGCGGCGGCCGCGGTCGCCTTCTACGCGGTCGCCACCGGCCGCCCCCGGTCCTAGGGCCCCGTCTTCCGGGTCGGCCCGGTCGGTGGCCCCCGGTCGGCCGCCTGCGCCCGGTCGGCCGCCTGCGCCCGGTCGGCCGCGTGTGCCCGGTCAGCCGTCGCGGTCGAGCTCGCTGTGGTACTGCTCGGCCATCAGGTCGCCGGTCAGAGGCCTGTACGACTGCTCCGGTCGTACGTCCTTGCGTACGTGTCCGTCGTCCATGCCGCGCGCCGGCCCCTGGCACCCCTGGGCCGCCGCGATGCCCAGCGCCACCAGCAGCGTGACCACCACGAACACGAAGATCCGCTGGCGCAGCAGCCGCGGGTTGGCCGGGCGCCGCCCCGTGCCGGTGGTACGGGCGCGGGCCGCCCGGCGCCACTGCGCGGTGCGGGACGGCCGCCGGAGCGGGTCGAGGTGACGCGCTGCGCGGGCGTCGGTCGCGACCCCGGCCGCGAGCCGCTGCTGCGGGGCGGGGAGTGCCCGGCCCCTGCGGGCGGCGCACGGTGCGCTGCTCCGCGTACTGCTGCGCGAGCCGCCCCGAGGGCCGGTCCACCTCGCCGCGCCGGTCGGACGGCCGCACGTCCGTGAGGCCCTGGGTCTCCCGGGCCGCGATCTCCTTGAGTCTGAGCGAGAGTTGGAGGGTGCTCGGCCGTTCGTCGGGGTCCTTCGCGAGACAGGCGCGGACGAGCGGAGCCAGGGCATCCGGCACGCCGTGCAGCTTGGGCTCCTCATGCACCACGCGGTAGAGCATCACCTCGGAACTGCCGTGTCCGAAGGGCGAGTCCCCGGTCGCCGCGTACGCCAGCGTGGCGCCCAGCGCGAACACGTCCGTGGCAGGCGTGACGGCGGCCCCCCGCACCTGCTCGGGGGCGAGGAAGCCGGGCGACCCCACGGCCGTGCCGACGTGGGTGAGCGTCGAGGCGCCGGTCGCCCAGGCGATGCCGAAGTCGATGATCCGGGGCCCCTTCGGCGACAGCAGGATGTTGGACGGCTTCAGATCCCGGTGCACGACCCCGGCCTCGTGCACCGCCACAAGACCCTCGGACAGGGCGGCCCCGACGGCGGCCACCTCGGCGGCCGTGAGGGGGCCCTCCTCGGCGACCTTGTCGTGCAGCGACGGCCCGGGCACGTACTGCGTGGCGAACCACGGGCGATCCGCCTCCAGATCGGCTGCCACCAGCCGCGCCGTACACCCGCCACGAATCCGCCGTGCCGCCGAGACCTCACGTGCGAACCGCGACCGGAACTCCTGGTCCTCCGCGAGATCCGGCCGGATCACCTTCAACGCGACCCTCTGGCCCCGCTTGTCGGAGCCCAGGTAGACGACGCCCATCCCGCCCGCGCCGAGCCGCCGGTGAAGCCTGAACGAGCCGACGACACGCGGGTCCTCACGCCTCAGGCGCATCATCGCCATGTCCATCCCCGCTGCCCGGTCCGTTTGACGAGCCACAGCTTACGTTTCCACGGCCGGGTGCGCGCAGAGGCCGCGCCCTCTCGCCCCGATCGATTGTCAGTGCCCCGTGGGAGACTTGAGAGGTGGTCAGGACAGGCGCGAGCAGGTCCGTATCGCGCCGTCCATGATCCCAAACACCCGCTGGTGAAGGGGGATTGAACCCGTGAAGGGTGATCGTGTGGAGATAGTCGTGGACGCGGGGGACACGACGCGTACGTACGAGGTGGTGGCGAGCAGGGCGGGCCGCCGAGTGGAGACGGCGGTGCGCAGGGGGGTGGTGGAAGTGAGCGAAGTCACGCGTTCCGGGACGGTCGTACGGACCGCCCGCTTCATGGCGAACCGGGTGCTGGCGCTGGTGGAGCAGCCGGTTCCACGGGAAGACGGGTCAGAGCAGAAGGGGTACACCGGGCGTCCCCTCCGGGAAGACCCTGAGACCTAGGACCTCGTCTCCACCCAGGGGAGTACGCCGCAGGCCATTGCTCCTCCTCGGGGAGGCCAGGGAATCGATACGAGGGCATGACGACCGGGGATCGCCCGAAGCCTAGATTTGAGGTCAAGCGGCGGGTGCAGCACTCGTCCCCCGAGGTCAGACACCCGCCGCTGCCAACGACAACAGCACCACGGTCAGGAGAGGGACCATGGCCCAGACGGCACCGCGGACACTGATCCGCACGCAGGGGCGCAGGGCGTACGCCGCGTTCGGCACCCGCCGCCAGGGCCGCCGCCACCCCCTGGTGGCGACCGCGATGGTCCTCCCCCTGGCGGCCCTGCTCGTGTACGCCTTCGGCGGCTGGGATGCAGTGGTCACACAAGCGTCGTCCGTGGGCGTGATGCTGGGGCGCTGAGCGGCGCCCCAGGCCCGGAAGAGCGGTCCGGGCGGGGACATCCACCCATGCAACCCCGTGGGGACGGGGGTACGACGGACGGCACCAACGCCCGCGCAGCTGGGGAGCTGCGCGGGCGTTTTTGCGCTGCTTCTGCGCCTGAACCGGCGCCGCTCTCCGGGACCTGGCCGGACGCCGTCGTCCTGGGTGAACGACCACGGGCTCCGGCGTCCTACGTACGCTCTGGGGCGAGCCCGTACTACCCAGGGAGACCCGTGACCGCCGACGTACTGTCCGCCCTCACCGCCACAGCCCGGTGCGCGGCTCATCCTCGAGGGGGAGGCTGTGGGCATCCGGACGCCGTGCTGGCCGAGAGGGAGGACGGCACGGTCGTGCGGCACGGTGGCACGGTCGCCAAGGCGCATGCCCCGGACACGGACCTCGGGGAGCTCTCCCTCCGTCTCGGGATCGCCGCCGACCTCCCCGAGATCTTCCTGACGCCCCTCCGCTCCGTGCCTGCCGACCTCCACGGTCGCCCGGTGACCGTCTGGCCGTACGGCACCCCCGTGGACCCCGAGACTCCGGACGCCGCCCCGTGGGAGGCCGCCGCCACCCTTCTCGCCCAGCTGCACCAGGCCCCCGCCCCCACCGGCCTCCCGGCCATGCGCGGCCCCGTCAAGGCCGCCCGCGCCATCCAGCGCCTCCGGGCCGCCGGTCCCCACCCGGCCGCCGCAACCGTCCTCCGCGCCTGGGCCGGCCTGCCGGGGTGGGCCCGAGCCGAGGCGCCCATGTCCTCCGCGCGCTCTCTCTGCCACGGCGACCTCCACCTCGGCCAGCTCGTGCGCCACCCCGCGGAGACCGGCCCCTGGCTCCTCATCGACGTCGACGACCTGGGCCTCGGCGAACCGGCCTGGGACCTGGCCCGACCGGCCGCCTGGTACGCCTGCGGTCTGCTCCCGCCGGACGAGTGGGCCCGGTTCCTCGACGCGTACCGCAGGGCGGGCGGTATCGCGGTCCCCTCCACCGGCGACCCCTGGCCGGCCCTGGACGTTCCCGCCCGCGCCCTCACCGTGCAGACGGCCGCCCGGGCCGTCGCCAAGTCCGCCGCCGCAGGCCGCGCCTTGGACGATGTGGAACAGGCCGTGGTCGACGCCAGCGCCCGAATGGCCCCGATTCCTCCGTAGTTGGCAAAGTGATCTGCCCCTCGGGTTGCAACCGTTCCGGCCCGTACCGAGTCCCTATCTGGCGAAGCCCCACCGACCGGCGAGGAGTTGAGCCGAGCATGCAGTGTCCGAAGTGTCATGCGCCGATGCACACGTACAACCGCAACGGCGTTCAGATCGAGCAGTGCAGCGGCTGTCGCGGCATCTTCCTCGACTACGGGGAGCTGGAGGCGCTCACCCGCCTGGAGGCCCAGTGGGCACAGCCCGCCCCGCCGCCCCCGCCCGCCTATCCGTCCGCTCCCGCCTGGGGCGCCCCGCACGGCGGCCACCACGAGGGCCATCACGGGGGCCACGGTCACTACGGCCACCACCGCCACAAGAGCTTCGGTCACATGCTGTTCTCCAGCTGAGCCCACGAAGAAGCCCCCGGCCGCGCGGCCGGGGGCTTCGATGTGTGGACGATACTGGGATTGAACCAGTGACCTCTTCCGTGTCAGGGAAGCGCTCTCCCGCTGAGCTAATCGTCCTCGGGAACCGCGATCCGAAGATCACGGGCAGTGCGTGCGCGATACTGGGATTGAACCAGTGACCTCTTCCGTGTCAGGGAAGCGCTCTCCCGCTGAGCTAATCGCGCGGGGGATCCGAAGATCCAGTGGACGATACTGGGATTGAACCAGTGACCTCTTCCGTGTCAGGGAAGCGCTCTCCCGCTGAGCTAATCGTCCTTGGAGGTGGAGACGGGATTTGAACCCGTGTAGACGGCTTTGCAGGCCGTTGCCTCGCCTCTCGGCCACTCCACCAGGAGTGCAGGGGCTCGGGACGATCCCCTGGTTCCTTCGAGCGGACGACGAGGCTCGAACTCGCGACCTCAACCTTGGCAAGGTTGCGCTCTACCAACTGAGCTACGTCCGCTTGTCGTTTGTCGGTCCGCTTCCGCGTCCCGGCGACGTGTTGAACTCTAGCGGATTCCCGGGCCAGTACAAAAACGCGTTTGCGCAGCGTGCTGCCTTGCGCCTGGTCAAGGACACGGCCGGACCACCGCCGGGACACTCGCGGGCCACCCGGGGGACACCCGCCCTAGACTCGACAGCGTGCCCGACCTGCCTCCTCTCGCCCGTTTCGGCGACCGCGTAGCCACCGGTCTCCTCGACGTCACCAGTGACCCGGCCGCCCTCGACTCCACCGGTTTCTGGGCGGTCTGCGCGGACTACGAGGGGCGTCTGACCTGCGCCCGCTTCGCGGACGTACGGGAAGAGCCGGTGCCCGCGCCCGTGCCCGGCCGATGGCGGGGCCCCGAGGCCGGTCGCTGGACGTCCTCCCTCGACCGCGCCGCGTACACGGCGGGCGTGCGCCGGATCCGTGAGCACATCGCCACCGGGGAGGTCTACCAGGTGAACCTCTGCCGTGTGCTGTCCGCGCCGCTCGAGCCCGGCGCCGACGTGGACGCCCTGGCCGCCGTGCTGGCCCGCGGCAATCCCGCCCCGTACGCAGGAACGATCCGCCTCCCGGAACACGGTGTGGAGATAGCCACCGCGTCCCCCGAGCTGTTCCTGCGCCGCGCCGGCCGCACCGTCGAGTCCGGCCCGATCAAGGGCACCGCCCGCAGCGAGGCGGAGCTGCTGAAGAAGGACTACGCCGAGAACGTGATGATCGTGGACCTGGTCCGCAACGACCTCGGCCGCGTCTGCGTCACCGGCAGCGTCGCCGTCCCCGACCTGTGCGCCGTCGAGAAGCACCCCGGTCTCGTCCACCTCGTCTCCACGGTCCGCGGCGAGCTGCGCCCGGACGCCGGCTGGCCGGAGCTGCTCGCCGCCGCCTTCCCGGCCGGCTCGATCACCGGCGCCCCCAAGTCGAGCGCGCTGCGGATCATCGACGCCCTGGAGGCCGCGCCCCGCGGCCCCTACTGCGGCGGCATCGGCTGGGTCGACGCCGACCGGGGCGTGGGCGAGCTGGCCGTCGGCATCCGCACCTTCTGGATCGACCGGAGTGCCGACGGCGCGGCCGTCCTGCGGTTCGGCGCCGGCGCCGGCATCACCTGGGACTCCGACCCGGAGGGCGAGTGGCGCGAGACCGAACTGAAGGCGGCCCGGCTGCTCGCGGTAGCGTCGGGGGAGTACCAGGAGCTGGGACCGGAATGACCCTTCATATGCGGCACACGTCCAGGGCTCCGCGGCTCGGCCACGGGCCGGACGACACGACGCACGACGCTTTGGCCACGATCTTGCGAGGTAAAGACCAGTGAAGCTCTGGCTCGACGGCGGGCTGCAGGACATCGAGTCCGCCCGCGTCTCCGTCTTCGACCACGGACTGACCGTCGGCGACGGCGTCTTCGAGACCGTCAAGGCCGTCGAGGGCCGGGCGTTCGCACTCACCCGCCATCTCGACCGGCTCACCCGCTCCGCCCGCGGACTCGGCCTTCCGGACCCGGACCTGGACGAGGTGCGCCGCGCCTGCGCCGCCGTCCTCCAGGCCAACCCGATGCCGCTCGGGCGCCTGCGCATCACGTACACCGGCGGCCACGGCCCGCTCGGCTCCGACCGCGGTGACCAGGGCCCCACCCTCGTCGTGGCCCTCGGCGCGACCACCCGGCGTCCCGACTCCACGGCCGTCATCACGGTTCCGTGGACCCGTAACGAGCACGGTGCGCTGACCGGCCTGAAGACCACCTCGTACGCCGAGAACGTCGTCGCACTCGCCCGGGCGACCGGGCAGGGCGCGACCGAGGCCCTGTTCGGCAACACGGCCGGCCGGCTCTGCGAGGGCACGGGGTCGAACGTCTTCGTCGTTCTCGACGGCGAGATCCACACCCCTCCGCTCGCCTCCGGCTGTCTCGCGGGCATCACGCGCGCGCTCACCGTGGAGTGGACCGGCGCCAAGGAGAGCGATCTGCCGTTGGACGTCCTCGAGCACGCGGACGAGATCTTCCTCACCTCCACGCTGCGGGACGTGCAGGCCGTGCACCGGGTCGACGGCCGGGAACTCGCGGGCGCGCCGGGTCCGGTGACCGCCAAGGCCATGCGGATCTTCGACGAGCGGTCCGGGAACGACCTGGATCCGTGAGCCCCGGGAAAACCGGCTGACGCGGGTTGCCGACCGCGGGTAGAACACCCGTGATGACCACGACCCTGCGGCCGACCGAGCCGCTTCAGCATCACACCGACGGGACGCGTTCACGTCGCTACCAGGTGTGCGTGAACAGCCGTCCCGTCGGGGTGATACACCTCGGCACCTCGCCGTCCCTGGGCGAGTCGGTGGCCCGCATCATCGACCTGAGCATCGAGGAGTCCGACCGCCGGCGCGGCCGGGGCACCGTGGCCGCGCTCGCCGCGGAGGAGGTGGCGCGGGGCTGGGGCTGCCGGCAGATCGAGGCCCGGGTCCCCGCCGATGCGCGGGCCGCAGTGCGGCTCACCGAGACGCTCGGTTATGTCCTGCGCAACCGCGGCATGGAGAAGCGGCTCGGTGACACCCCGCCCCCGCTGCGCGAGGGCAGCCGCGCACGCCCCATGACCGAGGCGGAGTTCACGGCCTGGCAGGAGTACCAACAGGAGCACTACGCGCGCACGTGGATCGAGCGCGGCGTGCCCGAGGCCGTGGCGCACGCCAAGGCGCGACGCGACCACGAGCAGCTCCTGCCGCAGGGCCTGCGCACCGAGGGCATGACGTTCAGCGTGCTGGAGCACGAGGGCACACGCGTGGGCACCCTGTGGCTGGCGGTGCGCGAGGACGATGCGTTCGTCTTCGACGTGGAGGCCGACGCGGCCCACCGCGGGAGGGGACACGGCCGCGCCCTCATGCTCCTGGCGGAGGCCCAGGCGCTCACTGCCGGTCGGCAGGTCCTCGGACTGAACGTGTTCGCGAGCAACACCCCGGCCGAGCGCCTCTACGAGTCACTCGGCTACCGGACGACGGAGTACGCCTTGTACAAGCCCCTGCTGTAGGACCGGGCGGGATCAGTCCCCCTGCCCGGCCAGCAGCCGGTCCGCGATCTCCTCGATCCGCTCGCGCAGCCCCTCCTGGCTCTTGCCGCCGTCGAGGCGCTCACCGTCGATCACATAGGTCGGAGTGCCGGTCACGCCGATCGCCTTGCCCTCGGCCTGGTCGGCGTCGACGATCAGGATGTGCCGGCCGTCGATCAGAGCCGTGTCGAACTCCTCGGCGTCCAGCCCAAGTTCGCGGGCCACCTCGATGAGGAACGCCTCTCCCTCGCGGTCCAGCTCCTCGACCCGGCCGAGCACGGCCTCCACGTACGGCCAGCCCTGCCCCTGCGCCAGCGCCTCCTCGGCGGCCTGCGCCGCGGCGAAGGCGTGCCGGTGCTTCTCCAGCGGGAAGTGCCGCAGCCGCAGCTCCAGCCGGTCGCCGTAGCGGTCGCGCAGCGCGCGCAGATCGTCGAGGGCGGTACGGCAGTCGGGGCACTGGAGTTCGCACCAGACGTCCAGGGCGGGGGCGGCTGCGCGGGCTGGGGAGGAGTCACTCATGGTCACAGTCTTCCAGTACCCGTGACGGCCCCCAAACGGGATCTCCGCACCCGGAGGTGGGCGGGGTGGGGAGCACCGGTGAGGTCAGGGGTGGAGACGGGGCCGCACCCTGGGGAGGAGCCGACCCCGAGGTTTCACGGAGATGTCCCTGACGTGCGTCCGGACCGTGGCCCGCGGGGCGTGGGGCGGTGCAGGATGGAAAGGACGAACCGCCCGACCGACCCCGCCCCACCGATCTCCGCTTGGAGGACCGGATGATTGCCGAGACAGTCTGTTCCGCCGCCTCCGTGGCCGGCCTCGGCATCGCCGCGGTCACGGCCTTCCGCAAGCGTTTTCTGGCGGCTGCCCGCACCGCCGCGTACGCGTTGGTGCCCATCGGCCTGGTGATGACAGGGGTGGTGGGCTGGCTGGCCGACACCGCGTTCAGCCCCACGGCCTGGGCGGGCTTCGGCGTGCTCGGGATCGCCTGGCTGCTGTTCGCCACCACCCGGGCCGTGGAACGCAGGCGCGGCGGCACCCGCAAGGAGCGAAGGGCGGCGCGTGCCGCGCAGCGGGAGGCGGGTGCCCCCTCGTCCTCCGCGCCGGCGCTCGGCGCCGGGGGCCCTCCCGCGGTTCGTCCCACGGCGGGGCCGCGGGCGGCCAATTCCACGGACGACTTCAGCGACATCGAGGCCATCCTGAAGAAGCACGGCATATGACGCCTCGCCCGGCGCGGGCCGGATGGGAAACGGCTGAGCGGTCGGGTCGCGGCTCCCCGGCGATCAAGGGTGGGCACGCCTAGATCATCTTCGCTCCGCACCTCGCGGAATCGGCGATCACATCGTCATGCCGTGCGTGTTGATCGCACGGCGGGTGCGGGCTGCGCCATCATCACCGCGAGATGCTGGACACAACCCAGAGCGACGCCGCCGCTCCTCCTGAGGATCGTCGGGGTTGTCTCTTCGCGCTTTCCCAGCCACCGCTGATGATCTTCCTTGCGGTGATCGGCTGTCTGCTGCTCATGGCATCGCTGCACGATCTGCTGCTGCTTTGAGCCGTATGCGGAGCCCCTGGCGCCACCCGCCGAGGGCTCCGTCAGCCCACCGGATGAGCGACGAAGGCGGACCACATGTCTGGTCACGCACGGTGAGTGTCTGCGCGGGTCCGGCTCCTCAGGGCCTCCGGCCTCACGGCTTCTCCCGCCCCTCGCGGCTTCTCGGGCCTCACAGCTCCTCCGGCCTCGCGGCTTTCCCAGCCCCTCGCGGTCGGCCGCGCCGTCCGCACCGCACCTGTGGTCCGGAAGGAGCCCCGCTCAGCCGGCCGCCTCCTTGCGGCGCGCCCGGTAGGCGGCCACGTGGAGGCGGTTGCCGCAGGTGCGGCTGTCGCAGTAGCGCCGTGAGCGGTTGCGGGAGAGGTCCACGAAGGCGCGTCGGCAGTCGGGCGCCTCGCAGCGGCGCAGCCGCTCCTGCTCCCCGGCCACCACGAAGAACGCCAGCGCCATCCCGCAGTCCGCGGCGATGTGATCGGCCAGGGAGGCGCCGGGGGCGAAGTAGTGCACATGCCAGTCGTAGCCGTCGTGGTCGGTGAGCCGGGGCGTGGTGCCCGCCGCCGCGACCAGTTCGTTGATGAGGCCCGCCGCGGCCCGGGCGTCCGTCGCGGCGAAGACCGCGGCGAACCGTCCGCGGATCTTGCGCACCGCCGACAGGTCGAACTCCGACAGAACGCCGAGATCGCTCACCGCGTGTCTGCGCGCGAAGTCGTCGAGGGCGGCGACATCCGGGAGCCCGTCAGGCTCGTCGCCCTCCGGTGTGGTGTTCACGAGGTCCACCACGAGGTCGAGCGCGCACCGGGTGTCATGGGTGATCAGCACGTGTCGCTCCCTGGCCTGGGGTCGGGCGGACGCCCGCCGATGCTGGCCGAGCCTAGCGGCTTCCCGCCCCGAGAGGACCGCCGCAGGGTCGGCTTCGGACAGGTCACGCAACGCGGCAAGAGCGTCACTCTCCGTAGAAGGCCATGGCGCCGCCTCCGCGAGGGGTCGCGGTGACGGCGCCCGGGTGTGCCGTATGCGGTTGTCCTGACCCGAGCCGTCTCCCCGAGTGGACGGCGCCGGGTGGCGTGGCTGTCTTGCGCTAGCTCTCGGCCAGGATGTGGGAGAGCTCCGTGTCGAGATCGAAATGGCGATGCTCCGTGCCGGGCGGCACGGCCGCATCGGTTCGCTTCAGGAACGACTCCAGGGCCCGCGCCGGGGCCTCGAGCAGGGCCTCGCCCTCCGGAGAGCTCAGGGCGATGCAGACGACGCCCTGACCGTGGCTGCGGGACGGCCAGACCCGGACGTCGCCGGTCCCTGTGGGCCGGTGCAGGCCCTCCGCGAGGAGGTCGCGGGCGAACACCCACTCGACGGTCTCCTCGGCTCCGGTGTGGAAGGTGGCGTGCACGGCGTAGGGATCGGCCGTGTCATACCGCAGTCCCGCGGGTACAGGCAGTGAGGACTCGCTCGACACAACGAGGCGCAGGTGCAGCTCGCAGCTGACCGTGGTGTTCATAAGCGCCAGGGCCTTTCGCTCAGTGTGCGCTCGGGGATTCGCACGTCGGCGAAATCGACATGCCACCTACGGTGCCGTTGTAAACCCCTCTGAGTGTTTTGCCTGTCTTTACGTAGCTCGTCCGGCCGAGACATCGTTCGTGCGATGCGGCCATTCCGGTGACCGGTTTCTCTCGGGTAGGTTTGGCTGTATGAATACGCGGAGTGACGAGCGGGGTGAGGCCGCCGTGGCCGCTGAGGAGCCGAAGACCGAGCGGGGGCTCGGTTCCAGGGCACCGGAATTCATCAAGGCCCGACGGGCGCTGCACCTCAGCTGGCAGGTCGGCGTTTTCGTGATCGGCCTCGCGGTGGTCGCGGGCGGCGTGCTCCTGCTTCCGCTGCCGGGCCCGGGCTGGCTGGTGATCTTCGCCGGCATGGCGATCTGGGCGACCGAGTTCGTCTGGGCCCAGCTGGTGCTGCGCTGGACGAAACGCAAGGTCACGGAGGCGACGCACCGCGCGCTCGACCCCAGGGTGCGCCGGCGCAACCTCCTGCTCACGACCGTCGGCGTGGCGATCGCGGCCGCGCTGGTCGGCGTGTACGTCTGGAAGTTCGGCTTCGTGACGCCCTGGAACATCAGGGAGGAGTGACCGGCCCGTGGTCGGGGGCATCCGCTGACATGCGGTAATGTTCTTCCTGCGCCCGGGCGATTAGCTCAGCGGGAGAGCGCTTCGTTCACACCGAAGAGGTCACTGGTTCGATCCCAGTATCGCCCACAAGATCGAGGGCGGCGCCGCTCAGGAGATGGGCGGCGCCGCCCTCGGCGTATGCCCTTGTGCGGGCCCCGGTGCTGATCAGCGCTTCCTCGCGCCCGTCCCCGGTGTGCCGCTGCGCGGCGAAGCCGGACCTCCGGGCCTGCCACGGCACCGGCCGGCCGAATCCGGCGTCCGGCTCTCGGCGCCGCACCGACCGAATCCGGCGTCCGACTCTCGGCGCCGCACCGACCGAATCCGGCGTCCGGCTCTCGGCGCCGCACCGGACGACCTCGGCGGTGTCGCCCCTCGCGACCTGCGCGCTTGTTGTTCCCGGCCCGAACTCGCCCTCCTGCGGTGCCTGTTACCGCCCGACCTCACTCTCACCAAATCCTGTCCGAATCATTGACGAGGCCGGAGGGCCTCCGTACCTTGTGCCAGCAAGCGCTTACTTGAAACGATTCATGAGCGGCGGCGTTGCTGCGGGGAGGGGCCTGACTGTGGGTACCGGGAATGTTGAGAGGCGCACGATCCTGAAGGCGGCGGGAGCCTCGGTGGCCACCCTGGGGCTGGCCGCGACGACGGGCTGCGGTGGTGACGGCGGCACCTCGGCGGACGGGACCGTGACGATCCGTTACTCGTGGTGGGGTGCCGACGAACGGGCGAAGAAGATCAACGAAACCATCAAGCTCTTCGAGAAGAAGCATCCGAAGATCAAGGTCAAAACTGACTTCCAGGACTACCAGTCTTTCTGGGAGAAGTTCCAGACGCAGGCGTCCGGCGGAAATCCCCCGGACGTATTCCAGAACGCCGTCACATTCCTTCGGAAATACGACAAGAGAGGTGTCCTCCTCGACCTCGAGTCACAGATCGACGCGGGCAATATCAGCCTGAGCAACTTCCGCGCCGGTGTCACGAAGGTCGGCGAGGTCGACGGCAAGCAGCTCGGCATTCCCGTCGGCTCCAACACCATGTCGCTCGTCGTCGACAAGAAGGTCTTCCAGAAGGCCGGTGTCGAGCCGACGGCGGGCTGGACCTGGGACGAGTACTTCAAGGCCCTCAAGACCATCCACGACAAGACCAAGGTCCCCGGGGACACGGGCTACTTCAGCATCATGTACCTGTACGACCTTTACCTCCGGCAGAACGGCAAGGCGTTCTACACCAAGGACGGACTCGGTTTCGACAAGGCCGATCTGACGGAGTGGTGGCAGGACGGCTACAACCGCGTGAAGGCCGGGATCGTCACAGACCCGAAGATTGTCGCCCAGGACCGGCCCAAGTCCTCGCTCTCGGCCGGGCACGGGGCGTCCGAATTCACCTGGGACAACTTCACGGTCCGTTACACCGCCGAGGGGAACAGCACCTACGGTCTAGCGCCGATCCCCACCATGGACGGCAAGCACACCGGCCAGTACCTCGCCTCCCTGATGCTGAGCGCCTCCGCGCGCACCTCGCACCCGAAGGAAGTCGCCCAGTTCATCAACTTCATGGTCCATGACCCCGAGGTCGGCAAGATCATGGGCTACGACCGCGGCATCCTCGCCAGCACCGAACAGTACGAGGCCTTCAAGCCGACCGACGAGGTCAACAAGGAGATCGCGCAGTACGAGGACGACACCGCCAAGGCCGGTGTCCTCGGCACGATCACCCCGCACCCCTCCGGCGCCGACACCATCGAGGCCGCCTTCCTGCGCATCGGTGGCGACCTGGGCCTGGGCAAGGTCAAGGTCGCCGACGCGGTGAAGCAGTTCTTCGACGAGTCGCAGGCCGCGTTCCAGGCCTGACCGGAACCGACCGGAACTGATGGGAACCCCCGTGACGCTCGTCAAGGACTCGCCTCTCGACACCCGGAAGACCCGTTCCGCCGCTCCCGCCGCCCTCAAGCGGCGGGGCCGCCGGGAGAACCTCGCCGGCTACCTCTTCATGTCCCCGTGGATCGCCGGCTTCGTGCTCCTGACCGCGGGACCCATGGTCGCCTCGCTGTACTTCGCGTTCACCGACTACAACCTCTTCAACACACCGAAGTGGGTCGGCCTCGACAACTTCACCAGGATGTTCGACGACCCCCGGTGGCAGAAGTCGGTGGAGGTGACGGCGAAGTACGTCGTCATCGGCACGCCGCTGAAGCTGCTCCTCGCCCTCGGTGTCGCTCTGCTCCTCGCGCAGAGCCGCCGCGGACAGGCGTTCTACCGGGCCGCGTTCTACGCCCCCTCGCTCATCGGCGCCAGCGTCTCGGTCGCCTTCGTCTGGCGGTCGATCTTCTCCGACGACGCCATCGTGGACCGCACGATGTCCGTCTTCGGCATCCACGTGGGCGGCTGGGTCGGCAACCCCGACTGGATTCTGTACTGCCTGGTGGCGCTCACCGTCTGGCAGTTCGGCGCGCCCATGGTCATCTTCCTGGCCGGGCTCAAACAGGTGCCGAAGGAGCTCCACGAGGCGGCGGCGATGGACGGCGCCGGAGCCTTCCGCAGATTCTGGAACATCACGCTGCCGATGATCTCCCCGGTGCTCTTCTTCAACGTGCTGCTGGAGACGATCCACTCGTTCCAGATCTTCGCCTCGGCCTACGTCGTCTCCAACACCTACTGCGGCCCGGCCGACGCCACGCTCGTCTACACCTGCTACCTGTACCAGCAGGGGTTCAAGAACGCCCAGATGGGCTACGCCTCCGCGATGGCATGGATGCTGCTGCTCGCCGTGGCCCTCGTGACGGCGGTCCTCTTCTGGTCCCAGAAGAAGTGGGTGCACTACGAGGAGGACGCCCGATGAGCACCACCACGACCACCGTCCGCAGGCCGCTCGGCGGCCCCGGCCGCAGGCGCGCCGGTTCGCTCGCCTGGCACCTCGGTGCCCTGCTGGTCCTCGCGGTCGTCCTCTATCCCGTCCTCTGGGTGATCGGGGCGTCGTTCAAGCCCAGCAAGGACATCATCAACAGCCTGCAGCTGTTCCCCGTCCACCCCATCCTCGACAACTTCAAGGGCCTGGCCAAAGGCATAGCCGACATCGCCATCTGGACCTTCTTCCAGAACTCCCTCCTGTACGCCGTCGGCGCCGTCGTCGGCATCCTGATCTCCTGCTCGCTGACGGCGTACGCCTTCGCACGGATCAGGTTCGCGGGCCGCAACCTGCTGTTCTCGCTCATGATCGGCACGCTTCTGCTGCCGTACCACGTGCTGCTCATCCCGCAGTACGTGATGTTCCAGAAGATGCAGCTGATCAACACCTATGTGCCGCTGCTGCTCGGCAAGTACCTGGCCACGGAGGCGTTCTTCGTCTTCCTCATGGTGCAGTTCATGCGGAGTCTGCCGAAGGAACTGGACGAGGCCGCCAGGATCGACGGCTGCGGGCACCTGAGGACCTACTGGTCGATCGTGCTGCCGCTGTGCCGTCCCGCCCTCATCACCAGCGCGATCTTCACGTTCATCAACGCCTGGAACGACTTCATGGGCCCGCTGATCTACCTCAACGACCCCGGCAAGTACACCGTGTCCCTCGGCATGATGATGTTCCGTGACTCCGACGGCGTGGCCGCCAACTACGGCGGCATGATCGCGATGTCCCTGGTCGCGCTGCTGCCCGTGCTGCTCTTCTTCCTCGCCTTCCAGCGCTACCTCATCGACGGCATGGCGACCTCCGGACTGAAGGGCTGAACATGGCCACCGACCACGCCCGCCCGAAGGCCCGCCGCGAGTCGCTGCTCGCCGAGAGGTTCGCCCTGTTCGCCGAGTGCCTGCTCACCGGTGTCTGGATCGCCGCGGCCTCGCTGCCGCTCGTCACCTACCCCGCCGCATTCGCCGCCGGCGCCCGCCATCTGCGCCGGCGCACGGCCCACGAGGGCGGTGGCTGGCGGGAGTTCGCCGGGGACTTCGGCTCGGCCGCGCGCCGCGGCTGGATCGTCGGGCTGGGCGGCTGGGCGGCGGCGGCCGCGGTCTGGGTGGACGTCCAGGCCGTCCGCGCCGGACTGCCCGGCGGGCCGCTCGTCGGCGCGGTCGGCGTCTTCGCCCTGATCGGCGCCGCCGTCGCCGGGCTGCGTGCGGCGGCGACCTGGACGCCGGGCGCCTCCTGGCGGGCCCTGCTCGCGGCGGCCGGCCGTCGCACCGTCCTCGACCCGGCCGGGTCCTTCCTCCTCGTCGGCGGAGCGGCCCTGGTGCTCTGTTCGGCCTGGTTCGTCGCGCCGCTCGCGGTCCCCGTCCTCGGGGCCGTGGCGGCGGCCGCCGTCGCCGTCGAGGAGCGACACCGGCGCCGCTGACGCCGGCCGGCACATCCCCTCGGGTCGGTGCCCCGGCGCCGCACCTCGCTCTGTCATGCCCCTGACCTCCCTGCATCACCCGCCAGGAAAGGAAGGCTGCATCTCTGATGTCTCCCATCCCCCGCAGGTCCCTCCTCAAGGCCGCCGCCGTCGCCGGAGCCGCCGCCCAGTTCAGCTGGGCGCCAGGGGCCAGGGACGCGCAGGCGGCGCCCAGAGCCGAGGCGGCCGACGCCGATCCGGTGACCCTCGACTGGCTCGAGGACGGCGGTCGCGGCGCCGCGCCCGGCTCCACCGTCGGCGTGCCCTGGCCGAAGGGCGCCTATCAGGAGGACCAGACGTTCGCCCTGACGGACGAGAACAGCAAGGCCGTACCCGTTCAGTCCTGGCCGCTCGCGTACTGGCCCGACGGCTCTCTCAAATGGACGGCTCATGCGGTCAGTTCCGGCAGCGGCAAGCTCACCCTCACCGCCGGGGCCCCCGCCGCCCCCGACAAGAAGGTCACCGTCGACAAGAGCGGCGACACCATCGACATATCGACCGGCGTCATCACCGCCAGGATCGGCAAGTCAGGCTCCACGCTGATCAAGTCGGTCACCCGCGGCTCCACCGAGATCGCCAAGAACGGCCGACTCGTCCTCATCCGCCAGCCGGAGATGGAGGACGAGGACCAGGGCACGGTGAAGACCGAGCGCTTCGACGGTGCGATCTCCGAGGTCACCGTCGAACAGGAAGGCCCCGTCCGGGCCGTCGTCCGCATCGACGGCAAGCACCGCAAGGGCGACCGCGGTTGGCTGCCGTTCTCCATCCGGCTCTACTTCTACGCGGGCGCCGACTCCTTCCGCATGGTGCACACCATCACCTACGACGGGACCCAGGAACCCGGCAAGGCGAGCGGCGACTTCATCCGCGGGCTCGGCGTGCGCTTCACCGTGCCGATGCGGGACGCCGCCTACGACCGGCACATCCGGATCGGCGGCGAGGGCACCGGTCTGCTGCGCGAGGCCGTGCAGGGCATCACCGGACTGCGCCGCGACCCGGGCGCGGCCGTGCAGGCGGCGCAGTACGCCGGACAGAGGCTGCCCGACCCCTCGACGTGGGACCAACGGGTCACGACCCGGCTCCAGTACATCCCGCACTGGGGCGACTACACCCTCTCGCAGCTCTCCGCCGACGGCTTCACTCTGCGCAAGCGCACCAAGAAGGGCTACGGCTGGATCGGCGCGGGTGGTGGCAAGCGGGCCTCCGGCTTCGGCTACGTCGGCGGACCGAGCGGCGGATTCTCCTTCGGCCTGAGGGACTTCTGGGAGAAGTTCCCCGCCCAGCTCGACATCCGCGACGCCCACACCGACGAGGCCGAGGTCACCCTCTGGCTCTGGTCGCCGGAGGCGCAGCCCATGGACCTGCGCTTCTACCACGACGGCATGGGCCAGGACACCTACGCCAAACAGCTCGAGGGCCTCAACATCACCTACGAGGACTACGAACCGGAGTTCGGCACCCCGTACGGCATCGCCCGCACGTCCGAACTCCTCTTCTGGGCCAACGCCGCCACCCCGACCCCCGACCAGCTCGCCGACCAGGTCAAGGCCGTCCGGACGCTGCCGCAGCTCGCCGTCCCGCCGGGGCAGCTCATCAAGGCCAAGGTCTTCGGCCCGGGCCTGTACTCCGAGCCCGACCGCTCCACGCCGGCCAAGGCGAAGATCGAGGATCACCTCGACTTCCTCTTCACCTACTACAAGGACCAGGTGGAGCAGCGCCGCTGGTACGGCTTCTGGGACTACGGCGACATCATGCACACCTACGACACCGTCCGGCATGTGTGGCGGTACGACATCGGCGGCTACGCCTGGGACAACTCCGAGCTGTCGCCCGACCTGTGGCTCTGGTACGCGTACCTGCGCAGCGGCCGCGCGGACATCTTCCGCTTCGCCGAGGCGATGACCCGGCACACCGGCGAGGTCGACGTCTACCACATCGGCAAGTGGGCCGGGCTCGGCACCCGGCACGGCGTGCAGCACTTCGCCGACAGCGCCAAACAGCAGCGCATCGCCAACACCACCTACCGGCGCTTCTACTACTTCCTCACCGCCGACGAGCGGGTCGGCGACCTCATGCGGGCCAACGTCGACTCCGACGAGACGTTCCTCGTCCTCGACCCGCAGCGCAAGGTACGCACCGACCCCTACACCCCCGACCGGCACGCCTTGTCGATCGGCTTCGGCACGGACTGGAGCGGCCTGGTGTCGGCCTGGCTGACCGAGTGGGAGCGCAAGGGCCCCAAGTGGGAGAAGGCCAAGGCGCGTGTCCTCTCCACGATGGAGGGCATCGCGGCCCAGCCCAACGGCTTCGTCCAGGGCAGCGGGCTGTACGACCTCGACACCGGCAAGTTCGCCGTCGCCGACAAACCGGTGGTGTCCGTCTCCCACCTCTCGGCCGTGTTCGGCCTCAACGAGCTGTGCGCCGAGCTCAACTACCTGGTCGACATGCCGAAGTTCAAGGAGGCGTACCTGGACTACTGCCGCTACTTCAACGCCACCAAGGCCGAGCAGAAGGCCCGCTACGGCTCAGACTTCGGCAGCCTGCTGCTCTTCCAGGGCCACTCACGCCTCGACGCGTACGCCGCCGTCCAGACCGGCGACGCGACGCTCGCCAAGCGGGCGTGGAGCAAGTTCTACAACTCCGACGGCTACTCCGAGTCCTCGCCGTGGAAGACGGAATCGCTGAGCGGCCCGGCCACGCTCGTCGCGGGCAGTGAGGCGGCCTGGGTGTCCACCAACGACACCGCGCTCTACGGCCTCGCCGCCATCGAGAACCTGGCTCTGCTCGGGGACAAGATGCCGTCGTAGGCGGCAGGTGGGGGAGCGCCGCCGCACGGGCGGCGGCGCTCGCACCCGTCAGTGTGGCCCCCGTCACTTCCCACGGCATGAGTACACGTACTCAGATACCGGGGGCCGACCCGGGAAGACTCTGCACATGGACCGGAGCCGCTACCGCTTCCGCAGCCTGTGGGCCCTGCCCGCGCCGCCCGCCGCCGTGTACGCGGTGCTGGAGCGGCCCGAGCAGTATCCGCGCTGGTGGCGCCAGGTGCGCGCGGTGACCCGGCTCGACGACACGACCGGTGTCGTCCGGGTCCGCTCCCTGCTGCCGTACGACCTGACCTTCATGATGCGCGAGGCGCGGCGCGACCCGGCGGCCGGGATCCTGGAGGTCGCGCTGTCCGGTGACGTCGACGGCTGGGCACGCTGGACGGTCACCGCGGCCGGCTCCGGCACCCTCGCCCGCTACGACCAGGCAGTTCACGTGAACAAGCCGCTGCTCAGGAGGTTCGCCGTGCCGGGGCGGCCGGTCTTCCGCGCGAACCACTGGCTGATGATGCGGTCGGGGCGGCGCGGACTCGTCGCCCACCTGGAAGCGGTTTGAAGGAACCCGTCGGGGGCCTGTATTGTTCAGTGCGTTCCCGGGCGATTAGCTCAGTGGGAGAGCGCTTCGTTCACACCGAAGAGGTCACTGGTTCGAACCCAGTATCGCCCACCGGGAGAGAGCCGGTCCGCATGATGCGGACCGGCTCTTTTTGTTCGCCCGTGACCGGGATACGCTTCCGATCTTCGCGGGGGCTGGGGAGGCGTCCGCGGCAAGAGGGGGGATCTCCTTGGGTGCTGCAAAGGGCGACAGAAGCAAGCCGATCGGGACCCTGACGAGGGGACGCAGGCGCTTCACCTGGCTCAAGGTCTTCTTCGTCGCGCTGCTGCTCGGCGGTGTCGTCGCGCTCTTTTGGACGGGCGGGAACGTGGAGCGTGTCACCACGATGTGGGTGGGCGCCGAGGTCGCGGCCGACGGCAGCATCCGCGTCACCGAGGTCATCGACTACGACTTCGGACACCCCGGCACCACCCGGCACGGCATCTACCGCGATCTGCCGGACCTGATGGACGACCAGGAGTACGCCAAGGTCGCCGCCACCATGGACGGCCACCGGGTTCCGTGGGAGTTCGACGTCGGCGACTACTACGAGGCGCCGGACGGCCAGCGGGAGATCGCCACCCGGATCAAGGTGGGCGACCCGGGCGGCTCCGTCACCGGCGTGCACCGCTACCGCCTTCAGTACACGCTCACGGACGTCGTGAAGAAGGGCAGGATCGCCTGGGACGCCGTCGGCACCGGATGGCGGGTCGACCGTTCGAACGTGCAGATCCACGTCGTGGCCCCTTACGAACTCACCGGCACACGCTGCGTGCGGGGCACCAACGGCTCCCAGGACCCCTGCACCGCCCGCGAGGACGGGCCCGGCCGGCTCCACGTCACCCTCGACCGGCTCAAGGGACACGAGGGCGTCACCCTCTACGCCACCGGTGGCCGGAAGCTGACCGGAGCGAGGCCTGCCCTGCCCGCGCCGCCTTCCGGGAAGGCCGTCGGCACGACCGTGGGGAGCCCGTGGCGGGTGGCCCTGCTCGCGTTCGCCCTCACGCTGGTCGGCGCCGCCGCCATGATCTGGCTGCTGCGCCTCATCGGCCGGGACCGGATCGCCGAGGAAGCACCCGACGGCACGCCCGGCCGCACGCGGCGCGTCGCCCTCGAACGGCGCGCCGCCTCGCTCACTCCGTCCTCCGTGCCCCCGGAGGGTCTGTCACCGGCCGAGGGTGGGATCCTGCTGGCCGAACGCGTCGAGAGCCACCATCAGGTGGCCTGGCTGCTCGGCGCTGCGATCGAGGGGCGCATCGCCATCGAGGGGAGCGAGGAGCATCCCACCCTCAAACGCCGTGAGCCGGCCGACGCGTCCTATGACGCGGTCGCCAGGGTCGTGCTGGGCAGCATCTTCTCGGGGCGCGACTCGGTCACCCTGGGTCTGCGCGACGCCCGCTTCAGGTCGGCCTGGCAGAGCCTCCACCACGAGCTGACGGCCTGGCACGAGAGCAGCGACCTGTGGGACCAGACCTCCGCGCGCCTGGCCCGCGCCGGACGCCGCGTCGGCATTGCCGCCACCCTGCTCGGCGTCATCACGACGGCCGTCGGGGCCCTGCTCGGCGGCGGCCGGAACGCGGCCGGCTGGCCGGTCCTCGTGGCGGGCGTGATCGCGGTGGGCGCCGGGCTGGCGTTGTGGCTGCGCTCCTGGGAGCTGTACGCCCGCACCCCCCGCGGCACCGAGCTCTGGCTCCGGCTGGAGGCGTTCCGGCGCTACCTCATGGACCCGTCCTCCCACCAGGGCGACGAGCCCCTCGACGAGGGACGACTGGAGCTGTACACCGCGTGGGCGGTGGCCCTGGACGTGGCGTACGCGTGGGACAAGGCCATCGCCGGCTCGACGGTCGCTCCCCGGCGCCGATCCACGGCGACTTCGGGTTTCGTCACCGGCTACGCCCTCGGCCTGATGACCGCCTCCTCGTCCTCCAGCGCCGCCCCGCCCTCCAGCAGCAGCCGCGGCGGCGGTGGAGGAGGCGGGGGATTCGGCGGGGGCGGGGACGTCGGCGGAGGCAGCGGAGGCGGGGGCGGAGGCTCCTGGTGACGTAGGCCGTGTGACACCGGGCGCCTGTCCCCGGCAGGCGCCTTCCCCATGGTTCCTACGCCGCCGCCGGCAGCTCCGGCCGCAGCGGCCACTCCGTGCTGACGATCTCCTCCGAGCCGCTGCGCGCGAACCACGCCTGAAGCCCGCGCGCCTGCGCCGCATGCCAGTTGGCCTGGAGCGTGTGCAGCTCCGCGGGGGAGAGACGTTCCAGTCGGGTCGCGAAACGGCGGCCGAGGGCCCGCACGACCTCCATCGCGGCCAGCGCGTCCGCCGCCGCGTCGTGCGCCCCCTCCAGCGCCACCCCGTAGTGCGCGCACAGGTCGGTGAGCGTGCGGCGGCCCTTGCGGTAGCGGTCCAGGTGCTTGTCGAGCACCCGCGGGTCGAGCACGCGCAGCGGCGCCGACACGAACCAGCGCTCCAGCGAGGACGCGCGATGACGCCGCAACTCCCGGTCCAGCAGCGTCAGATCGAACGGCGCGTTCATCACCACCAGCGGCCGGCCCCGCATCGCCTGCTCGCCCAGCTCCCGGGCTATCTCCTCCATCACCGGCGACGGCCAGCGGCCGTTGCGTTGCAGGTGCTCCTCCGTCAAGCCGTGCACTGCCGTCGCCTCCGCGGGCACCGGCACCCCCGGGTTCACCAGCCAGCGGCTCAACCGCGGCCGGGTTCCCGGAGCGTCCTGGACGACGACGGCGGCCGACACGATCCGGTCGGTCTCGACGTCCACGCCGGTGGTCTCCGTGTCGAACGCGGCGAGCGGGCCCTCGTACCAGAACGTCATGCCTACTCAACTCCTCGTTCACCCGTGGCAGCTGACGTACCGTCTTCTGCCCGTTTGGTGATACCCGGGCTGTTTGCGTCGTACGCCGGGAGGAGACAACAGGAGTACGGGTCTTTGCAGTTCAGGGGGCTCGGGCGGGGATTCACTGCGCAGGGAAGGCTGTTGGTCATGGCGATAGCGCAGCCCGAGCGGGGCGGGCTGCTGCCCGAGCGGACGGCACCCCATCGCGGCACACTCGCGACCACCGCCTGCATGGAGACACTGCAGGTCGGCTATCTGCACGCGGTCGCCGCGGCGGCCGGCTGCTCGCTGTCCCAGCCCTTCCCGGACAACGGCATCGACTGGCACGTCAGCCACAGCGCACCCGGTCACACGGTCGACGACGAGGTCACCATCAAGGTGCAGCTGAAGTGCACGTACCAGATACCGCCGAACCCCCCGGGCCGCTTCTTCTCCTTCACGCTCGACAACGAGCACCTGCGGAAGCTCGCCCGCACCCCCGTCGCCGTGCACAAGATCCTCGTCGTGATGATCGTCCCCCGGACCCAGGACCAGTGGCTGCGGGCCGGTCACGACCGCCTGGACCTGCGGCACTGCTGCTACTGGACCAACCTCGCCGGACACCCGGTCACGGGCCGGCACCGCACCACCGTGCGCGTGCCGACCTCGCGCATCTTCGACGACCGCGCCCTGTGCGAGATCATGACCCGGGTCGGAACGGGAGGCAGACCGTGACACACCGTCCCCTCGACGAGCAGTCCCGCACCGTCCGGCCGCACCCGGCCGAGCCGCTGTGGAACCGGCCGTCCGACCCCGACCAGGTCGACCCCGCGGTGCTCGGCGCCCTGCTGCACCGCCACGGCTGGCAGCGCCGCGGCGGGGCCCCCGGCCGCTACGGCCGCTGGACCCCGCCAGGCCCCGGCGGCAGTGGTACGAGCCTGCTGGTGCCGGAGAGCCGCGCCTTCCCCGACTGCGACGACCTGATCGGCGAGGCCCTCCTGGCTCTGGCCCGCAGCGGCTCGCCCTCCGCCCGAGACGTGCTGGTCGGCCTGACCGTGCCCGGCGACGAGATCCACTGGTGGCGTGACGTGCCGACGGGACCCGTGGGTGCCGCTCCCTGGGACGTCGAGGACCAGCTGCGCACCGCTGCCCGCCGGATGCTGCTGGCGGCCGCCCTCGCCACCCGCGCCCGGCTCGGCTACTACGGTGCCCGGCACCGCAGGCCCGCCGCCGCGTCGCTCGAGCACGTCCTGATCGGCGCGGCCACCGGCGGCCGCGAGCTCACCGCCTTCGTCCCCGTCGCCACGGGCCGGCCGCTCGCCGTACGCCTGCACCAGGCGCTGTACGCCGCCCGCGAGGCCATCGACTACCAGCGGGCCACCGGTGGCATGGATGCCTTCGACACCGCCGTCGAGGCCGGCGTGAGCCATGAGCTGACCGAGGCGCTGGTCGCCCTCGTCCGCGGGTCCTCAGGCGCCCGGATCGCCGTCGCGTGGGCGCCCGCCGCCGGCGTCCCCGAAGGGGGTGCGACGCCCGCCGAACCGGTCGAGTTCTCCCCGGGTGACCTGCCCGCCCTGCGCGAGGCCGGAGCCCGCTACCTGCGCGAGGAACCGTCCGTACCGGTGCGGATCACGGGCGCCGTCGTCCGCCTGCGCCGTTCGGGACCGCGCGGCGAGGGCACCGTACGGCTGCGGGTCCTCGCCGGGGCCGAGGTGCCGCACGTACGGATGACCCTGGACGAGGAGTCGTACCGCATCGCGGGCCACGCCCACCTCGTCGGACTGCCGATCAAAGTGCACGGGCGGCTGGAGAGCCGGGGCGGCTTCCGGCGCCTCGCGGCCGCGTCAGGGGTGACGCCGGTGCAGGTCGACGACGCCGAGCGGGACCGGCTGATGAAGTCGCTCCAAGAGAACCTGGACTTCTTCGAGGAGGCGTGCGGCGGGGACTGAGCCCTCGGGGCACCGGAACCGTTTCGCGGTGGGCGGCCGTGGGTCGGTACGATCCCAGTCATGCGCGCGCTCCAGGTATGGCGCCGCATCCACCAGCAGTCAGGAGAGTCCGGTGTCAGACGTCCGTGTGATCATCCAACGCGATTCCGAGCGGGAAGAGCGCGTGGTGACGACGGGCACTACGGCCGCCGACCTCTTCGCAGGCGAGCGTTCGATCATCGCCGCGCGCGTGGGCGGTGAGCTGAAGGACCTCGCCTACGAGGTGAAGGACGGCGAGACCGTCGAGGGCGTCGAGATCTCCTCCGAGGACGGCCTGAACATCCTGCGCCACTCCACCGCGCACGTGATGGCCCAGGCCGTGCAGGAGATCTTTCCCGAGGCCAAGCTGGGCATCGGCCCGCCCATCCGGGACGGCTTCTACTACGACTTCGACGTGGCCGAGCCGTTCACGCCGGACGATCTCAAGCGCATCGAGAAGAAGATGCAGGAGATCATCAAGCGGGGCCAGCGCTTCTCGCGCCGGGTGACCACGGACGAGGACGCCCGCGAGGAACTGGCGAACGAGCCGTACAAGCTCGAGCTCATCGGCCTCAAGGGCAACGCCGCGCAGGCCGCCGAGGGCGCCGACGCCGAGGTCGGCGGCGGCGAGCTGACGATCTACGACAACTTGGACGTCAAGACCGGCGAGTTGTGCTGGAAGGACCTCTGCCGCGGTCCCCACCTGCCCACCACCCGGATCATCCCGGCGTTCAAGCTGATGCGCTCGGCCGCCGCCTACTGGCGCGGCAGCGAGAAGAACCCGCAGCTCCAGCGCATCTACGGCACCGCCTGGCCGTCCAGGGACGAGCTCAAGGCCTACCTGGACTTCCTCGCCGAGGCCGAGAAGCGCGACCACCGCAAGCTGGGCGCCGAGCTGGACCTGTTCTCCTTCCCCGAGGAGCTGGGCCCCGGCCTGGCGGTGTTCCACCCCAAGGGCGGCGTCATCCGCAAGGAGATGGAGACGTACTCGCGGCGGCGCCACGAGGTCTCCGGCTACGAGTTCGTGAACACGCCGCACATCTCGAAGGAGCGGCTGTTCGAGATCTCCGGGCACCTGCCGCACTACTCGGACGGCATGTTCCCGGCCATCGAGTTCGACGAGCAGAACTACCGCCTCAAGGCGATGAACTGCCCGATGCACAACCTGATCTTCAAGTCGCGCGGCCGTTCCTACCGCGAACTGCCCCTGCGACTCTTCGAGTTCGGGACCGTGTACCGGTACGAGAAGTCGGGCGTCGTGCACGGCCTGACCCGCTCGCGCGGCTTCACCCAGGACGACTCGCACATCTACTGCACCAAGGAGCAGATGCCGCAGGAGCTCGACACGCTCCTGACCTTCGTCCTCGACCTGCTGCGCGACTACGGCCTGACCGAGTTCGAGCTGGAGCTGTCCACCCGTGACGACTCCGACAAGTTCATCGGCTCGGACGAGGACTGGGGAGAGGCCACCGAGGCGCTCCGCCAGGCCGCCGAGAAGCAGGGCCTGCCCCTGGTCCCGGACCCGGGCGGTGCGGCCTACTACGGCCCGAAGATCTCGGTGCAGGCCCGGGACGCCATCGGCCGGTCCTGGCAGATGTCGACGATCCAGGTCGACTTCAACCAGCCGAAGCGGTTCGGCCTGGAGTACACGGCGGCGGACGGCTCGCGCCGGCAGCCCGTCATGATCCACCGGGCCCTCTTCGGGTCGATCGAGCGGTTCTTCGGCGTGCTCCTGGAGCACTACGCGGGCGCCTTCCCGGCCTGGCTCGCCCCGGTTCAGGCGGTCTGCATCCCGATCGGCGACGCGCACGTGCCCTACCTGGAGAAGTTCGCCGAGCGGGCGCGGGAGCACGGCCTGCGCGTCGAGGTCGACTCCTCCTCGGACCGTATGCAGAAGAAGATCCGCAACGCCCAGAAGCAGAAGGTGCCCTTCATGGTCATCGCGGGCGACGAGGACATGTCCCACGGCTCGGTGTCGTTCCGCTTCCGGGACGGCTCCCAGGAGAACGGCATCCCGTTCGACGAGGCCATCGCCAAGATCGTGAAGGTCGTCGAGGAGCGCGCGCAGGTCTGACGGCCGTCAGGGTCCCGACCCGAAAGACGAGCCACGAGGCCCCCGGGGGATCCCGGGGGCCTTTGCCCTGTTCCGGCGAGGACGCCATATGCTGCACCTCATGACGAGTGAGCCGGAGCAGCAGATCGGAGTGGGGACGCAGGACGCGTTCCAGCGCCTGTGGACGCCCCACCGGATGGCCTACATCCAGGGCGAGAACAAGCCGACCGGTCCGGGGGCCGACGACGGCTGTCCGTTCTGCTCCATCCCGGCCAAGTCGGACGAGGACGGGCTGATCGTCAAGCGGGGCGAGCTGGTGTACGCGGTGCTGAACCTGTACCCGTACAACGGCGGCCATCTGATGGTCGTGCCCTACCGCCATGTCGCCGACTACACCGACCTCACGGAGCCGGAGACCGCGGAGCTCGCCGAGCTGACCAAGCAGGCGATGACCGCGCTGCGCACGGCCTCCGGGGCCCATGGGTTCAACATCGGCATGAACCAGGGCTCGGTAGCCGGCGCGGGCATCGCCGCCCACCTGCACCAGCACATCGTGCCGCGCTGGGGCGGCGACACGAACTTCATGCCGGTGGTCGGCCACACGAAGGTACTGCCGCAGCTGCTGGCGGACACGCGGAAGATGCTGGCGGAGGCTTGGCCTGCCTGACCCGAGTGGCTGCGGGCAGGATTCAGCCTGTCTGGGGGCGGTGGCCCCCAGTACGGCCACGGCCGCGGCACCGAGCGGCAGCGCCGAACCTCCAGGCGCTACGCGTCGTACACGTCCGCCTTCTTCGGCGTCGGATCCTGCACCTGCGTGCTGAGGAACGTCGACCGCGTCCCGAACGCCTCCACGTCCACCCCGTGGTCCCTCAGGACCCGGATCGCCGCCGCGTGCACCACCCGCAGCACCGGCGTGGCCGCGCGCAGGGCGTCGTCGGCCATGAAACGGTGACGCCACGGCTGGTCCGCCCAGGCGTGGCGCAGACCGAACGGCTCCGGGAGGGTCAGCGAGCCGCCGAGCCAGTTCAGGAACGGCGGATACGAGGTGAGCGGGGCGCGGGCGGCGAGCCGCACCACCTCGTCGGCGTCGACCAGCGGCAGCCTCACCTTGTGGGTCTCCCAGAACTTGACGGTCTTGGCCACCTCCTTCTCCTTGGGCTCGGGCTTCGTGGTGAACAGGGAGTTGACCGGCCCCAGGGCGTGCCCGGTGACCTCGATGCGCAGGGTGTCGTGCAGCACCGTCACCGTGATGAGCATGGTGATGACCAACTGGCCGTCCCACAGCGTCCACTGGACGCCGAGGTAGTGCCGGTCGCCGCTGCCGAACTGCTGCTTGTTGCAGATGTCCTGTATCGCGTGCGTCTTGATCGTGTACGCGTCCACGTCGGTGCCGCTGGGCCGGGAGACCTCCTTCGCCTTCTCCCCGATCGGTGTGACGATCCAGTGCGTTATGGAGGGCTTCGGGAAACCGCCGGTGTTGATGGAGGTCCGCTCCAGCATCGCCAGATCGCCCTGGATCGCGGTGATCAGGTCCCAGCTGCGGAAGGGGTGGAAGTCCTTCCCGGGCTCGGCGGAGACCAGGTCTTCGGCCAGCTGCCAGCTGCCCCAGCGTGTGCCCATGCCGAGGATGCCCTTGGGACCGGCGTAGAAGACGGAGTTGGACCGCTGCTCGGCGCTCAGCCGGGTGAGCTCCTTGCGCAGCTGCTCGGCCGCGTCGCCCGGGTGCCCGGGCACCGCCTCGGGGATCTTGGCACCCAGGCCGCCGCCCGCGAGCAGACTGTCCCAGCGCTCACGCAGGTCCTTCGCCGTGCGCTCGCAGATCTGCTTGGCCCAGAACCAGCCGACGACCGGCATGACGACCGACGCGCGCGCGTACCACCCCCAGAAGCCGGAGAACGGCATACGGATCAGGAAGATCACGGCGAGGGCGCCGACGGCGACCAGAAGGGTCGTGGCGAGCGCACCGGCGCTCCTGTCCGTCCGCCTGCCGAGAGTGGTGCGGATCTGGAACACCAGCAGCCACACCAGGAATCCAGGCAGGAACAGCACCCCGCACAGGACCGTCACCGCCGTCAGCCAGTTGTCGCGTTCCCGTCGGATGCGGTGGGCCGCCAGGCAGTGCTCCACGACGACCTGCGGCTCGGTGCCGAACGACTGGATCAGGGGCTTGCGCCCGGCGCCCAGCATGCGGTCGATCACCGCGCGGGAGTAGGCCTCACCGAGCTTGGGGCGGAATATCCTCGCCCCCGGACGCGGGGGCTTGACGGTCGACTGGTGCCACTCGTTGTCGGCCTCGAGGATCTTGGTGACCTCGTCGTCCTCCCGGTACGCCGCCGAGGCCAGGGCGTAGGTCGCCGCCGTCTGGCCCGCGGAGCCCGAAAGGGGCACCTGCGCCCCGGGGCTGAAATCGAATCCGTCCGTCACTGCCGCCCCCTCGCCGCCGAACCCGCTCCTGCGGCCTTCCCGACTTCCTTGCTCCGCACACCTGTTGAACAGGCCGGCGTGCTGATCGTGTGTCGACTTGATCAGGACATCAGCGTATCCGCAGGCACTGACATGCGGGAGCGGACGACCGGAAGAGGTCCGCTCCCGCATGGAGAGGGGAACAAGGGTTCAACTACTGGGACTTCTGAGCCTCTTGACGGATCTTCTCCCCGAGCTGTGGCGGCATCGGCTCGTGCCGCGCGTAGGAGCGGCTGAAACGTGCGGTGCCGTGCGAGAGGGAGCGCAGGTCGATCGCGTACCGGCCGATCTCGATCTCCGGCACCTCGGCCCGTACCAGAGTCCGGCCACCGCTGACCTGCTCGGTGCCCAGCAGCCGACCGCGCCGCGCGGACAGGTCGCTCATCACGGCGCCCACGTACTCGTCGCCCACCAGCACCGACACCTCGGCGACCGGTTCCAGCAGATGGATCGTGGCGTCGGCCGCCGCCTCGCGCAGGGCGAGCGCGCCCGCCGTCTGGAAGGCGGCGTCCGAGGAGTCCACGGAGTGCGACTTGCCGTCGAGCAGCGTGACCCGGATGTCGACCAGCGGGTTGCCGGCGGCCACGCCCTTGGCGGCCTGCGCGCGCACCCCCTTCTCGACGGACGGGATGAACTGCCGGGGCACCGCTCCGCCGACCACCTTGTCCACGAACTCGATGCCGGAGCCGCCCGGCAGCGGTTCCACCTCGATCTCGCAGATCGCGTACTGACCGTGCCCGCCGGACTGCTTCACGTGACGGCCCCGGCCGGCGGACCTGCCCGCGAAGGTCTCCCGGAGGGACACCCTGTGCGGGACCACGTCGACCTGGACGCCGTACCGGCTGCGCAGCCGCTCCAGGGCGACGTCCGCGTGCGCCTCGCCCAGGCACCACAGCACCACCTGGTGGGTGTCCTGGTTCTGCTCCAGGCGCATGGTCGGGTCCTCGGCGACCAGCCGGGCCAGGCCCTGGCTGAGCTTGTCCTCGTCCGCCTTGCTGTGCGCCTGGATGGCGAGCGGCAGCAGCGGGTCGGGCATCTGCCAGGGCTCCATCAGCAGCGGGTCGTCCTTGGCCGAGAGGGTGTCCCCGGTCTCGGCACGGCCGAGCTTGGCCACGCACACCAGATCGCCCGCGACGGCGTGCGTGACCGGGCGCTGCTGCTTGCCGAAGGGCATGGACAGGGCGCCGATCTTCTCGTCGACGTCGTGGTCCTCGTGGCCGCGGTCGGTCAGGCCGTGTCCGGAGACGTGCACCGTCTGGTCGGGGCGCAGGGTGCCGGAGAAGACGCGGACCAGCGAGATGCGGCCGACGTAGGGGTCGGAGGAGGTCTTGACGACCTCGGCGACCAGCGGGCCCTCGGTGTCGCAGGCCTTCAGCTCGCGCGGCTTGCCGTCGATGGTGGTGACCCCCGGCATCGGGTGCTCGAACGGGGTCGGGAACCCGCCGGTGATCAGCTCCAGCAGCTCGACCGTGCCGAGGCCCTGCTTGGCGCCCTCGGCGGCGGGGGCGGCGGCCAGGACGGGGAAGAAGCTGCCGCGCGCCACGGCCCGCTCCAGGTCCTGGATCAGCGTCTTGACGTCGACCTGCTCACCACCGAGGTAGCGGTCCATGAGGGTCTCGTCCTCGCTCTCGGCGATGATCCCCTCGATGAGCCGGTTGCGGGCCTCCTCGATCCCCGGCAGCTGGTCCTCGCCCGGCTCGGACTCCTTGCGCTCACCGGTCGAGTAGTCGAACAGTTTCTGCGTGAGCAGCCCGATCAGGCCGGTCACGGGCGCGTGCCCGTCGGGCCCCTGCGGGCCGTGCAGCGGCAGGTACAGCGGCAGGACGGCGTCGGGGTCGTCCCCGCCGAACGCCTCCGCGCAACGGCGGGTCATCTCCTCGAAGTCGGCCCGGGCCGCCTCCAGGTGTGTGATCACGATGGCGCGCGGCATGCCGACGGCCGCGCACTCCTCCCACACCATGCGGGTCGAGCCGTCCACACCGTCCGAGGCCGAGACGACGAAAAGGGCCGCGTCCGCGGCGCGCAGACCGGCCCGGAGCTCCCCGACGAAGTCGGCGTATCCAGGAGTGTCCAGCAGGTTGATCTTGATCCCGTCCCATTCGACGGGAACCATGGAGAGCTGCACCGAGCGCTGCTGCCGGTGCTCGATCTCGTCGTAGTCGGAGACGGTGCCGCCGTCCTCCACACGGCCCGCCCGGTTCAGCGCTCCCGCCGTCAGCGCGAGAGCCTCCACCAAAGTCGTCTTGCCCGATCCGCTGTGGCCGACCAGCACCACATTCCGTACGGACGCGGGCCGGTCGGCCGCCGTTGCCCTGCCGGCGGCTCCGGGGTGTACGTTCGCTTTGTCGCCCATGGCCTTGCCTCCCGTGCACGGTGAGGTCACTGTGGGCGCGGACATGCGGACCCGCGTGCGAGGCGGCTCCGGTGACGCCCGCGGTTCCTTCGAGCTTTGCACTCGCGTCACAATGCGTCCATACGAGGGACGTGATCCCGTTCGCGGGCCGTGCTCCGCCCTGCGCGATCTCGCCGTGACCCGGGCGCCATCAGGCCGTGACACAGGGCCTTGGGTGCCCGGCCGTCGCGTCCACGCGCGCGTGGCTACGATTGGGCGCGCCGGTGGCCAGCAGGGGCCGCCCGGCTCACCGACCGTCGGGAAGGCCATGCTGAACAAGTACGCGCGTGCTTTCTTCACGCGTGTTCTCACACCGTTCGCCGCGTTTCTGATCCGGCGGGGCGTCAGCCCCGACACGGTCACGCTGATCGGCACCGCCGGCGTGATCGCGGGCGCGCTGGTCTTCTACCCCCGGGGCGAGTTCTTCTGGGGCACGGTCGTCATCACGCTGTTCGTCTTCTCGGACCTCGTCGACGGCAACATGGCCCGCCAGCTGGGCCGCTCCAGCCGTTGGGGCGCCTTCCTGGACTCCACGCTCGACCGGGTCGCCGACGGCGCGATCTTCGGCGGCTTCGCCCTGTGGTACGCGGGCAACGGGGACGACAACGTCCTGTGCGCGGTGTCGATCTTCTGTCTGGCCAGCGGCCAGGTGGTGTCGTACACCAAGGCCCGCGGCGAGTCGATCGGGCTGCCCGTGGCGGTCAACGGCCTCGTGGAGCGCGCAGAACGCCTGGTGATCTCCCTGGTCGCCGCCGGTTTCGCGGGCCTGCACAAGTTCGGCGTGCCCGGCATCCAGTGGCTGCTGCCGATCGCGCTGTGGATCGTCGCCGTCGGCAGCCTGGTGACGCTGATCCAACGGGTCGTCACCGTGCGCCGGGAGTCCGCCGAGGCGGACGCCGCCGCGGCCGCGCAGAACGACGAGAGCACCTCGCACGGCAGCGAGACGGCCAAGTGAGCGGCGTGAAGAGGATCGGGGCGGCGGCATGACCAGCCTCCAGGAACGGCTCACGGACGGGCTCTACGGCCTCGGCTGGAGCACGGTGAAGACGCTGCCCGAACCCGTCGCCACCCGGCTCGGCCGCACCATCGCCGACCTCGCCTGGAGACAGCGCGGCAAGGGTGTACGACGGCTCGAGAGCAACTACGCGCGCGTGGTGCCCGACGCGACCCCGGAGCGGCTCGCCGAGCTGACGCGGGCGGGCATGCGGTCGTACCTGCGCTACTGGATGGAGTCGTTCCGGCTGCCCGTGTGGAGCCCGGAGCGCATAAGGCGCGGTTTCGACCCCAAGGACCTGCACTTCCTCACCGACGGGCTCGCCGCCGGCAAGGGCGTCGTGCTCGCGCTGCCGCACCTGGCCAACTGGGACCTGGCAGGAGCCTGGGTCACCGCCGAGCTGCGCACGCCGTTCACGACGGTCGCCGAGCGGCTCAAGCCGGAGACGCTCTACGACCGGTTCGTCGCCTACCGCGAGGGCCTGGGCATGGAAGTGCTGCCGCACAGCGGCGGCTCCGCGTTCGGCACCCTGGCCCGGCGGCTGCGCGACGGGGGACTGGTCTGCCTGGTCGCCGACCGGGACCTGTCCGCCTCCGGCGTCGAGGTCACCTTCTTCGGCGAGACGGCCCGGATGCCGGCGGGACCGGCGCTGCTCGCCCAGCAGACCGGAGCGCTGCTGCTGCCGGTGACGCTCTGGTACGACGACTCGCCCGTCATGAAGGGCCGCGTGCATCCCCCGATCGAGGTACCCCGGTCAGGTAGCCGGGCCGAGAAGACGTCTGTCATGACACAGGCGCTGGCCGACGCCTTCGCCACGGGGATCGCCGAGCATCCGGAGGACTGGCACATGCTGCAGCGGTTGTGGCTCGCCGACCTGGGCCCGAGCAGGGATCCCCGGAAGGGCACGCCGTGAGGATCGGCATCGTCTGCCCGTACTCCTGGGACGTGCCGGGCGGCGTCCAGTTCCACATCCGCGATCTGGCCGAGTACTTCATCCGCCTCGGGCACGAGGTGTCCGTCCTCGCCCCCGCGGACGACGACACCCCGCTGCCGCCGTACGTCGTCTCGGCCGGGCGTGCCGTCCCGGTGCCGTACAACGGCTCGGTCGCGCGTCTGAACTTCGGCTTCCTGAGCGCCGCGCGGGTGCGGCGCTGGCTGCACGACGGCGCGTTCGACGTGATCCACATCCACGAGCCCGCCTCGCCGTCCCTGGGCCTGCTGGCCTGCTGGGCGGCACAGGGCCCGATCGTGGCGACCTTCCACACGTCGAACCCGCGCTCCCGGGCCATGATCGCCGCATACGCGATCCTCCAGGCGGCCCTGGAGAAGATCAGCGCGCGGATCGCGGTGAGCGAGTACGCGCGGCGCACCCTCGTCGAACACCTGGGCGGCGACGCGGTGGTGATCCCGAACGGCGTGGACGTCGACTTCTTCGCGAAGGCCGAGCCCAGGCCCGAGTGGCAGGGGGACACGATCGGTTTCATCGGGCGCATCGATGAACCCCGCAAAGGCCTGCCGGTCCTCATGAACGCCCTGCCGAAGATCCTTGCCGCCCGGCCGCAGACACGACTGCTGGTCGCGGGCCGGGGCGACGAGGAGGAGGCGGTCGAGACGCTCCCCGCGAAGCTGCGCTCGCGCGTGGAGTTCCTCGGCATGATCAGCGACGAGGACAAGGCGCGCCTGCTGCGCAGTGTGGACCTCTACGTGGCGCCCAACACCGGCGGCGAGAGCTTCGGCATCATCCTCGTCGAGGCCATGTCGGCGGGCGCCCCGGTCCTCGCCTCCGACCTGGACGCCTTCGCGCAGGTCCTGGACCAGGGAGCGGCCGGCGAGCTGTTCGCAAACGAGGACGCCGACGCCCTCGCCGACGCCGCGGTACGCCTGCTGAACGACGCGGACCGCCGAGCCGAACTGCGTGCCCGGGGAAGCGCCCACGTGCGGCGCTTCGACTGGTCGACGGTCGGCGCGGACATCCTGTCGGTCTACGAGACGGTGACGGCGGGCGCGGCAGCGGTGGCGGCGGACGAGCGCACGGGGCTGCGGGCACGGTTGGGCCTGGCACGGGACTGAGTGCCGGCCGCCGGGCCCGGCGTTCCGTCGGGCCTGAGGGAGCCGAGAGAGCGGAGAACGCGGGCCGATAACCTTCGCCCGTGACCGCAACCCTCATCTGGATCCTTGTCGCCCTCGTCGCGATCGGCCTCTATCTGAGCTGGACCGCGGGGCGGCTCGACCGGCTGCACGCCCGGATCGACGCGGCGCGCGCCGCGCTCGACGCGCAGCTGCTGCGGCGGGCCTCGGTCGCCCAGGAACTGGCCACCTCCGGAGTGCTCGACCCGGCCGCGTCGATCGTCCTGTACGAGGCCGCACACGCGGCCCGGCAGGCCGAGGAGGAGCAGCGGGAGGTCGCCGAGAGCGAGCTGAGCCAGGCGTTGCGGGCCGTGTTCGCGGAGGCGCAGCAGGTCGAGGCGGTCCGCGAGGCGCCCGGCGGGGAGGCAGCCACACGGGAGCTGACCGAGGCGGTGCGCCGCGTGCCGATGGCCCGCCGTTTCCACAACGACGCCGTACGCGCGGCACGGGCCCTGCGCCGGCACCGCAAGGTGCGCTGGTTCCGCCTCGCCGGGCACGCCCCGTTCCCCATGGCGTTCGAAATGGACGACGAGCCCCCGGCGGCGCTGACGGACCGGTCGACGGTCTGACACCGTCGGCCTGCCACCGTCGTTTCGCGCCACGGCGCAAAACGATCCACCGGCTCTCCATTGGCCCTTGCAGTGGCCTGCACTGGTCCCGTTTCCTCGGTCCAGCAGAAATCCCTCTTTTTCCGAGTGAGGTCGAAACCCGTGTCCAGCGAGCTCTCCACCCCCCAGACCCCCGAGACCGGCACCGCCCGCGTCAAGCGCGGCATGGCCGAGCAGCTCAAGGGCGGCGTGATCATGGACGTCGTCACGCCGGAGCAGGCGAAGATCGCCGAGGACGCGGGCGCCGTCGCCGTCATGGCCCTGGAGCGGGTCCCGGCCGACATCCGCAAGGACGGGGGCGTGGCCCGCATGTCCGACCCGGACATGATCGAGGGCATCATCGACGCCGTCTCCATCCCGGTGATGGCCAAGTCCCGCATCGGCCACTTCGTCGAGGCCCAGGTCCTGCAGTCCCTCGGCGTCGACTACATCGACGAGTCGGAGGTCCTCACCCCCGCCGACGAGGTCAACCACTCCGACAAGTGGGCCTTCACCACCCCCTTCGTCTGCGGCGCCACCAACCTCGGCGAGGCCCTGCGCCGCATCGCCGAGGGCGCCGCGATGATCCGCTCCAAGGGCGAGGCCGGCACCGGCAACGTCGTCGAGGCCGTCCGTCACCTGCGCCAGATCAAGAACGAGATCGCCAAGCTGCGCGGCTTCGACAACCACGAGCTGTACGCCGCCGCCAAGGAGCTGCGCGCCCCGTACGAGCTGGTCAAGGAGGTCGCCGAGCTGGGCAAGCTCCCGGTCGTGCTGTTCTCCGCCGGTGGCGTCGCCACCCCGGCCGACGCGGCGCTGATGCGCCAGCTCGGCGCCGAGGGCGTCTTCGTCGGCTCCGGCATCTTCAAGTCCGGCGACCCGGCCAAGCGCGCCGCCGCCATCGTGAAGGCCACCACCTTCTACGACGACCCCAAGATCATCGCGGACGCGTCCCGCAACCTCGGCGAGGCCATGGTCGGCATCAACTGCGACACCCTCCCCGAGACCGAGCGCTACGCCAACCGCGGCTGGTAAGTCACCGCAGGAACAGCACGAGGACTGCACGAACACATGACTGACGCACCCGTCATAGGCGTCCTGGCCCTCCAGGGCGACGTACGGGAGCATCTCATCGCCCTGGCCGCGGCCGACGCCGTGGCCAGGCCGGTGCGGCGCCCCGAAGAGCTCGCCGAGGTCGACGGCCTCGTCCTCCCCGGCGGCGAGTCCACCACCATCTCCAAGCTGGCCATCCTCTTCGGAGTGATGGAACCCCTCCGCGCGCGCGTGCGCGACGGCATGCCCGTCTACGGCACCTGCGCGGGCATGATCATGCTCGCGGACAAGATCCTCGACCCGCGCTCCGGCCAGGAGACCGTCGGCGGCATCGACATGATCGTGCGCCGCAACGCCTTCGGACGGCAGAACGAGTCCTTCGAGGCGGCCGTCGACGTCAAGGGCGTCGAGGGCGATCCTGTAGAGGGCGTCTTCATCCGCGCTCCCTGGGTGGAGTCCGTCGGGGCGGGCACCGAGGTGCTCGCCGAGCACGGCGGCCACATCGTCGCCGTACGCCAGGGCAACGCACTCGCCACGTCGTTCCACCCGGAGCTGACCGGCGACCACCGTGTGCACGCCCTGTTCGTCGACATGGTGCGCGCCAATCGGGTACCGGAGTCCTTGTAGGATCTCTGGGGGTCCCCCCAGCCGTTAAGGTCTGGGGGAGTTCGTTGCAGAGATGGGTTACGCGAAGGAGACAGGCAGATGTCCGGCCACTCTAAATGGGCCACGACGAAGCACAAGAAGGCCGTGATCGACGCCAAGCGCGGCAAGCTCTTCGCGAAGCTGATCAAGAACATCGAGGTGGCGGCCCGGACGGGCGGCTCGGACCCCGACGGCAACCCGACTCTCTACGACGCCATCCAGAAGGCGAAGAAGTCGTCGGTCCCGAACAAGAACATCGACTCCGCCGTCAAGCGTGGCGCTGGGCTCGAGGCCGGCGGTGCCGACTACGAGACGATCATGTACGAGGGCTACGGTCCGAACGGTGTCGCGGTGCTCATCGAGTGCCTCACCGACAACCGCAACCGTGCCGCCTCCGACGTGCGCGTCGCCATGACCCGCAACGGCGGCTCCATGGCCGACCCGGGCTCGGTCTCGTACCTGTTCAACCGCAAGGGCGTCGTGATCGTCCCCAAGGGCGAGCTGACCGAGGACGACGTCCTGGGCGCCGTGCTCGACGCGGGCGCCGAGGAGGTCAACGACCTGGGCGAGTCCTTCGAGGTCATCAGTGAGGCCACCGACCTGGTCGCGGTCCGCAAGGCCCTGCAGGACGCCGGGATCGACTACGACTCCGCCGAGGCCAATTTCGTCCCGACCATGCAGGTCCAGCTGGACGAGGAGGGCGCCAAGAAGATCTTCAAGCTGATCGACGCGCTCGAGGACAGCGACGACGTGCAGAACGTCTTCGCGAACTTCGACGTCAGCGACGACATCATGGAGAAGGTCGGCGCGTAACGCAGTCGCTGGGCTCACGGGCCGACGGGACACTCCCGTCGGCCCGTCGCTTTGCGGGTCGTTGTCGGTGCCGCCGGATAGCCTGGCGTCAGACAGGGATCACCGTCCACGGACCGCAACCATCGATCGAGGAACCCCGACGGTGTTCAGCCAGGTCCGCGAGAGCGGCGGCGGTTCAGCCGCGAAGAAGGGGAGGGGCGCGCGTGCGCGTGCTGGGGGTGGACCCGGGGCTGACGCGGTGCGGTGTCGGGGTGGTCGAGGGCGTGCCCGGGCGCACGCTCACCATGCTCGGCGTCGGTGTCGTGCGGACGCCCGTGGACGCCGACCTCGGCCACCGCCTCGTCGCCGTCGAGCAGGGCATCGAGCAGTGGCTGGACGAGCACCGACCCGAGTTCGTCGCCGTCGAGCGCGTCTTCAGCCAGCACAATGTGCGGACGGTGATGGGCACCGCCCAGGCCAGCGCCGTCGCCATGCTGTGCGCGGCCCGCCGCGGCATCCCAGTCGCCCTGCACACCCCGAGCGAGGTCAAGGCGGCCGTCACCGGCACCGGACGTGCCGACAAGGCGCAGGTCGGCGCGATGGTCACGCGGCTGCTTCGGCTGGACGCGCCCCCCAAGCCCGCCGACGCCGCCGACGCCCTCGCTCTCGCCATCTGCCACATCTGGCGCGCCCCCGCGCAGAACCGGCTCCAGCAGGCCGTCGCCCTGCACGCATCGAAGCACGTATCGAAAGGCCGTACCGCATGATCGCCTTCGTCAGCGGCCCGGTCGCCGCCCTCGCCCCGGACTCCGCGGTGGTCGAGGTGGGCGGCATCGGCATCGCCGTCCAGTGCACGCCGAACACGCTCTCCGGGCTCCGGCTCGGCCAGCAGACGAAGCTCGCGACCTCCCTGGTCGTCCGGGAGGACTCGCTGACCCTGTACGGCTTCGCGGACGACGACGAGCGCCAGGTCTTCGAGCTGCTGCAGACCGCGAGCGGTGTCGGCCCGCGCCTGGCGCAGTCCATGCTGGCCGTGCACTCCCCGGACGCGCTGCGCCGCGCCGTGGCGACCGGTGACGAGAAGGCGCTCGTCGCGGTCCCCGGCATCGGCAAGAAGGGCGCCCAGAAGCTGCTCCTGGAGCTGAAGGACCGCCTGGGCGAGCCGGTCGGCGCCCCCGCGGCCGCCGCACCCGCCGCCTCCGGCTGGCGCGACCAGCTGCACGCCGCCCTGGTCGGCCTCGGGTACGCGACCCGGGAGGCCGAGGAGGCGGTCGCCGCGGTCGCCCCGCAGGCCGAGGCCGCCGGGGGCACACCCCAGGTGGGCGCCCTCCTCAAGGCGGCCCTGCAGACCCTGAACCGAGCCCGCTGAGCCAGGAGACGTCAAGTGAACTGGGACGACACGACCGACACCTCCGCCTCCGAGCGGCTGGTGGGCTCTGTCGCCGACCGTGAGGACCAGGCCGTCGAGGCCGCCCTGCGCCCCAAGGACCTGGGCGAGTTCATCGGCCAGGAGAAGGTCAGGGAGCAGCTTGACCTCGTGCTGCGCGCGGCACGCGCGCGGGGTGCCACCGCCGACCACGTGCTTCTCTCCGGCGCCCCCGGCCTCGGCAAGACGACCCTGTCGATGATCATCGCGGCCGAGATGGGCGCTCCCATCCGGATCACCAGCGGCCCCGCCATCCAGCACGCCGGCGACCTGGCCGCGATCCTCTCCTCCCTTCAGGAGGGTGAGGTCCTCTTCCTCGACGAGATCCACCGCATGTCGAGGCCCGCGGAGGAGATGCTCTACATGGCGATGGAGGACTTCCGCGTCGACGTGATCGTCGGCAAGGGCCCCGGCGCCACCGCCATCCCGCTGGAACTGCCGCCGTTCACGCTGGTCGGCGCCACCACGCGCGCGGGCCTGCTGCCGCCACCGCTGCGCGACCGCTTCGGCTTCACCGCGCACATGGAGTTCTACGAGCCCGCCGAGCTGGAGCGCGTCATCCACCGCTCGGCGAGCCTGCTCGACGTGGAGATCGACCCCCAGGGTGCCGCCGAGATCGCCGGACGCTCCCGTGGCACCCCCCGTATCGCCAACCGGCTGCTGCGCCGCGTGCGGGACTATGCCCAGGTCAAGGCCGACGGAGTGATCACCCGTGAGATCGCGGCGGCGGCCCTCGCCGTCTACGAGGTCGACGCGCGCGGACTCGACCGCCTCGACCGGGCCGTCCTCGAGGCCCTGCTGAAGCTGTTCGGCGGCGGCCCCGTCGGCCTGTCCACGCTCGCCGTCGCCGTGGGGGAGGAGCGCGAGACCGTGGAGGAGGTCGCCGAACCGTTCCTGGTCAGGGAGGGCCTGCTCGCCCGCACCCCGCGTGGACGGGTGGCGACACCGGCCGCCTGGGCGCACCTCGGGCTGACCGCGCCACGCGGGACGACCGGGGGAAACGGACAACAGGACCTGTTCGGGGCGTGACGGCGCGGGACTCGCCCCAGCAGGAACCCGGGTGCCATGCTGAGCGTTGTTCCTTGCGTGCGGACTCGCTTAGACTCCGCCGATGCCGCCCTCGCGGGCGGCGCCCATCACACCCCCATCCACCAGGCCGCCGATCGAGCGGTCGTGCGAAGGAAATTCCGTCCCGTGAATATCGTGACCCTCCTCCCGTTCATCGTGCTCATCGGGGCCATGTTCCTGATGACCCGCTCGGCCAAGCGCAAGCAGCAGCAGGCCGCGCAAATGCGCAACGACATGCAGCCCGGCAGCGGCGTCCGCACGATCGGGGGCATGTACGCGACGGTCAAGGAGGTCAACGACGACACGGTCCTCCTTGACGCGGGCCCGGGCGTTGAGCTGCTCTTCGCGAAGAACGCGATCGGCGCCGTCCTGACCGACGACGAGTACAACCGCATCGTCCACGGCATCGAGCACGACCTGAAGGCCGACGGCGCCGTCGTGCCGGACGACGCCTCCTCCCTCACCGAGACCGACGAGCCCGCCGCCGACGCCTCTTCGGGCCCTGCCGACGACAAGGTCGACCTCGGCAAGAAGGACGCGGACGCCGCGACCGACGCCAAGGCCGACGACACCGACGGCAAGGCCGACGAAGCAGAGCCGAAGAAGACCGACGGCGACTCCGACGCGAAGTGACCGCATCCCGGGCCAGGGCGCGTGATCGGCGCGTCCCGGCCCGGGCTGTGCGGTTTTCGCGTGGAATCCCCACACAATGGCATGGCCGCCCGTGCGCTGACCCCGCGCGCGGCGGCTCGAGAGGGAGTACGAGAAGGTGGCAGCACCGAAGAAGGGCCGGAGCGCGAGCGCCCAGAGCAAGCCAGGGCGCTCGCTGGCCCTCATCCTGATCGCCATCGCGGCGCTCACCGGGGGAATGTTCGCCTCCGGACACACCACTCCGCGTCTCGGCATCGACCTCGCCGGCGGCACCAGCATCACGCTGACGGCGGTCAACGAGCCCGGTCAGCCCAACGCGATCAACAAGACCAACATGGACACCGCGGTCGAGATCATGAACCGACGGGTCAACGGTCTGGGCGTGTCCGAGGCGGAGGTCCAGACCCAGGGCGACCGCAACATCATCGTCAACATCCCCCGGGGCACGAACTCCAAGGAGGCCCGGGAGCAGGTCGGCACCACCGCCAAGCTGTACTTCCGTCCGGTCCTGCAGCGCGACGCCTCCGGCACCGGTGCCTCGGCGAGCCCCAGCCCCAGCTCCAGCGCGGGCGGCAGCGCCTCGCCCAGCCCGTCGAGCAAGAGCAAGGCGACGTCCGGCTCCGCCAGCCCGACGTCCTCCGCCACCTCGCAGGGCCGCCCCGTCACCGACGCGCTGAAGGCGACCTCCACGCCGTCCGCCAAGAGCTCCGCGTCCGCCGCCGCCTCCACCAAGCCCTCCGCGAGCGCCTCGCCCTCCTCGAGTGCCGGGTCCGCCTCCGGTGGCGCGGCGGGGCTCCAGGCCCAGTACGCCGCCCTCGACTGCAGCAAGCCCGAGCAGCGCGCCACGGCCGGCAAGGGCGCCAAGACCGGCGAGCCCACCGTCGCCTGCGGCAAGGACGGCAACGTCTGGAACAAGTTCCTGCTCGGCCCGGTCGCGGTCGACGGCACGGAGGTCAAGAAGGCCCAGGCCGTCTACGACACGCAGGGTGCCGCCGGCTGGCAGGTCCAGATGACCTTCAACTCCAGCGGCGCGAAGAAGTTCGCCGACATCACCGGTCAGCTGTCGCAGAAGACGACCCCGCAGAACGAGTTCGCGATCGTCCTGGACGACGAGGTCGTCTCCCACCCGTACGTCCAGACGGCCATCACCGGCGGCAACGCGGAGATCTCCGGCAGCTTCACCCAGGAGGACGCCCAGAGCCTGTCCAACATGCTGTCGTACGGCGCGCTCCCGCTCACCTTCAAGGAGTCCAGCGTCACCACGGTGACCGCCGCGCTCGGCGGTGAGCAGCTGCACGCCGGTCTGATCGCGGGCGCCATCGGCCTGGCTCTCGTCGTGATCTACCTGGTCGTCTACTACCGCGGCCTCGCGGCCATCGCCGTCGCGTCCCTCGCGGTGTCCGCGATCCTCACCTACGTGATCATGTCGCTGCTCGGCCCGACCATCGGCTTCGCGCTGAACCTGCCCGCCGTGTGCGGCGCCATCGTCGCGATCGGCATCACCGCGGACTCGTTCATCGTGTACTTCGAACGCGTCCGGGACGAGATCCGCGAGGGCCGTTCCCTGCGCCCCGCCGTCGAACGCGGCTGGCCGCGCGCCCGGCGCACCATCCTGGTGTCCGACTTCGTGTCCTTCCTCGCCGCCGCGGTGCTCTTCATCGTCACCGTCGGCAAGGTCCAGGGCTTCGCGTTCACGCTCGGCCTGACGACCCTGCTCGACGTCGTGGTGGTCTTCCTGTTCACCAAGCCGCTGCTGACGATCCTGGCGCGCCGGACGTTCTTCGCGAACGGCCACAGCTGGTCCGGTCTCGACCCCAAGCGCCTGGGCGCCAAGCCGCCCCTGCGGCGCACCCGTCGTCCCTCCGCCCCCGTCGACCCGAAGGAGGCGTGAGAGATGTCGAAGCTCGGCAACCTCGGCGCCCGGCTCCACCGAGGCGAGGTCGGTTACGACTTCGTCGGCAACCGCAAGATCTGGTACGGCGTCTCGATCCTGATCACCATCACGGCCATCGTCGGCCTGGCGGTGCGCGGCCTGAACATGGGCATCGAGTTCCAGGGCGGAGCGGTCTTCACGACCCCGAAGACGAGTGTCTCGGTGGCCCAGGCCGAGACCTATGCCCACGACGCCTCCGGCCACCCCGCCGTGGTGCAGAAGCTCGGTACGGGCGGCCTGCGCATCCAGGTCGCCGGAATCGACACCGGCAAGTCCGACCAGATCAAGGACACCCTGGCCAAGGACCTGAGCGTCCCCTCGGAGCAGATCAACGCCGACCTGGTCGGCCCCAGCTGGGGTGAGCAGATCGCCGGCAAGGCCTGGGAGGGCCTGGCGATCTTCATGGTGCTGGTCGTGATCTACCTGGCGATCGCCTTCGAGTGGCGCATGGCCCTTGCCGCGTTCGTCGCACTGATCCACGACATCACCATCACCACCGGCATCTACGCGCTCGTCGGCTTCGAGGTCACGTCCGGCACGGTGATCGGTCTGCTGACGATCCTCGGTTACTCGCTCTACGACACGGTCGTCGTCTTCGACAGCCTCAAGGAGCAGACGAAGGACATCACCAAGCAGACCCGCTGGACCTTCAGCGACGTCGCCAACAGCTCGATCAACAGCACCCTGGTGCGATCCATCAACACCACGGTGGTGGCGCTGCTGCCGGTGGCGGGCCTGCTGTTCATCGGTGGCGGCTTCCTCGGTGCGGGCACGCTCAACGACATCTCGCTGTCGCTGTTCGTCGGCCTCGCGGCCGGTGCGTACTCCTCGATCTTCATCGCCACTCCGCTCGTCGCCGACCTCAAGGAGCGCGAGCCGCAGATGAAGGCCCTCAAGCGCCGCGTCCTCGCCAAGCGCGCGCAGGCCGCCGAGGCGGGGCCCGTCGGAGAGGCCGAGGACGACTCCTTCGCCGAAGAGCCGCAGGACGCCGCACCGGCGGTCGTCGGCCAGCGCAGCCAGCCCGCGTCCCGTAACCGCGGTCGCGGCCGACCCTCCGGAAAGCGCCGATGACCGAGACGACCGACATACAGGCACTGCTGCTCAGCCGTATCCGGGACGTGCCGGACCACCCGGAGCCGGGGGTGATGTTCAAGGACATCACCCCGCTGCTCGCGGACCCGGCGGCCTTCGCCGCGCTCACCGACGCGCTGGCGGAGCTGACCGTACGGCACGGCGCGACGAAGATCGTCGGTCTGGAGGCGCGCGGGTTCATCCTCGGCGCCCCGGTCGCCGTCCGCGCGGGCATCGGCTTCGTCCCCGTACGCAAGGCGGGCAAGCTGCCTGGAGCCACCCTGCGGCAGGCGTACGACCTGGAGTACGGCTCCGCGGAGATCGAGGTGCACGCCGAGGACCTGTCGGCGTCCGACCGGGTGATGGTCGTCGACGACGTCCTCGCCACCGGCGGCACCGCCGAGGCCTCGCTGCAGCTCATCCGCCGGGCGGGCGCCGAGGTCGCGGGCGTCTCGGTCCTCATGGAACTGGGCTTCCTGGGCGGCCGTGCCCGGCTGGAACCGGCCCTGGCCGGCGCCCCGCTGGAGGCACTGCTCCAGGTCTGAGTCACGCGCCGTACACCCCTGCGCAAGGCCCCGTCGGGCCGCAGGACACCGCGAGGCGGGCCCCGGAGGAATCCGAGGTCCGCCTCGTGCGTTTCCCCCATAGCAGGCCGTCCCGCGGCCTGAGGGCGAGCCCGGAGCCCGGGATCGCTACCATGGGTGCTCCGGAGCCTGACCGGGGGACCCGGATCGCGCACGAGGAGCCCTCTTGCCAGACGAGGCCCAGCCACTGACCGCCGCCAAGCCCGACCCCGCGTCGAAGGCCGCGGCCACCCCCGCACGCAGCGCGAAGAACGCCCCGCGCGGGACGGTGGAGCACGCCCAGTCCGCGCCCGCGGACCAGGCGGCCGAGCAGCCGCGCCCCAAGCCGCCCCTCCCGAGCGCACTCCGGCCGTCCGCGCAACGCCGTCCCCGCCCGCCCGCACCGGCTCCTCCAACCGAGTCCGCGCCCGCCTCGCCCGGCTCGGGGTGCAGCGCGCCAACCCGTACAACCCGGTCCTGGAGCCGCTGCTGCGGATAGTGCGCAGCAACGACCCGAAGATCGAGAACTCGACGCTGCGCCAGATCGAGCGCGCCTACCAGGTCGCCGAGCGCTGGCACCGCGGCCAGAAACGCAAGAGCGGCGACCCGTACATCACGCACCCCCTCGCCGTCACCACCATCCTCGCCGAGCTCGGCATGGACCCGGCCACCCTGATGGCGGGCCTGCTGCACGACACGGTGGAGGACACCGAGTACGGCCTGGACCAGCTGCGCCGCGACTTCGGCGACACCGTCGCCCTCCTCGTCGACGGCGTCACCAAGCTGGACAAGGTCAAGTTCGGCGAGGCCGCGCAGGCCGAGACCGTGCGCAAGATGGTCGTCGCCATGGCCAAGGACCCGCGCGTCCTGGTCATCAAGCTCGCCGACCGTCTGCACAACATGCGCACCATGCGCTACCTCAAGCGCGAGAAGCAGGAGAAGAAGGCGCGCGAGACCCTGGAGATCTACGCGCCGCTCGCCCACCGGCTGGGCATGAACACCATCAAGTGGGAGCTGGAGGACCTGGCGTTCGCGATCCTCTACCCCAAGATGTACGACGAGATCGTCCGCCTGGTCGCCGAGCGCGCCCCCAAGCGTGACGAATACCTGGCGATCGTCACCGACGAGGTCCAGGCCGACCTGCGCGCCGCCCGTATCAAGGCGACCGTCACCGGCCGCCCCAAGCACTACTACAGCGTCTACCAGAAGATGATCGTCCGCGGCCGTGACTTCGCGGAGATCTACGACCTGGTGGGCATCCGCGTCCTCGTCGACACGGTCCGCGACTGCTATGCGGCACTGGGCACGGTCCACGCCCGCTGGAACCCGGTCCCGGGGCGGTTCAAGGACTACATCGCGATGCCCAAGTTCAACATGTACCAGTCGCTGCACACGACGGTCATCGGGCCCAACGGCAAGCCCGTCGAGCTGCAGATCCGCACGTTCGACATGCACCGCCGCGCCGAGTACGGCATCGCCGCGCACTGGAAGTACAAGCAGGAGGCCGTCGCCGGCGCCTCCAAGGTGCGCACGGACACGCCGCGTTCGAGCGCCAAGGACAAGGACGCCATCAACGACATGGCGTGGCTGCGGCAGTTGCTGGACTGGCAGAAGGAGACCGAGGACCCCAGCGAGTTCCTGGAGTCCCTGCGCTTCGACCTGTCCCGCAACGAGGTCTTCGTCTTCACCCCGAAGGGCGACGTGATAGCGCTGCCGGCCGGCGCCACCCCGGTCGACTTCGCCTACGCCGTCCACACGGAGGTCGGCCACCGGACGATAGGGGCCCGGGTCAACGGACGCCTCGTACCGCTCGAATCCACCCTGGACAACGGCGACTTGGTGGAGGTCTTCACCTCCAAGGCACCCGGCGCCGGCCCCTCCCGCGACTGGCTCGGCTTCGTGAAGTCGCCGCGTGCCCGCAACAAGATCCGGGCATGGTTCTCCAAGGAGCGGCGCGACGAGGCGATCGAGCAGGGCAAGGAGGCGATCGCGCGGGCGATGCGCAAGCAGAACCTGCCGATCCAGCGCATCCTCACCGGCGACTCGCTGGTCACGCTCGCGCACGAGATGCGCTACCCGGACATCTCGTCCCTGTACGCGGCGATCGGCGAGGGCCATGTGGCGGCCCAGAACGTCGTGCAGAAGCTGGTGCAGGCGCTCGGCGGCGAGGAGGCGGCCACCGAGGAGATCGACGAGGCCGTTCCGCCGTCGCGGGGCCGTGGGCGCAAGCGGCGCGCCAGCAGCGATCCGGGTGTCGTCGTCAAGGGCGTGGACGACGTCTGGGTCAAACTGGCCCGCTGTTGTACGCCCGTCCCCGGCGACCCGATCATCGGATTCGTCACACGTGGTAATGGCGTATCGGTTCACCGCAGCGACTGCGTCAACGTCGAGTCGCTGTCGCGCGAGCCGGAGCGCATCCTCGACGTGGAGTGGGCGCCCACCCAGTCCTCCGTCTTCCTGGTCGCCATCCAGGTGGAGGCGCTGGACCGCTCGCGGCTGCTCTCGGACGTCACCCGGGTCCTGTCCGACCAGCACGTGAACATCCTCTCGGCGGCCGTCCAGACCTCCCGCGACCGCGTCGCCACCTCGCGCTTCACCTTCGAGATGGGCGACCCGAAGCACCTGGGCCACGTCCTGAAGGCGGTAAGGGGCGTGGAGGGCGTCTACGACGTCTACCGGGTCACCTCGGCCCGCCGGCCGTAACCGCACGCCAGAGCACAGGAAAGGCTCCCGTACCTCGGTACGGGAGCCCCTTCTCAGCCGGCTGTCAGCCGCCGAACTCCTGCAGACCCTTCAGGGCCTGGTCCAGGAGCGCCTGGCGGCCCTCCAGCTCCTTCTCCAGCTTCTCGGCCTTCGCGGTGTTGCCCGCCGACCGGGCCTGCTCGATCTGCGTCCGCAGCTTGTCCACAGCCGCCTGCAACTGACCGGTCAGGCCCTCCGCGCGCGCCCGCGCCTCGGGGTTCGTACGCCGCCACTCGGCCTCCTCGGCCTCCTGGATGGCCCGGTCGACCGTGTGCATCCGGCCCTCGACCCGCCCCCGCGCGTCCCGCGGCACGTGCCCGATGGCCTCCCAGCGCTCGTTGATCGAGCGGAAGGCGGCCCGCGCGGCCTTCAGGTCCGTGATCGGCAGCAGCTTCTCCGCCTCCTCGGCCAGTTCCTCCTTCAGCTTGAGGTTCTCGGCCTGCTCGGCGTCCCGCTCCGCGAAGACCGAGCTGCGCGCCGCGAAGAACACGTCCTGGGCACTGCGGAACCGGTTCCACAGGTCGTCCTCGTGCTCCCGCTGCGCACGGCCGGCGGCCTTCCACTCGGCCATCAGCTCGCGGTAGCGCGCAGCCGTCGGCCCCCAGTCCGTCGAACCCGACAGTGCCTCGGCCTCGGCGACCAGCCTCTCCTTGGTCTTGCGGGCCTCCTCGCGCTGCGCGTCCAGCTGCGCGAAGTGCGCCTTGCGGCGCTTGGAGAACGCCGACCGCGCGTGCGAGAAGCGGTGCCACAGCTCGTCGTCCGACTTCCGGTCGAGCCGCGGCAGCCCCTTCCAGGTGTCCACCAGCGACCGCAGCCGCTCACCGGCAGCCCGCCACTGGTCGGACTGCGCCAACTGCTCCGCCTCCGCGACCAGCACCTCCTTGGCGTGCCTGGCCTCGTCGGACTGCCGTGCCCGCTGGGCCTTGCGCTCCTCACGGCGCGCCTCGACGATCTCCACGAGCTTGTCCAGGCGGGCGCGCAGCGCATCCAGGTCGCCGACCGCGTGATGGGCGTCCACCTGCTCCCGCAGGTGGTCGATGGCGGCCATGGCGTCCTTCGCCGACAGGTCGGTGGTCTTCACTCGCTTCTCGAGGAGGCCGATCTCGACCACCAGGCCCTCGTACTTGCGCTCGAAGTAGGCCAGCGCCTCCTCGGGGGAGCCGGCCTGCCAGGAACCGACGACCTTCTCGCCATCGGCCGTCCGCACGTACACGGTCCCCGTCTCGTCGACGCGGCCCCACGGGTCGCTGCTCACAGCGCCTCCTCCACATGATGCCTGCGGGGAGCCTCAGCGCCCCCGAGCATCGTCCACAGTTTCGTCACGGCCAACATAGGCGACCGGCGGGGCGGCTGTCCGCATCCCGCGCGACCGAAATTGAGCTGTTGACGTTCAGGATTTCGTCACCGTCGCCTTGTTGATCACGACGGTCGCGTTCGGCGCTCCGTCACCCTGGCCGGTGCTTTCGCTGGCGGCGGCGATTTTCTTCAGCACCTTCATGCCGGCGGCGTCGATGGTGCCGAACGGGGTGTAGTTGGGCGGCAACTGACTGTCCTGGTAGACGAGGAAGAACTGGCTGCCGCCGGTGTTGCGACCCTGGTTGGTCGAGGCGTCGTACTGGTTGGCCATGGCCACGGTGCCCGCCGGGTACACGTTCCCCTTCAGGCTTTTGTCCTTCAGGTTCTCGTCCGGGATGGTGTAGCCGGGACCGCCGGTGCCGTTGCCCTTCGGGTCGCCGCACTGCAGCACGTAGATGCCGTTGGTGGTGAGCCGGTGGCACTTGGTGTGGTCGAAGAAGCCCTGGCCTGCGAGGAAGTTGAACGAGTTCACGGTGTGGGGGGCCGCGGCCGTCTTCAGCGCGATGCCGATGTCACCGCACGTGGTCGCCAGCTTCATCGTGTACTTCGCCGACGTGTCGATGGTCATCGCCGGCTCCTTCTTCCAGCTCAGCGACTTGGCCTTGCCCGGGGCCGGCTTCGCACAGGGGTCCGGCGCCTTGCTGGGCGCCGAGGCGCTCGGGGACACCTCCGCGCCCGCGTTCGCCTTCTTGTCGTCGCCCTTGAAGACCCCGGCCGTGTACGACACCACGCTGCCCACCAGCAACACGCCGAGCACCGACGCGATGACCGAATTGCGCATCCGCGCCTTGCGCCGCGCCTCCGTACGCCGCTGCTGCTGCCGCAAGAACTTCTCCCGGGCGAGCTGTCGCCGCCGCTGTTCCTGGCTGACCACGGGGTTTTCTCCTCATGCGTCTCGTCCGCCGACCGGTACGCGTGCGTCTGGTGTGCCGACCGCATGCGTGTGCCCCGTACCGTATATGGGTTCGCTGAGGAATCGGCAGCGCCGGTAGGCTCTGACCCACAGCCAGTGACGCCCGTACGACACAACGAAGGACGATCGTGCTGATTGCCGGGTTCCCCGCCGGGGCCTGGGGGACCAACTGTTACCTGGTCGCCCCCGCCGCGGGTGAGGAGTGCGTGATCATCGACCCCGGCCACCAGGCCGCCCAGGGAGTCGAGGACGCGCTCGAGAAGCATCGGCTCAAGCCCGTGGCGGTCGTCCTCACCCACGGCCACATCGATCACGTGGCCTCGGTCGTCCCGGTGTGCGGCGCGCACGACGTACCGGCGTGGATCCACCCCGACGACCGGTACATGATGAGCGACCCGGAGAAGGCCCTCGGGCGTTCCATCGGTATGCCGCTGATGGGTGAGCTGACCGTGGGGGAGCCGGACGACGTCAAGGAGCTGACCGACGGTACGACCCTGCGGCTGGCCGGTCTGGAGCTGTCCGTCGCGCACGCGCCGGGCCATACCAAGGGGTCGGTGACCTTCGGCCTGCCCGAGGCGGCGGACATCCCGCCGATCCTCTTCTCGGGCGACCTGCTGTTCGCCGGCTCCATCGGACGCACCGACCTGCCCGGCGGTGACATGGCCGAGATGTTCGACTCGCTGGCCCGCGTGTGCCTGCCGCTCGACGACTCGACCGTGGTGCTGTCCGGCCACGGCCCCCAGACGACCATCGGCCGGGAGCGCGCCACCAACCCGTATCTGCGGCAGGTGGCCGCCGGCCAGGGAGCCCAGGAGGCTCCCCGACGAGGAATGTGACGAGAGACCTTCCGTGAGCACCTTCAAGGCCCCCAAGGGCACGTACGACCTGATCCCGCCGGACTCCGCCAAGTACCTGGCCGTCCGCGAGGCGATCGCGGCTCCGCTGCGCAACTCCGGCTACGGCTACATCGAGACGCCGGGCTTCGAGAACGTGGAACTGTTCGCGCGCGGCGTGGGCGAGTCCACGGACATCGTGACGAAGGAGATGTACGCCTTCGAGACGAAGGGCGGCGACAAGCTGGCCCTGCGCCCCGAGGGCACGGCGTCCGTGCTGCGCGCCGCCCTCGAGGCCAACCTGCACAAGGCGGGCAACCTGCCGGTCAAGCTCTGGTACTCGGGCTCGTACTACCGTTACGAGCGTCCGCAGAAGGGCCGCTACCGCCACTTCTCGCAGGTGGGCGCGGAGGCGATCGGCGCCGAGGACCCGGCCCTCGACGCCGAACTGATCATCCTGGCGGACCAGGCGTACCGCTCCCTGGGCCTGAGGAACTTCCGCATCCTGCTCAACTCGCTGGGCGACAAGGAATGCCGCCCGGTGTACCGCTCCGCGCTCCAGGACTTCCTGCGCGGCCTGGACCTGGACGAGGACACGCGGCGCCGCATCGACATCAACCCGCTGCGGGTTCTCGACGACAAGCGGGAGTCCGTCCAGAAGCAGCTGGACGGCGCGCCGCTGCTGCGGGACTACCTGTGTGACGCGTGCAAGGCGTACCACGAGGAGGTCCGCGAGCTGATCACCGCGGCGGGAGTGGCCTTCGAGGACGACCCCAAGCTGGTGCGCGGCCTGGACTACTACACCCGGACGACGTTCGAGTTCGTGCACGACGGCCTGGGCTCGCAGTCCGCGGTGGGCGGCGGAGGCCGCTACGACGGCCTGTCCGAGATGATCGGCGGCCCCGCGCTGCCGTCGGTGGGCTGGGCGCTGGGCGTCGACCGTACGGTGCTGGCGCTGGAGGCGGAGGGGGTCGAGCTGCAACTCCCGGCCAGCACCAGCGTGTTCGCGGTCCCGCTGGGCGAGGAGGCCCGCCGCGTGCTGTTCGCGAAGGTCACGGAGCTGCGCAAGCTCGGTGTCGCGGCGGACTTCGCGTACGGCGGCAAGGGGCTGAAGGGCGCGATGAAGAACGCCAACCGCAGTGGTGCCCGCTTCACGATCGTCGCCGGTGAGCGCGATCTTGCGGAGGGCGTGGTGCAGCTGAAGGACATGGAGTCCGGGGAGCAGGTGGCGGTCGGCGTGAACGAGATCGTGGCGGAACTGGAGTCCCGCCTGGGCTGACCCTTCCGGGGGCGGGGGCCGTGTGGTCTCGCCCCCGCAGCCCCTACCCTTCCCGTCCCCGGGGGCTGCGCCCCGGGACCCCCGCCGGCGGCCTCACGGCCTCGTCGTCAAGCTCGCCCAGGCTCTTCGAGCGGGGGAGTGCCGGACGGGGACTGGGGCGAAGCCACAGCGGGGACCAGGGGGCGGAGCCCCGCGAGGGGTGCTTCCCGCCGGGAGTCCAGGGGCGGAGCCCCCGGTGGGGAGGTGGGGCGGGTAGGGGCGGCAGGGGCGGAACCTCTCAGTCGAGCAAGCCGTGCCGCATCGCACACGTCACCGCCGCGGTCCGATCATCCACCCCCAGCTTCCCGAACACCCGCAGCAGGTGCGTCTTCACCGTCGACTCCCCGATGAACAACCGCCGCCCGATCTCCGCGTTCGTGCATCCCTCCGCCACCAGCCGCAACACCGCCGTCTCCCGTTCCGACAGCCGCGGCCGCTCCGGTCTGGCCCGCAACCGGTCCACGAGGCGGGCCGCAACCGACGGCGCCAGAACCGTCTCGCCGCGCGCCGCGGCACGGACCGCCTCCGCCAGTTCACCCCGCGGCAGATCCTTCAGCAGATAGCCCGCCGCCCCCGCCTCCACCGCCCGCAGGATGTCCCGGTCCGTCTCGTACGTCGTCAGCACGATCACCCGGCAGGGCAGCCCGGCCTCCGCCATCCGCTCGATCGAGTCCGCGCCCCCGCCGCCCGGCATCCGCAGGTCCATCAGCACGATGTCCGGAGAGAGTTCGGCCGCCAGCGCCTCCGCCTGCGGCCCGCTCGACGCGTCCGCGACCACCTCGAGGTCGGGCTCCGCGCTGAGCATCGCGCGCAGCCCTTCCCGTACGACGGGATGGTCGTCGGCGAGGACGATCCGGATCATGAAGCACCCCCGAGAACAGGCGGCACGGGCAGGACGGGCAGCCGCACCCTCACGATCGTGCCCTCGCCCGGCGCGCTGCGGACCTCGGCCGTGCCGCCCACCTCGGCGGCCCGCGCCCGCAGTCCGCTCAGACCGTAGCCCCCGGTCGGCGCGGACGGGTCGAAACCGCAGCCGTCGTCCCTGACGGACAGGGTCAGCGTCTCGTCGGCGTACGTCAGCGCTATCGACACGGAGGCGGAACTGCTCGCGTGCTTACGGGCGTTGGCCAGCGCCTCCTGGCACGACCGCAGTACCACCACCTCCGGCCCGGCCGGCAGTGCCCGCACCGGCCCCGTGACCTCCACCTCCGCGTCGTGCCGCGCCGCCAGCCGCCGCAACGCGTCCGGCAGCGAGGACCCCTCCAGGTCGGCCGGCGTGCCACCGGCCACGAGCGCCCGCGCCTCGGCGAGGTTCTGCCGGGCCGTCTCGGCCATCAGCGCCAGATGGCGCCGGGCCCGCGGTACGTCGTGCTCCAGCTCGGCCTCCACCGCCTGCACCAGCATCAGCAGGCTGGTGAACCCCTGCGCGAGCGTGTCGTGGATCTCTCGGGAGAGCCGCTCCCGCTCGGCGAGCGCCCCGTGCGCCGCCGAGAGCCGGGAGACCTCGTGCCGACTGGCCTCCAGTTCCGCGATCAGCTCGGCCCGCTCCCAGCTCTGCTCGATGATCCGGATGATCCAGCCGCCGATGACCACCGAGAACACCAGGGTGACCGCGGCGAAGAGGGAACTGGAGAAGAGGTCCTTGCCACTGGGGTGCCACAGCAACGCCCAGCCCACCAGCGGCACCAGATTGATCACCGTCACCGCGGTCAGAGCCCAGCGCGTCCGCAGCGTCATGAAGCACTGCGGGATCAGCGCGAACGACACCAACCGCATCCCGTCGGCCAGGATCGCCGACGGCAGGAACAGCGCCATCGCCCCGCCGAGGTACACAAGGGCCCGCCGCTCGTCGGGCGGGTCCTCCTGGAGCAGCTCGCGTCCCAGGATGACGTACCAGGGCACGAGTGCCACCAGCAGCCCGGCCGCCACGGCACGCGCGGGCCACCCCGGATGGTCCGCGGCGCACACGAACGCCAGGGTGGCCGTCCAGGCGAGCGCGAAGTACGCGTCCCACAACCCGATCGAACGGTCCCACGCGTGCGCGTCCGGCGCCCGGCGCGGTTCCGTCATCCGTCGCGCCGGCTCTTCCACCGGAAGGTCAGCAGACACAGCGCCAATCCTCCGATGCACCAGGCCCCGAGCACCAGGGCGATCCGCCCGAACTCCCAGCTCCCCGCCTCTTCCAGGACCCGCGCCGAATCGGGCAGGAACACACCCCGCAACCCCTGGCACAGCCACTTCAGCGGGAACAGGGCACCGATGTTCAGCATCCAGTGCGGGATGGCGGCGATGGAGATGTACACCCCGGAGACGAACTGCAGTACCAGGAACGGCAGGACGACCACGGAGCTGGCGCTCTTGCCGGACTTCGGTACCGAGCTGATCGCGATGCCGAGCAGTGCGCACGCCGTCAGCCCGAGCACGAAGATCCAGCCGAAGTCGAGCCACCTGCCGGGGTCCGACGGGAGGTCCACGTCGTACAGCGTGGTGCCGACGAGCAGCAGGATCGCCGTCTCCAGGACGCCGGTGAACAGGACCAGCCAGATCTTCCCCAGGAAGTACGCCGCCGGCGGCATCGGCGTTCCGCGCAGCCGGCGCAGCACCTTCTCGTCGCGCTCCACCGCGATCGAGATCCCCAGGGACTGGAAGCTCGTCGACATGATCCCCGAGGCCATCATCGCGGGCACGTACAGCTGGGAGGCGGTGAGTCCCCTGACGCCCACGTCGTCGTGGAAGATCGACGCGAACAGGAACAGGAAGACGACCGGGAAGGCGAAGGTGAACACCACCTGGTCGCGCTGCCGGAAGAACTGCCTGATCTCCAGCACACCCCGGTGCAGCCCGAGGGTCCAGGCCCCGGGCAGCCGCTCGGCGGTGGTCCCGGTCCGGGGTCGTACGGCGGTCGTGGTCATCGCGCGTCCTCCTGTCCGGTGAGGCGCAGGTACACGTCCTCCAAGGTGGGGCGGCCGACCCGCAGCCCCGGGATCTCACCGTCGAAGCGCCTGGCCAGCTCGGCGACCGTCCGGGTCGGCGTGTCGGTGCGCTCGCGGCGCCGGGTGCCGTCCGCCTCGGTCCAGTCGACGACGGCTTCGCTGCCGAAACGGTCCCGCAGTGCGGTCGCGGTGCCCTCGGCGACCACCCGGCCCCGGGCGACGACCGCCAACCGGTGCGCCAGGGCCTCCGCCTCCTCCAGGTAGTGCGTGGTGAGCAGGATGGTCGTGCCCTCGTCGGCGAGCAGACGGATCAGCTCCCAGAACTGGCGCCGGGCCGCCGGGTCGAAACCGGTCGTCGGCTCGTCCAGGAGCAGCAGCTCGGGGTCGCCGATCACACCGAGGGCCACGTCGAGGCGGCGGCGCTGGCCGCCGGAGAGCGCCTTGATCCGGCTGTTCGCCTTCCCCTCGAGACCCACCAGTTCGAGGACCTGCTCCGGGTCGCGCGGTCGCGGGTAGTAGCGCGCGAAGTGCCGTACCGTCTCCCGGACCGTCAACTCCGCGGGCGCCGATTCGTCCTGCCAGACGATTCCCACTTTCGAGCGCCACGCGCGCGTGCCCCGCGCCGGGTCCAGCCCGAGCACGGACACCTCGCCGCCGTCCCGGCCGCGGTTGCCCTGGAGGATCTCCACGGTGGTGGTCTTGCCCGCACCGTTGGGCCCGAGCAGGCCGAACACCTCTCCCCGCCGGATCCTCAGATCGATTCCGTCGACCGCGGTCACGTCCCCGTACTGCTTGCGCAGCCCCCGTACGTCCACCGCGAGTCCGTTCGCGTGTGTGGTCATAGGGCGAGCGTCGGCCGGAACCGAACGCTCCGGGACCATCGTGCGTACTTCCTTATGTCCATCGAACGGTGGACACACGCGCGCGTGCGGCACAATGACCCCAACCCCGCAGGTCCACCTCTCGAGCATCGGAAGCGGCGTGATGAGCAAGACGACAGTCAAGGACGTCTCCACCGGATCCACCGAGCCGGCAAGTACGCACACGCCCGGCACAGTGGGCGGCAGCCGCGCCTTCGGCCTGCTGCTGGTGATCACCGGTGCGGCCGGTCTGCTCGCCGCGTGGGTCATCACGATCGACAAGTTCAAGATCCTCGAGGGCAAGGTGAGCGGCAAGACGTTCACCCCCAGCTGCAGCATCAACCCGATCGTGTCCTGCGGCAGCGTGATGGAGAGCAAGCAGGCCGCCGTCTTCGGCTTCCCCAACCCGATGCTGGGCCTCGTCTGCTACGGCATCGTCATCTGCGTCGGCATGAGCCTGCTCGCCCGCGCCCGCTTCCCCCGCTGGTACTGGCTGACCTTCAACTTCGGCACGCTGTTCGGCGTGGGCTTCGTCACCTGGCTGCAGTTCGAGTCGCTGTACCGGATCAACGCGCTGTGCCTGTGGTGCTCGCTGGCCTGGGTCGCCACGATCACCATGTTCTGGTACGTCACCTCGTTCAACGTCCGCAACGACTTCCTGCCCGCCCCGCGCCCGGTGAAGAACTTCCTCGGCGAGTTCACGTGGGTTCTGCCGGTCACGCACTGCGGCGTCATCGCCATGCTGATCCTGACCCGGTGGGGCAGCCAGCTCTGGGCCTGAGCCCCGGGCCCAGGGCGTTGTCGGTGCCGTGACTTAGGGTTTCCCTCGTGGAGCCCGATCTGTTCACCGCCGCTGCAGAAGAACGCCAGGAGAAGGACCCGAGCGCCAGTCCCCTGGCCGTCCGCATGCGCCCGCGCACCCTCGACGAGGTGGTGGGCCAGCAGCACCTGCTCAAGCCGGGGTCCCCGCTGCGCAGACTGGTCGGCGAGGGCGGCGGCGGCCCCGCCGGGCCCTCCTCGGTGATCCTGTGGGGCCCGCCCGGCACCGGCAAGACGACACTGGCGTACGTCGTCTCCAAGGCCACCAACAAGCGGTTCGTGGAGCTGTCGGCGATCACCGCGGGCGTGAAGGAGGTCCGCGCGGTCATCGACGGCGCCCGCCGCGCGAGCGGAGGCTTCGGCAAGGAGACCGTCCTGTTCCTGGACGAGATCCACCGCTTCAGCAAGGCCCAGCAGGACTCCCTGCTCCCCGCCGTCGAGAACCGCTGGGTGACCCTGATCGCGGCGACCACCGAGAATCCGTACTTCTCGGTGATCTCCCCGTTGCTGTCCCGCTCCCTCCTGCTCACCCTCGAACCGCTCACGGACGACGACGTCCGCGGCCTGATCCGCCGGGCCCTGACCGACGAGCGCGGCCTCAAGGGCGCCGTCACGCTCCCCGAGGACGCGGAGAACCACCTGCTGCGGATCGCCGGCGGCGACGCCCGGCGCGCCCTGACCGCCCTGGAGGCCGCCGCCGGAGCCGCCCTGGACAAGGGCGAGACGGAGATCGGTCTCACGACGCTGGAGGAGACCGTCGACCGGGCCGCCGTCAAGTACGACCGCGACGGCGACCAGCACTACGACGTGGCCAGCGCCCTCATCAAGTCCATCCGCGGCTCCGACGTGGACGCGGCCCTGCACTACCTGGCCCGGATGATCGAGGCGGGGGAGGACCCCCGCTTCATCGCCCGCCGCCTGATGATCTCCGCCAGCGAGGACATCGGCCTCGCCGATCCGAACGCGCTGCCGCTCGCCGTCGCCGCCGCCCAGGCCGTCGCCATGATCGGCTTCCCGGAGGCCGCGCTCACCCTCAGCCACGCCACCATCGCCCTGGCCCTGGCTCCGAAGTCGAACGCGGCGACCATGGCGATAGGCGCGGCCCTGGAGGACGTCCGCAAGGGACTGGCCGGACCCGTGCCGCCGCATCTGCGCGACGGCCACTACAAGGGCGCCGCCAAGCTCGGCCACGCCCAGGGATACGTCTACCCGCACGACCTGCCCGAGGGCATCGCCGCCCAGCAGTACGCCCCGGACGCCCTCACGGACCGCGAGTACTACACCCCGACCCGGCACGGCGCCGAGGCGCGGTACGCGGACGCCGTGGAGTGGACCCGCAAGCACCTCGGTCGCAGGCAGTCCTAGGCGGCCTGTAGACTTACCTGAAGCGCTGCGTCCCGTGTTCGGCACCTCAAAAGGGTCCGGCACCACCAGAGCGGGACATCCAGCCGGAACCCCACCGCCGTACGGCACGGGGATCCAGGAGCGTCGCGCACCGTCGAACGGTGTCGCGTAGCCCACCACCACCCGGAGCCCGGGAGCGGTCGGTGGGCCACTCGCGTGCTGCACGTATGTGCCCAGACCAGGGGAGCGGCTGCCCGGCAGGTCCCACGCGGACCCGCAGGGATTCCCCGGCTGCGGATGCGACCTCCCCTAACCCTGGTGAAGCCGATTACACACAGAAACACGAGGTGTTTGGTTCATGGCGAACCAGTCCCGCCCCAAGGTCAAGAAGTCGCGTGCCCTCGGTATCGCGCTGACCCCGAAGGCCGTCAAGTACTTCGAGGCCCGCCCCTACCCGCCGGGTGAGCACGGTCGCGGCCGCAAGCAGAACTCGGACTACAAGGTCCGTCTGCTCGAGAAGCAGCGTCTGCGCGCGCAGTACGACGTGTCCGAGCGCCAGCTCGTCCGCGCCTACGAGCGTGCCTCCAAGGTCCAGGGCAAGACCGGTGAGGCCCTGATCATCGAGCTCGAGCGCCGTCTCGACGCGCTGGTCCTGCGTTCGGGCATCGCCCGCACGATCTACCAGGCCCGCCAGATGGTCGTCCACGGCCACATCGAGGTCAACGGTCACAAGGTCGACAAGCCGTCGTACCGCGTCCGTCCCGACGACGTCGTGATGGTCCGCGAGCGCAGCCGTGAGAAGGCGCTCTTCCAGGTCGCCCGCGAGGGTGGCTTCGCCCCCGACGGCGAGACCCCGCGCTACCTCCAGGTGAACCTCAAGGCCCTGGCGTTCCGCCTGGACCGCGACCCGAACCGCAAGGAGATCCCGGTGATCTGCGACGAGCAGCTCGTCGTCGAGTACTACGCCCGCTGATCACCTTCCGGCGGACGTAACACTCCCACCCGCAGAGCCCGCCGTCTTCCCGCCCCTCGGGGCGGGAAGACGGCGGGCTTTCGCACATCGGCTCCCCTCGAGCCCGCCGGCCGCAGCCCCTAATCCGGTACGGAGCGGCCGCCAGGGCGCGATAGGCTCGGGGAACCGACTTTTCGATGTTCAGGCACGTTCCAGGGAGCGGGTGCACGACAGTGTCCGGTGGAGAAGTGGCCGGGATCCTGGTGGCCGTCTTCTGGGCGATCCTGGTCTCCTTCCTCGCCGTGGCGCTGGCGAGGCTGGCCCAGACGCTCAAGGCGACCACCAAGCTGGTGGCGGACGTGACCGACCAGGCCGTCCCGCTGCTCTCCGACGCCTCCGCCGCGGTGCGCTCCGCACAGACCCAGATCGACCGGGTCGACGCCATCGCGTCGGACGTCCAGGAGGTCACCTCCAACGCGTCCGCACTGTCGACAACCGTCGCGTCGACCTTCGGCGGCCCCCTGGTCAAGGTCGCGGCCTTCGGCTACGGCGTACGCCGGGCGATCGCCGGCCGCCGGGAGGACGTGCCTGCCAAGGCCCCCCGACGTACCGTGATCGTGGGCCGCACCGTCCCGTCCCCACGACGGGCGAAGCGGAAGAAGGACTAGCGAATGTTCCGCCGTACGTTCTGGTTCACCACAGGCGTCGCCGCCGGTGTGTGGGCCACCACCAAGGTCAATCGCAAGCTGAAGCAGCTGACCCCTGAGAGCCTGGCCGCGACAGCGGCAAACAAGGCGATCGAAGCCGGCCACCGGCTCAAGGACCGCGCGGTGGAATTCGCCCTCGACGTCCGCGACAACATGAACCGGCGGGAGGCCGAACTCGGCGACGCGCTCGGTCTGAACGCCGCCGTCGAGCCCGAACTCCCCGGACCCCGGCGGTACACCGCCATCGAGAACCGCAACAGCCCGAAGCACGTCGAGACCACGACGTACTCGTACAACCGGAATGAGGACCACTGATGGAGTCGGCTGAGATCCGCCGCCGCTGGTTGAGCTTCTTCGAGGAGCGCGGTCACACCGTCGTCCCTTCGGCGTCGCTCATCGCGGACGACCCGACTCTGCTGCTCGTCCCGGCCGGCATGGTGCCCTTCAAGCCCTACTTCCTGGGCGAGGTCAAGCCGCCCTACCCGCGCGCCACCAGCGTGCAGAAGTGCGTGCGCACGCCCGACATCGAAGAGGTCGGCAAGACCACGCGGCACGGCACGTTCTTCCAGATGTGCGGCAACTTCTCCTTCGGCGACTACTTCAAGGAAGGCGCCATCAAGCTCGCCTGGGAGCTGCTCACCGCGCCCCAGGACAAGGGCGGTTTCGGCCTCGAGCCCGACCGGCTGTGGATCACCGTCTACAAGGACGACGACGAGGCCGAGCAGATCTGGCGCGACGTCGTGGGCGTCCCCGCCGAGCGCATCCAGCGCCTGGGCATGAAGGACAACTTCTGGTCCATGGGCGTGCCCGGCCCGTGCGGCCCCTGCTCCGAGATCAACTACGACCGCGGCCCCGAGTTCGGCGTCGAGGGCGGCCCCGCCGTCAACGACGAGCGGTACGTGGAGATCTGGAACCTCGTCTTCATGCAGTACGAGCGCGGCGAGGGCACCGGCAAGGACAACTTCGAGATCCTCGGGGACCTGCCGAGCAAGAACATCGACACCGGCCTCGGCCTCGAGCGGCTCGCCATGATTCTGCAGGGCGTGCAGAACATGTACGAGATCGACACCTCCATGGCCGTGATCGAGAAGGCCACCGAGCTGACCGGTGTCCGTTACGGCGACGCCCACGACTCGGACGTCTCGCTGCGCGTGGTCACCGACCACATGCGCACCGCCACCATGCTGATCGGCGACGGCGTCACCCCCGGCAACGAGGGCCGCGGCTATGTCCTGCGCCGCATCATGCGCCGCGCCATCCGCAACATGCGCCTGCTCGGCGCCACCGGTCCGGTCGTCAAGGAGCTCCTCGACACCGTGATCGAGATGATGGGCCAGCAGTACCCCGAGCTCGTCACCGACCGGGAGCGCATCGAGAAGGTCGCCCTCGCCGAGGAGTCCCGCTTCCTCAAGACGCTCAACGCCGGCACGAACGTCCTGGACACCGCCGTCGCCGAGACCAAGGCCGCCGGTTCGGCCGTGCTGCCCGGTGACAAGGCCTTCCTGCTCCACGACACCTGGGGCTTCCCGATCGACCTCACCCTGGAGATGGCCGCCGAGCAGGGCCTGTCCGTGGACGAGGACGGCTTCCGCCGCCTGATGAAGGAGCAGCGGGAGCGCGCCAAGGCCGACGCCCAGGCCAAGAAGACCGGCCACGCCGACCTCGGCGCCTACCGCGAGATCGCCGACACCGCCGGCGAGACCGACTTCATCGGCTACACCGACACGGAGGGCGAGTCCACGATCGTCGGCATCCTGGTCGACGGCGTGTCCTCCCCTGCCGCCACCGAGGGCGACGAGGTCGAGATCGTCCTCGACCGCACCCCGTTCTACGCCGAGGGCGGCGGCCAGATCGGCGACACCGGCCGCATCAAGGCCGACTCCGGTGCCGTCATCGAGGTCCGCGACTGCCAGAAGCCGGTCCCGGGCGTCTACGTCCACAAGGGCGTCGTCCAGGTCGGCGAGGTCACCGTCGGAGCCAAGGCCCACGCCACCATCGACACCCGTCGCCGCAAGGCCATCGCCCGCGCCCACTCGGCCACCCACCTCACCCACCAGGCCCTGCGCGACGCCCTCGGTCCGACGGCCGCCCAGGCCGGTTCCGAGAACCAGCCAGGCCGCTTCCGCTTCGACTTCGGCTCCCCGTCGGCCGTGCCGACGGTCGTGATGACCGACGTCGAGCAGAAGATCAACGAGGTGCTGGCCCGCGACCTCGACGTGCACGCCGAGATCATGGGCATCGACGAGGCCAAGAAGCAGGGCGCCATCGCCGAGTTCGGCGAAAAGTACGGCGAGCGCGTCCGCGTCGTGACCATCGGCGACTTCTCCAAGGAGCTGTGCGGCGGCACCCACGTGCACAACACCGCCCAGCTGGGCCTGGTGAAGCTGCTCGGCGAGTCCTCGATCGGCTCCGGTGTGCGCCGTATCGAGGCCCTGGTCGGCGTAGACGCCTACAACTTCCTCGCCCGCGAGCACACGGTCGTCAACCAGCTGACCGAGCTGCTCAAGGGCCGCCCGGAGGAGCTGCCCGAGAAGATCTCCGGCATGCTCGCCCGGCTGAAGGACGCCGAGAAGGAGATCGAGAAGTTCCGCGCCGAGAAGGTGCTCCAGGCCGCCGCGGGCCTCGCCGAGTCGGCCAAGGACGTCCACGGCGTCGCCGTCGTCACCGGTCAGGTGCCGGACGGCACCACGCCCGACGACCTGCGCAAGCTGGTCCTCGACGTGCGTGGCCGCATCCAGGGCGGCCGGGCCGCCGTGGTCGCCCTGTTCACCGTCAACAACGGCAAGCCGCTCACGGTCATCGCCACCAACGAGGCCGCCCGTGAGCGCGGCCTGAGGGCCGGTGACCTGGTCCGCACCGCCGCCAAGACCCTCGGCGGCGGCGGGGGCGGCAAGCCGGACGTCGCCCAGGGCGGCGGTCAGAACCCGGCCGCCGTCGGCGAGGCTGTCGACGCCGTGGAGCGCCTGGTCGCCGAGACCGCCAAGTAAAGAACCGGTCAAGAAACGGTCGTGACAATGAGAAGAGGACGCCGACTCGCGATCGACGTCGGTGACGCCCGGATCGGGGTCGCCTCCTGCGACCCCGACGGGATCCTCGCCACCCCGGTGGAAACGGTCCCGGGGCGGGACATCCCGGCCGCCCAGCGGCGACTGAAGCAGCTCGTCGAGGAGTACGAGCCGATCGAGGTCGTCGTCGGACTCCCTCGCTCCCTCAAAGGGGGCGAGGGCCCGGCGGCGGTCAAGGTCCGTGGTTTCGCACAGGAGTTGGCGCGCATGATCGCACCGGTTCCGGTCAGGCTGGTGGACGAGCGCATGACCACGGTGACGGCCAGTCAGGGGCTGCGGGCCTCCGGCGTGAAATCAAAGAAGGGCCGCTCGGTGATCGACCAGGCGGCCGCCGTCATCATCCTGCAGCAGGCGCTGGAATCCGAACGGGTGTCAGGGAAATCTCCTGGCGAAGGCGTCGAAGTGGTCATCTGATCGCGATACGGTAACGTTCCGCGCGATGCGATGGTGTTCGAACAGCCACCGCACAGAGAGAGGCGGGACGGGAGCCGGGTCACAGCGCCGCGCAACCTGAAGCCTCGCGGCTCTAGGGGATCGATGACTGAGTATGGCCGGGGCCCAGGCTCCACACCGTGGCATCCGGAGGACCCGTTGTACGGGGACGACGGATGGGCAGGACACGAGGGCCACGCCGCCCCGTCCCCTCACGGCGGCCAGCACCACCCGGAGCAGCCGCAGCAGCACTACGGCGACTGGGGAGGCGGCCGCCAGGGCACGCACGACCAGGGGCACCAGGACTACCAGCAGTACGCGCAGCAGCAGTACGCGGACCAGCAGTACCAGCAGCCCGGACATCATCCGGACGGACAGCGGTACGGCGCCCAGGCGCAGTACGAGCAGCAGTACCCGGGCGGGCAGGGACAGCAGCACCAGCCGCAGTACCCGGGTCGGCAGGGGCAGCACGGGCAGCAGTACCCCGGTCAGGGAGAGCAGGACTACGGCAACGGCGGCTGGGACGGCGGCGGGCAGGCCCATGTGCCGTACGCCCCCGACCCGGCGGACCCCTACGGCGCCCAGCCCGGTGCGTACGGCGGCGAGCAGCCCGACTTCTACCAGACGCCCGACGCGTATCCGCCGCCGGAGCCGCCGAACCGGCGGCGTGCCGAGCCGGAACCGAAGACCGACTGGGACCCCGACCCCCAGGAGGGCGAGCACGCCTTCTTCGCGGACGACGACGAGGACGACGACGGCGACGAGCCGGACGGCCGGCGTGGCCGCGGCGACCGGCGGGGACGCGGCGGCAAGACCCCCAAGGGCAAGAAGCGCCGCAACGGATGCGCCTGCCTGGTGGTCGTACTGGTCCTCGGCGGCGGTGTCGGCACAGTCGGATATTTCGGGTACCAGTTCTACCAAAATCGTTTCGGCGCGGCGCCCGACTACGTGGGCGAGGGCGACGGCGAACAGGTCACGGTCACCATTCCGAAGGGTGCGGGCGGTTACACCATCGGCCGGGTGCTGAAACAGGCCGGTGTCGTCAAGAGCGTCGACGCGTTCGTCGCGGCACAGGAGCAGAACCCCAACGGCAAGAGCATCCAGGCGGGCACGTACACGCTGAACATGCACATGTCCGCGGCCGCCGCCGTGCAGCTGATGCTCAGCCCGAAGAGCAAGAACAACCTGATCATCGCCGAGGGGTGGCGCAACACCAAGATCTACGCGGCGATCGACCAGCGGCTCCAGCTGAAACCGGGAACCACCCAGGGCGTCGCCAAGAAGGAGTGGTCGACCTTCGGCCTGCCCGACTGGGCCAACAGCAGCAAGGAGATCAAGGACCCGCTGGAGGGCTTCCTCTACCCCTCCGCCTATCCGGTCTCCAAGGGCATGAAGCCCGAGGACGTCCTGAAGCAGATGGTCGACACGGCCAAGGAGAAGTACGCCGAGTTGGGCATCCAGGCCAAGGCCAAGAGCCTCGACCTGCAGAACCCGCTTCAGGTCCTCACGGTCGCGAGCCTCGTGCAGGCCGAGGGCAAGTACAAGCACGACTTCGAGAAGGTCGCGACGGTCGTCTACAACCGGCTCAAGCCGAACAACACCGAGACCTACGGCCTGCTCGACTTCGACTCCACGGTCAACTACCTGCGCGGCCAGTCGAAGCTCGACACCGGTTCCGTGAACGCTCTGCGGCAGATCGACGACCCGTACAACACCTACAAGATCAAGGGCCTGCCGCCCGGGCCGATCGACAACCCCGGGGAGGTCGCGATCAAGGCCGCCCTCAACCCGGCCAAGGGCAACTGGTACTACTTCGTCTCGATCAACGAGAACGAGACGCTCTTCGCCGAGACGAACGAGGAGCAGAACCGCAACCGCGAGAAGTACCTGCAAGAGCAGAAGAAGGGTCAGTAAGGCTCATGACGGGCACCGCCGGCAAGCGCCGGGCCGCCGTCCTCGGCTCCCCGATCGCCCACTCCCTCTCCCCGGTGCTGCACCGCGCCGCCTACCAGGAGCTGGGGCTGAAGGACTGGTCCTACGACCGGTTCGAGGTGGACGAACAGGCGTTGCCCGGTTTCCTCGCGGACCTCGGACCCGAGTGGGCGGGTCTGTCGCTGACCATGCCGCTCAAGCGGGCCGTCATCCCCCTGCTCGACTCGGTCAGCGACACGGCGGCCTCGGTGGAGGCCGTGAACACCGTCGTGTTCACCGAGGACGGACGGCGCGTCGGAGACAACACCGACATCCCCGGCATGGTCGCCGCCCTGCGGGAGCGCGGCATCGAGCAGGTCGACTCCGCCGCGATCCTCGGCGCGGGCGCCACCGCCTCCTCCGCGCTGGCCGCGCTGGCCCGGATATGCATCGGTCCCGTGGTCGCCTACGTCCGCAGCGAGGCCCGGGCCGCGGAGATGCGGCAGTGGGGCGAGCGGCTCGACGTCGACATCCGCACCGCCGACTGGGCGGACGCCGACCGGCGCTGCGCGCGCCGCTGGTCGTCGCCACCACACCTGCCGGGACGACGGACGCGCTGGCCGCCGCCGTCCCGGAGCGCCCGGCGACCCTGTTCGACGTGCTCTACGACCCCTGGCCCACGGCCCTCGCGGCACGCTGGTCCGCCTACGGCGGTGCCGTCGTCAGCGGCCTCGACCTGCTGGTGCACCAGGCCGTCCTCCAAGTCGAACAGATGACGGGCCGTGCCCCGGCCCCCCTGGACGCCATGCGAAAGGCGGGGGAGCACGCCCTGGCGGCCCGGTAGAAGACGGCCCCCGGCCCGTCCGCCTGATGGACCCGGGGCCGGTCACGCCGCCGGACGTGGGAGGATCGGAGGTGGCGGGACAGGGCCGCGCACCCGGTCGCGCCGTCGCCGTACGCGAGGACGCGCGTACGCAGGGCAGTACCAGGGCGCGAGCACTGAGGAGCATCGTTGAGCAGGTTGCGCTGGCTGACCGCGGGGGAGTCCCATGGTCCCGCACTTGTCGCGACGCTGGAGGGCCTTCCCGCCGGCGTGCCGATCACCACCGAGATGGTGGCGGACCACTTGGCGAGGCGGCGGCTGGGCTATGGACGCGGTGCGCGGATGAAGTTCGAGCGCGACGAGGTCACGTTCCTGGGCGGTGTCCGGCACGGTCTCACCCTGGGCTCCCCGGTGGCGATCATGGTCGGCAACACCGAGTGGCCCAAGTGGGAACAGGTCATGTCGGCCGACCCGGTGGACCCGGAGGTGCTGGCGGGGCTGGCGCGTAACGCTCCGTTGACCCGGCCGCGTCCGGGGCACGCGGACCTGGCGGGGATGCAGAAGTACGGGTTCGACGAGGCCCGGCCGATCCTGGAGCGCGCCTCGGCCCGCGAGACGGCGGCCCGCGTGGCGCTGGGTGCGGTGGCCCGCTCGTACCTGAAGGAGACCGCCGGTATCGAGGTCGTCTCGCACGTCGTCGAGTTGGCGAGCGCCAAGGCCCCCTACGGCGTCTACCCGACCCCCGCCGACGTCGAGAAGCTGGACGCGGATCCGGTGCGGTGCCTGGACGCGGACACGTCGAAGGCGATGGTCGCGGAGATCGACCAGGCGCACAAGGACGGCGACACCCTCGGCGGAGTGGTCGAGGTCCTGGCGTACGGCGTCCCGGTGGGGCTCGGGTCTCACGTGCACTGGGACCGGCGCCTGGACGCGCGGCTCGCGGCCGCGCTGATGGGCATCCAGGCGATCAAGGGCGTCGAGGTCGGTGACGGGTTCGAGCTGGCGCGCGTGCCGGGCTCGAAGGCGCACGACGAGATCGTCACCACCCCCGAGGGCATCAAGCGTGCCACGGGCCGCTCCGGCGGGACCGAGGGTGGTCTGTCCACGGGTGAACTGCTGCGGGTCCGCGCCGCGATGAAGCCGATCGCGACGGTGCCGCGGGCGTTGCAGACGGTGGACGTCTCCACCGGTGAGCCGGCGCAGGCCCACCACCAGCGCTCGGACGTGTGCGCGGTCCCGGCGGCCGGCATCGTCGCCGAGGCGATGGTCGCCCTGGTCCTGGCTGACGCCGTGGCGGAGAAGTTCGGCGGCGACAGCGTCGCCGAGACCCGCCGTAACGTGCAGGGCTACCTCGACACCCTGGCGATCCGGTGAGTGCCGTGCCTGTGGTCGTGCTGGTCGGCCCGATGGGGGTCGGCAAGTCCACGGTGGGGCAGTTGCTGGCCGAGCGGCTGGGTGTCGGCTACCGGGACACGGACCAGGACATCGTGTCCGAGCAGGGCCGGTCCATCGCCGACATCTTCGTGGACGAGGGGGAGCCGGCCTTCCGCGCTCTGGAGAAGGCGGCGGTCCACAAGGCCCTGTCCGGGCACGACGGCGTCCTCGCCCTGGGTGGCGGAGCGATCCTCGACGACGAGACCCGCGCGCTGCTCGCCTCGCACCGTGTCGTCTACCTCTCGATGGACGTCGAGGAGGCGGTCAAGCGAACCGGGCTGAACACGGCCCGTCCGCTGCTGGCGGTCAACCCGCGCCGGCAGTGGCGGGAGCTGATGGAGGCCCGTCGTCACCTGTACGAGGAGGTCGCGACGGCCGTCGTGGCCACCGACGGGCGCAGCCCCGAAGAAGTCGCCCAAGCGGTCCTTGACGCACTGGAGTGGAAAGAAGCATGAGCGAGGCAGTCACCCGGATCCAGGTCGGCGGCACGGCGGGCACCGACCCCTACGAGGTCCTGGTCGGCCGCCGACTCCTGGGCGAGCTGGCCGGGTTGATCGGGCACAAGGCCAAGCGGGTCGCGGTGATCCACCCCGAGGCGCTGGCCGAGACGGGCGAGGCGCTGCGCGGCGACCTGGCCGAGCAGGGCTATGAGACCGTGGCCATCCAGGTGCCCAACGCGGAGGAGGCCAAGACCGCCGAGGTCGCCGCCTACTGCTGGAAGGCGCTGGGCCAGTCCGGTTTCACCCGCACCGACGTCATCGTGGGCGTCGGCGGCGGAGCGACCACCGACCTGGCCGGTTTCGTTGCCGCGACCTGGCTGCGCGGGGTGCGCTGGATCGCGATCCCGACCACCGTCCTGGCGATGGTGGACGCGGCGGTCGGCGGCAAGACCGGCATCAACACCGCCGAGGGCAAGAACCTGGTCGGCGCCTTCCACCCGCCCGCCGGTGTGCTGTGCGACCTGGCGGCGCTGGAGTCCCTGCCGGTCAACGACTACGTCTCCGGGCTCGCCGAGGTCATCAAGGCCGGTTTCATCGCCGACCCGGTGATCCTGGAGCTGATCGAGGCGGACCCGCAGGCCGCCCGCACCCCCGCCGGGCCGCACACCGCGGAGCTGATCGAGCGGTCCATCCGGGTCAAGGCGGAGGTCGTCTCCTCGGACCTGAAGGAGTCGGGCCTGAGGGAGATCCTCAACTACGGGCACACGCTCGGCCACGCGATCGAGAAGAACGAGCGGTACAAGTGGCGCCACGGCGCCGCCGTCGCCGTCGGCATGCACTTCGCTGCCGAACTCGGACGTCTGGCGGGCCGGTTGGACGACGCGACCGCCGACCGGCACCGCACGATCCTCGAGGCGGTGGGGCTGCCGCTGCACTACCGCTACGACCAGTGGCCCAAGCTGCTGGAGACGATGAAGGTCGACAAGAAGTCCCGCGGCGACCTGTTGCGCTTCATCGTCCTGGACGGCCTGGCCAAGCCCACCGTGCTGGAAGGCCCCGACCCCGCGGTTCTGCTCGCCGCGTACGGCGAAGTCGGGCAGTAGCTCCATCCGGTCCCGGGCGGCGGCGACTCGTTCCCCTCGGGACCGGTTGCCCCGATTCGCCTGCGGGGATGGGCACTTCGGGCCGCTCCCGGCCGTTCACACAACAGCGGCCGGGGACGGTACCGTTCGGTGGGGAGCGGGGGTCACCCCCGCTGCCAGTGTCGAACGCCTGCGAGCCCCAACACGAGACGGAGTGGCCACCGGATGCAGCACGCAGTGGGAGCTCCGCTGCCGCCGCCCCACCAGCCGGGGCACGGCCCGGCGACCACCTGGTCACCGGCCGCACACCACCCGGGACAGCCGGGCGCCCACCCGGGCCCCGCACCGCGGACCACGCCCACGCCGGGCTTCACGGCGCAACCGGTGCCCCCGGAGCACCCCCGCCCACCGGCCGCCACAGCACACTCCCGTCCCGCCGCCGGACCCCACCGGGCAGATGCGGCTCCCCCGGGCGCCCCGGTCGGTGTGCCGAGCGCACCCCCGCCGCCGCGCGCCCGACCCCGCGTCCGCCACACTCGCCGTGCTGCTCATCGGCCCCGCGGGCGCCGGCAAGACCAGCGTCGCCAAGTACTGGGCCGACCACCGCCGGGTCCCCACCGCCCACATCAGCCTGGACGACGTCCGCGAATGGGTCCGCTCGGGCTTCGCCGACCCGCAGTCGGGGTGGAACGACAACTCGGAGGCGCAGTACCGTCTCGCCCGCCGCACCTGCGGCTTCGCGGCCCGCAACTTCCTGGCCAACGGCATCTCGTGCATCCTCGACGACGCCGTCTTCCCGGACCGCCCGGTGGTCGGCCTCGGTGGCTGGAAACGGCATGTGGGTCCCGGACTCCTGCCGGTCGTCCTGCTTCCCGGACTGGAGATCGTCCTGGAGCGCAACGCGGAGCGCACGGGCAACCGCCGGCTCACCGACGAGGAGGTGGCCCGTATCCACGGCCGCATGGCCGGCTGGTACGGCTCCGGCCTCCCGATCATCGACAACTCCCAGCTCGATGTGGAGGGCACTGCCCGCGTCCTGGACGAGGTACTGGCCCGCGCCATCGCGAGCCCGCCGAAGTGGTGACGCGGTAACGCGGCAGACGTCCCCGTCCACGGAGCGTCGTCCCCGCCGCCCGTCCGGCCCTCTGAACCGGCGATATTCGGCCACCGCTCGTAGGCTCGGGTCATGTCAGAGGTGTACGCGGCCCGCCGGGAGCGGCTCAGGGAACGCTGCAGCGCGGGCGGCGGTGGGACGGCGCTGGTCTCCCGCCCCGCCAACGTCCGGTATCTCGCGGGCGCCGCGCCCAAGGGCGCCGTCCTGCTGCTGGGCACGGCCGAGGACGTGCTGGTGTGCGCCGGGCCGCCGGACGATCACCCCGCCGACGGGCGGCCCGACGAGGCGCTGCGGGTTCGCGTTCTGCCGGTGACCGGCGGCGATCCCGCCGTCGCCGCCGCCGACCTGGCCGCGGCACAGGGGGGCGAGTCCCTGGCGGTGGAGGAGCACCACCTCACCGTGGCCCGGCACCGCTCCCTGCGCTCGGTCGCGCCGAGGCTGCGGCTCACGGACCTCGGCGGGGCGGTCGAGCAGTTGCGGGTCGTCAAGGACGAGGAGGAGATCGCCCTCCTCAGGATCGGCGCGGAGATCGTCGACCAGGCCCTCAGCGAGCTGCTGGAGTCGATCCTCGTCGGCCGCACCGAGCGTCATCTCGCCCTCGAACTGGAGCGCCGCCTCGTCGACCACGGCGCCGACGGTCCCGCCTTCGCCACCTCCGTCGCCACCGGTCCGAACGCAGGCCGCCGTGGCCACCGCCCCACCGACCGGCGTGTGGAGGAGGGCGACTTCCTCTCCGTCTGTCTCGGCGCCGCCTACCACGGCTACCGCTGCGAGATCGGTCGTACCTTCGTCATCGGCACCTCGCCCGCCGACTGGCAGATCGAGCTGTACGACCTGGTCTTCGCCTCCCAGCGCGCCGGACGCCAGGCCCTCGCGCCGGGCGCCGCGTACCGCGACGTGGACCGGGCCGCACGTCAGGTGCTGGACTCCGCGGGGTACGGCGGGGCGCTGCCCCCGCTGACGGGGCACGGTGTGGGACTCGAAATCGACGAGGACCCTCAGTTGGCCCCCGCGGCCATGGGTAAACTGGACGCTTGCGTGCCGGTCACCGTCGAACCGGGGGTCCACCTCCCGGGCCGGGGCGGTGTCCGGATCGATGACACGCTCGTCGTACGCCCCGAGGCGGACGGCGGACCCGAGCTACTCACCATCACGACCAAGGAGCTGCTGGCGCTGTAGGTGCCTGCCCCGGGGTCGTACGTCAGTCCAGGAGATTCCGCAACCGTGGCTTCCACGAACGACCTCAAGAACGGCATGGTGCTCAAGCTCGAAGGCGGCCAGCTCTGGTCCGTCGTCGAGTTCCAGCACGTCAAGCCCGGCAAGGGCCCCGCCTTCGTGCGCACCAAGCTCAAGAACGTGCTCTCCGGCAAGGTCGTCGACAAGACCTTCAACGCCGGTGTCAAGGTCGAGACGGCCACTGTCGACAAGCGCGACATGCAGTTCTCGTACATGGACGGCGAGTACTTCGTCTTCATGGACATGGAGACGTACGACCAGCTGCACGTCGACCGCAAGGCCGTCGGTGACGCCGCCAACTTCCTCATCGAGGGCTTCACGGCCACCGTCGCGCAGCACGAGGGCGAGGTCCTCTTCGTCGACCTGCCGGCCGCCGTGGAGCTGACCGTCGCCGAGACCGAGCCGGGCGTCCAGGGCGACCGATCCACGGGCGGCACCAAGCCCGCCACGCTGGAGACCGGCCACCAGATCCAGGTCCCGCTCTTCATCACCACCGGTGAGAAGATCAAGGTCGACACCCGCACGAGCGACTACCTCGGCCGGGTGAACAGCTAACCGTGGCTGCCCGTAACACGGCCCGTAAGCGCGCCTTCCAGATCCTCTTCGAAGGTGACCAGCGCGGGGCCGACGTCCTGACGGTCCTCGCGGACTGGATCCGGCACTCGCGGACCGACACCCGGCAGCCGCCGGTGAGCGAGTACACCATGCAGCTGGTCGAGGGCTATGCGCAGCACACGAAGCGCATCGACGAGCTGATCGCGCAGTACGCGGTCGGCTGGACGCTGGACCGGATGCCGGTGGTCGACCGCAACATCCTGCGCCTCGGTGCCTACGAACTGATCTGGGTCGACGAGACACCGGACGCCGTCGTGCTAGACGAGATGGTGCAGCTCGCCAAGGAGTTCTCCACGGACGAGTCCCCGGCGTTCGTCAACGGCCTCCTCGGCCGCCTGAAGGACCTGAAGCCGTCGTTGCGCCGTGACGAGAGCTGACGAGAAGTACCCGGAAACGCCGGAGGGCCCGCAGCGCGTGTGCTGCGGGCCCTCCGGCGTTCTCGGCGAGGTGGCCGTGCCTGGCCGAAAGCGCCGCCGGGGTGGCCGGAACCGTGCGGTTCCGGCCACCCCGGCGGCACGTTTCTGCTGGGACCTGGTCGGTCAGCTCTCCTCGTGGGAGGCCACCGCGCGGCGCGCGTCCGCGTCCAGGACTCCCCAGCTGATCAGCTGCTCGGTCAGGACGGAGGGCGACTGGTCGTAGATGACCGCGAGCGTGCGCAGGTCGTCCTGGCGGATCGACAGCACCTTGCCGTTGTAGTCACCGCGCTGCGACTGGATCGTCGCCGCGTACCGCTGGAGGGGGCCCGCCTTCTCCGCCGGCACGTTGGCCAGGCGCTCCAGGTCCAGAACCAGCTTCGGCGGCGGCTCGGCGGCTCCACCGGGGGTGGTGCCGGGCAGCAGCTCCTGCACCGGGACCCCGTAGAAATCCGCCAGCTCGGCCAGACGCTGCACGGTGACGGCGCGGTCGCCGCGCTCGTACGAACCGACCACGACCGCCTTCCAGCGTCCCTGGGACTTCTCCTCCACACCGTGGAGGGAAAGGCCCTGCTGGGTGCGGATCGCCCGGAGCTTGGCCCCGAGCTGTTTGGCGTATTCGCTGGACATATAGCTCCCCGGACACGGTGTCGACGTGCGGCTCGGCCGCGCGGCTGGTGACTCACTGTGAGGTTACGCAGCGTGACTCTTCCCCGTCAAGCCGAATGGTCCGGACCGACCCTTCCGTGGTAGACGGCGTGCGGGACCGCCGGACGGGTGACGCAGTGCGCCAGGGGGGTGACCGGGGCCCGCCCGCGAGCTGGTACCGTGTATGGCGCAATTCCGACGTCCTTTAAGGTCCGTCCCGTGAGGCGGAGAAGGAGGTCCGTTTCGTATGGACTCGCTGCATTCCGATGCTCGGCCCGTCCTCGAAGGTCCTGACATCGCGCGGGTGCTGACCCGCATCGCCCACGAGATCGTCGAGCGCGCCAAGGGCGCCGACGACGTGGTGCTCCTCGGCATTCCGACCCGAGGTGTCTTCCTCGCCCGGCGGCTCGCCGACAAGCTCGAGCAGATCACCGGCCGCAAGGTCCCGGTCGGCTCCCTCGACATCACCATGTACCGCGACGACCTGCGCCTGCAGCCGCCGCGTGCGCTGGCCCGCACCGAGATCCCCGGTGACGGCATCGACGGCCGCCTCGTCGTCCTCGTCGACGACGTGCTCTTCTCCGGTCGCACCATCCGTGCCGCTCTCGACGCCCTGAACGACATCGGGCGTCCCCGCGCGGTCCAGCTCGCGGTCCTCGTCGACCGCGGCCACCGCGAACTGCCCATCCGCGCCGACTACGTCGGCAAGAACCTCCCCACGTCGCTGCGGGAGACGGTCAAGGTCCAGCTCGCCGAGGAGGACGGTCGCGACACCGTGCTGCTCGGTGTGAAGCAGACCGTCCACGGCGCACAGCACTAGCACTCCGGCGTACGGCGAGTCGCCGTACGCCTCGAGAGTGCGCCCCGACGCGCGCCCGTCTGTCCTGAATCTCCCGAATGAACCGTCTTACGGAGCCTGAAAGATGCAGCGCCATCTCATCTCGGCCGCCGACCTCACCCGCGACGACGCCGTCCTGATCCTCGACACCGCCGAGGAAATGGCACGGGTCGCGGACCGGCCGATCAAGAAGTTGCCGACCCTGCGCGGCCGCACCGTCGTCAACCTCTTCTTCGAGGACTCCACCCGCACCCGGATCTCCTTCGAGGCCGCCGAGAAGCGTCTGTCCGCGGACGTCATCAACTTCTCCGCCAAGGGGTCCAGCGTGTCCAAGGGGGAGTCCCTGAAGGACACCGCCCAGACCCTGGAGGCCATGGGTGTCGACGCCGTCGTCATCCGGCACGGCGCCTCCGGAGCCCCCTACCGCCTGGCCAACTCCGGCTGGATCGACGCGGCCGTCATCAACGCCGGCGACGGCACCCACCAGCACCCCACCCAGGCACTGCTCGACGCCTTCACGATGCGTCGCCGCCTGGTCGGCCGGGACGCCGGTATAGGGCGTGACCTGGCCGGCAAGCGCATCACGATCGTCGGCGACGTGCTGCACAGCCGGGTCGCCCGCTCCAACGTCGACTTGCTGCACACCCTCGGCGCCGACGTCACGCTCGTCGCCCCGCCCACCCTGCTGCCGGTCGGTGTCGGCTCCTGGCCGTGCGAGGTCTCGTTCGATCTCGACAGCACGCTTCCCAAGTCCGACGCGGTGATGATGCTCCGCGTCCAGCGGGAGCGCATGAACGCCGCCTTCTTCCCCACCGAGCGCGAGTACTCCCGGCGCTACGGCCTCGACGCCGACCGCATGGCGAAGATGCCGGAGCACGCGATCGTGATGCACCCCGGCCCGATGGTCCGCGGCATGGAGATCACCGCCGAGGTCGCCGACTCCGACCGCTGCACCGCCGTCGAGCAGGTGGCGAACGGCGTCTCCATCCGCATGGCTGTTCTGTACCTGCTGCTGGGGGGCGCCGTGTTCGACTCCAAGACCGTGCCCCCCGTCAACGACGCCCGTACCGAGGAGAACCAGAACCGATGAGCAAGACCCTGATCCGTGGTGCGAAGGTGCTCGGCGGCGAGCCGCAGGACGTGCTGATCGACGGTGAGGTCGTCGAGGCGGTCGGCACCGGTCTGTCCGCCGAGGGCGCGGAGGTCGTGGAGGCCGGCGGCAAGGTGCTGCTCCCCGGCCTCGTCGATCTGCACACCCACCTGCGCGAGCCGGGCCGCGAGGACTCCGAGACCGTCCTGACCGGTACGCGGGCCGCCGCCAAGGGCGGCTACACCGCCGTGTTCGCGATGGCCAACACCTTCCCGGTCGCCGACACCGCCGGTGTCGTCGAGCAGGTCTGGCGGCTGGGCCGTGAGCACGGCTACTGCGACGTGCAGCCCATCGGCGCCGTCACGGTCGGCCTGGAGGGCAAGAAGCTCGCCGAGCTGGGCGCCATGCACGAGTCGGCGGCCGGTGTCACGGTCTTCTCCGACGACGGCAAGTGCGTCGACGACGCGGTGATCATGCGCCGGGCGCTGGAGTACGTGAAGGCCTTCGGCGGTGTCGTCGCCCAGCACGCGCAGGAGCCGCGGCTGACCGAGGGCGCCCAGATGAACGAGGGCGTCGTCTCCGCCGAGCTGGGCCTCGGTGGCTGGCCCGCCGTCGCCGAGGAGTCGATCATCGCCCGCGACGTCCTCCTGGCCGACCACGTCGGCTCCCGCGTGCACATCTGCCACCTGTCCACCGCCGGGTCCGTCGAGATCGTCCGCTGGGCCAAGTCCCGCGGCATCGACGTCACCGCGGAGGTCACCCCGCACCACCTGCTTCTCACCGACGAGCTGGTGCGCACCTACAACCCGGTCTACAAGGTCAACCCGCCGCTGCGCACCGAGCGCGACGTGCTGGCGCTGCGCGAGGCGCTCGCCGACGGCACGATCGACATCGTCGCCACCGACCACGCCCCGCACCCGCACGAGGACAAGGACTGCGAGTGGGCCGCCGCCGCCATGGGCATGGTCGGCCTGGAGACCGCGCTGTCCGTGGTCCAGGAGACGATGGTCGACACCGGCCTGCTCGACTGGGCGGGCGTCGCGGAGCGCATGTCCTTCAAGCCCGCGAAGATCGGCCGGGCCACCGGCCACGGGCGCCCCGTCTCGGCAGGTGAGCCCGCCAACCTCACGCTCGTCGACACGGCATACCGTGGGCAGGTGGACCCCGCGGGCTTCGCCTCGCGCAGCCGCAACACCCCCTACGAGGGCCGTGAGCTGCCGGGCCGTGTCACGCACACCTGGCTGCGGGGCAAGGCCACGCTCGTCGACGGGAAGCTCACGTGACACCTGTACTCCTGTTCGCAGCCGAGGAGAAATCGGCCCAGGTCACCGACTGGACCGACCGCATCGGCTGGCTCGTCGGACTCGCCCTCTTCGTCGCGCTCGTCTACTGGCTGATGCGCGAGGGCTGGAAGTGGCGCGGCACCCTGCAGGGCGACCTGCCGGAGCTGCCGACCGCTCCCGAGGAGGCCGGCGAGGCGAAGCTGACGATGAGCGGCCGCTACCACGGCTCCACCACCGCCGGGCAGTGGCTCGACCGCATCGTGGCCCACGGCCTGGGCACCCGCAGCCGCGTCGAGCTCACGCTCACGGACGCGGGCCTGGACGTCGTACGCCCCGGGGCGACGGACTTCTTCATCCCGGCCGAACGGCTGCGCGAAGTCCGGCTCGACAAGGGCATCGCCGGCAAGGTCCTCACCGAGGGCGGACTGCTGGTGGTGACCTGGGCGCACGGCGACAAGCTGATCGACTCGGGCTTCCGCTCGGACCGCGCGGCCGAGCACAACGACTGGGTCGACACCCTGAACCAGATGATCCACAAGACGGAAGGCGCACGATGACGACCTCCACCAGGGGAGCCGAAAAGTCTCCCGCCGTACTCGTCCTGGAGGACGGCCGGATCTTCCGCGGCCGCGCCTACGGGGCCGTGGGGGTGACCTTCGGCGAAGCCGTGTTCTCCACCGGCATGACCGGCTACCAGGAGACCCTCACCGACCCGTCCTACCACCGCCAGGTCGTGGTCATGACCGCTCCGCACGTCGGCAACACCGGCGTCAACGACGAGGACCCCGAGTCCAAGCGGATCTGGGTCGCCGGCTACGTCGTACGCGACCCCGCGCGCAAGCCGTCCAACTGGCGGGCCAAGCGCTCGCTCGACGACGAACTGCGCGCGCAGGGCGTCGTCGGCATCAGCGGCATCGACACCCGCGCCCTGACCCGCCACCTGCGTGAGCGCGGCGCCATGCGGGTGGGCATCTTCTCCGGCGACGCGCTGCCCGACGAGGGCACGATGCTCGCCGAGGTGCGCCAGGCACCGGAGATGAAGGGCGCGGACCTCTCCGCCGAGGTCGCCACCACCGAGCCGTACGTCGTCCCCGCGATCGGTGAGAAGAGGTTCACGGTCGCCGCTGTCGACCTGGGCATCAAGGGCATGACCCCGCACCGCATGGCCGAGCGTGGCATCGAGGTCCACGTGCTGCCCGCGACGGCGACCGCCGAGGACGTCTACGCCGTGGGCCCAGACGGGGTGTTCTTCTCCAACGGGCCCGGCGACCCGGCCACCGCCGACCACGCCGTCTCGGTCATGCAGGCCGTCCTGGAGCGCGGCACGCCGCTGTTCGGCATCTGCTTCGGCAACCAGATCCTCGGTCGCGCCCTGGGCTTCGGCACCTACAAGCTGAAGTACGGCCACCGCGGCATCAACCAGCCGGTGCAGGACCGTACGACCGGCAAGGTCGAGGTCACCGCGCACAACCACGGCTTCGCCGTGGACGCCCCGCTCGACAAGGTCTCCGAGACCCCCTACGGCCGCGCCGAGGTCTCCCACGTCTGCCTCAACGACAACGTGGTGGAAGGCCTCCAGCTCCTCGACAAGCCGGCCTTCAGCGTCCAGTACCACCCCGAGGCGGCCGCCGGTCCCCACGACGCCGCGTACCTGTTCGACCGCTTCGTGAAGCTCATGGAGGGCCAGCGTGCCTAAGCGCACCGATATCCAGTCCGTCCTGGTCATCGGCTCCGGCCCGATCGTCATCGGCCAGGCCGCCGAGTTCGACTACTCCGGCACCCAGGCGTGCCGCGTCCTGAAGGCCGAGGGCCTCAGGGTCATCCTCGTCAACTCCAACCCGGCGACGATCATGACCGACCCGGAGATCGCCGACGCCACCTACGTCGAGCCGATCACCCCGGACTTCGTCGAGAAGATCATCGCCAAGGAGCGTCCCGACGCGCTGCTGCCCACCCTGGGCGGCCAGACGGCGCTGAACACGGCGATCTCGCTGCACGAGAACGGCGTCCTGGAGAAGTACGGCGTCGAGCTGATCGGTGCCAAGGTGGAGGCCATCCACAAGGGCGAGGACCGCGACCAGTTCAAGGAGGTCGTGGAGGAGGTCCGCAAGAAGATCGGCCACGGCGAGTCCGCCCGCTCGGTGATCTGCCACTCCATGGACGAGGTCCTCGCCGGCGTCGAGGAGCTGGGCGGCTACCCGGTCGTCGTCCGTCCCTCCTTCACCATGGGCGGCGCCGGCTCCGGCTTCGCGCACGACGAGGAGGAGCTGCGCCGCATCGCGGGCACCGGCCTCGCGCTCTCGCCGACCACCGAGGTGCTCCTGGAGGAGTCCATCCTCGGCTGGAAGGAGTACGAGCTGGAGCTGATGCGCGACAAGCACGACAACGTCGTGGTCGTCTGCTCCATCGAGAACTTCGACCCGATGGGCGTGCACACCGGCGACTCCATCACCGTCGCCCCGGCGATGACCCTGACCGACCGCGAGTACCAGATCCTGCGGGACATCGGCATCGCCGTGATCCGCGAGGTCGGCGTCGACACCGGCGGCTGCAACATCCAGTTCGCGGTGAACCCCGAGGACGGTCGCGTGATCGTCATCGAGATGAACCCGCGTGTGTCGCGCTCGTCCGCCCTCGCATCCAAGGCGACCGGTTTCCCGATCGCGAAGATCGCGGCCAAGCTCGCCGTCGGCTACACCCTCGACGAGATCCCGAACGACATCACGCAGGAGACTCCGGCCTCCTTCGAGCCGACCCTCGACTATGTGGTCGTCAAGGCGCCGCGGTTCGCGTTCGAGAAGTTCCCGAGCGCCGACAACACGCTGACCACCACCATGAAGTCGGTCGGCGAGGCGATGGCGATCGGCCGCAACTTCACCGAGGCGTTCCAGAAGGCACTGCGCTCGCTGGAGAAGAAGGGCAGCCAGTTCACGTTCGTGGGTGAGCCCGGGGACAAGGACGAGCTGCTGCGTGAGGCCGCCCGCCCCACCGACGGCCGGATCAACACCGTCATGCAGGCCATCCGCGCTGGCGCCACGACCGAGGAGGTCTTCGAGTCCAGCAAGATCGACCCGTGGTTCGTCGACCAGCTCTTCCTGATCAAGGAGATCGCGGACGAGCTGGCCGCCGCCGACCGTCTGGACGCCGACCTGCTCGCCGAGGCCAAGCGGCACGGCTTCTCCGACCAGCAGATCGCCGAGATCCGGGGTTCGCGCGAGGACGTGGTGCGCGAGGTGCGGCACGCCCTCGGCGTCCGCCCGGTGTACAAGACGGTCGACACCTGCGCCGCCGAGTTCGCCGCGAAGACGCCGTACTTCTACTCCTCCTACGACGAGGAGAGCGAGGTCGCGCCCCGCGAGAAGCCCGCGGTGATCATCCTGGGCTCCGGCCCCAACCGCATCGGCCAGGGCATCGAGTTCGACTACTCCTGCGTCCACGCCTCCTTCGCGCTGTCCGACGCCGGGTACGAGACCGTGATGGTCAACTGCAACCCGGAGACGGTCTCCACGGACTACGACACCTCCGACCGCCTGTACTTCGAGCCGCTGACGCTCGAGGACGTGCTGGAGATCGTCCACGCCGAGCAGCAGGCCGGCCCGGTCGCGGGCGTCGTGGTCCAGCTGGGCGGCCAGACCCCGCTCGGCCTCGCGCAGGCGCTGAAGGACAACGGCGTGCCGATCGTGGGCACCTCGCCCGAGGCGATCCACGCCGCCGAGGACCGCGGCGCCTTCGGTCGCGTGCTTGCGGAGGCCGGTCTGCCGGCCCCCAAGCACGGCACCGCCACCACCTTCGAGGAGGCCAAGGCCATCGCGGACGAGATCGGCTACCCGGTCCTCGTCCGGCCGTCCTACGTCCTCGGCGGGCGCGGCATGGAGATCGTCTACGACGAGGCCCGCCTCGCCGCGTACATCGCCGAGTCGACCGAGATCAGCCCCTCCCGGCCGGTGCTGGTCGACCGGTTCCTCGACGACGCGATCGAGATCGACGTCGACGCCCTGTACGACGGCGAGGACCTGTACCTCGGCGGCGTGATGGAGCACATCGAGGAGGCCGGCATCCACTCCGGCGACTCGGCGTGCGCGCTGCCTCCGATCACGCTGGGCGGCTTCGACATCAAGCGCCTGCGCGCCTCCACGGAGGCCATCGCGCGGGGCGTCGGCGTCCGAGGCCTGATCAACATCCAGTTCGCGATGGCGGGCGACATCCTCTACGTCCTGGAGGCCAACCCGCGCGCCTCTCGTACGGTGCCCTTCACCTCGAAGGCGACGGCGGTGCCGCTGGCGAAGGCCGCCGCCCGCATCTCGCTCGGCGCGACCATCGCCGAGCTGCGCGAGGAGGGCCTGCTGCCGAAGAACGGCGACGGCGGCGAGCTGCCGCTGGACGCGCCGATCTCCGTCAAGGAGGCCGTGATGCCGTGGTCGCGGTTCCGCGACATCCACGGCCGCGGCGTCGACACCGTCCTCGGCCCGGAGATGCGCTCCACCGGCGAGGTCATGGGCATCGACTCCGTCTTCGGCACGGCGTACGCCAAGTCGCAGGCGGGCGCCTACGGTCCGCTGCCGACCAAGGGCCGCGCGTTCATCTCGGTCGCCAACCGCGACAAGCGTTCGATGATCTTCCCGGCTCGGGAGCTGGTCGCGCACGGCTTCGAGCTGCTCGCCACCTCCGGCACGGCCGAGGTCCTCAAGCGCAACGGCATCAGCGCGACGGTCGTGCGCAAGCAGTCCGACGGGCCCGGCCCGAACGGCGAGAAGACCATCGTCCAGATGATCCACGACGGCGAGGTCGACCTCATCGTCAACACCCCGTACGGCACCGGCGGCCGCCTCGACGGCTACGACATCCGTACGGCGGCGGTGGCCCGCTCCGTGCCGTGTCTGACGACGGTCCAGGCGCTGGCCGCGGCGGTCCAGGGCATCGACGCGCTCAACCACGGCGACGTGGGCGTCCGCTCACTCCAGGAACACGCCGAATTCCTGACCGCGGCCCGCGACTAGCAGCCGACGAGGGGGACACCGAAAACGGTGTCCCCCTCTTCATGAGCATCATGAGGACTCCCGAGGACTCCCGAGACATGTACAAGTTCTTCTTCCGCCTGGTGTTCCAGCGGATGGACCCGGAGCAGGCCCACTACCTGGCCTTCCGCTGGATCCGCCTCGCCGCCCGCATCCCCGTGCTGCGCACCTTCGTGGCGGCCGCCCTCGCGCCCCGCTACAAGGAGCTGCGCACGGAGGCCTTCGGGCTGCGCATGCACGGCCCCTTCGGGCTGGCCGCCGGCTTCGACAAGAACGCCGTCGCGATCGACGGGATGTCGATGCTGGGCTTCGACCACGTCGAAATCGGCACGGTGACGGGGGAGCCGCAGCCCGGCAACCCGAAGAAGCGGCTGTTCCGCCTCGTCGCGGACCGTGCGCTGATCAACCGCATGGGTTTCAACAACGAGGGGTCGCTCGCCGTCGCCGCGCGCCTGGCGTCCCGTACGCCGGTGTTCAAGACGGTGGTGGGCGTCAACATCGGCAAGACCAAGGTCGTCCCGGAGGCCGAGGCCGCCCAGGACTACGTGAAGTCGACCGAGCGGCTCGCGCCCCACGCCGACTACCTGGTCGTCAACGTCTCCTCCCCGAACACGCCGGGCCTGCGCAACCTGCAGGCCACCGAGGTGCTGCGCCCGCTGCTGACCGCCGTCCGCGAGGCCGCGGACCGTACGGTCCCCGCGCGGCGCGTACCGCTCCTCGTCAAGATCGCCCCGGATCTCGCCGACGAGGACATCGACGCCGTCGCCGACCTGGCGATGGAGCTGGGCCTGGACGGGATCATCGCCACGAACACCACCATCGCGCGCGAGGGGCTCGGCCTGAGGTCGCAGCCCGCACTTGTGAAGGAGACCGGCGGACTGTCGGGCGTGCCCCTGAAAACGCGCTCCCTGGAGGTGCTGCGGCGCCTCTACGCGCGCGTGGGCGACCGCATCACCCTGGTGGGCGTCGGCGGCATCGAGACCGCCGAGGACGCCTGGCAGCGCATCCTGGCCGGTGCCACGCTGGTGCAGGGCTACAGCGCCTTCATCTACGAGGGGCCCTTCTGGAGCCGGGCCATCCACAAGGGACTCCTCGCCCGCCTCCGTACGAGCCCGTACGCCACCCTCGCCGACGCCGTCGGCGCCGACGTAAGGAAGGCCGCATGAGTCCTCTGGAGCCCTTCGGCGCGCGTCTGCGCCGCGCCATGGACGAGCGCGGCCCGCTGTGCGTCGGGATCGACCCGCACGCCTCGCTGCTCACCGAGTGGGGCCTGAACGACGATGTCGCCGGGCTGGAGCGGTTCAGCCGCACCGTCGTGGAGGCCATGGCCGACCGGGTCGCCGTGCTCAAGCCGCAGAGCGCGTTCTTCGAGCGGTTCGGGTCGCGCGGCGTCGCCGTCCTGGAGAAGGCGGTCGCCGAGGCGCGGGCGGCCGGGGCGCTGGTCGTCATGGACGCCAAGCGCGGCGACATCGGCTCGACCATGGCCGCGTACGCCGAGTCCTTCCTGCACAAGGACGCCCCGCTGTTCTCCGACGCGCTCACGGTCTCGCCGTACCTCGGCTACGGCTCGCTGAAGCCGGCCGTGGAGCTGGCGCGGGAGAGCGGAGCGGGGCTGTTCGTGCTCGCCCTCACCTCCAACCCGGAGGGCGGCGAGGTGCAGCACGCCCTGCGGTCCGACGGACGGAACGTCGGAGCGACGGTCCTCGCCCACCTCGCGGCCGAGAACGCGGGGGAGGAGCCTCTCGGCTCCTTCGGCGCGGTCGTCGGCGCCACCCTCGGCGACCTGTCGTCGTACGAGCTGGACATCAACGGGCCGCTCCTCGCCCCCGGCATCGGTGCCCAGGGGGCCACTCCGGCCGATCTCCCGGCCGTGTTCGGCGCGGCGGTCCGCAATGTCGTCCCGAACGTCAGCCGGGGTGTTCTTCGTCACGGTCCCGATGTCGTCGCGCTGCGTGACGCCGCGCAACGCTTCGCAGACGAGATCCGGGACGCCCTGGACGCCGAGTAGCGCCTCGCCGGGGCGCACGGGCGCGCGGAAGAGTCCTCCAGCACGGCTCGAGGTCTGGATACATCCTCAAATCCGGGGCAATATGTCCGAAAGGTCCGTCTCAACAGAGGCTGACCAGGACTTTTCCGCTGTTCTCGCTGACTCTGGCGCACTTGCCCGCTAGTCTCCGACGAGTGAGGGCACCTCCCGCGCCCTCAAGGCAGTGGGGGAGAACGGGCAAGCGTGTTGCTCGTAGCTCCCCAGGTGTGGGGCGACTAGGTTCCTCACCGGTCCGTATCCGACAGTTCGACATCCGAGGTGACGTAGGCGTGGCTCTTCCGCCCCTTACCCCCGAACAGCGCGCAGCCGCGCTCGAAAAGGCCGCCGCGGCTCGCCGGGAGCGGGCCGAGGTCAAGAATCGACTCAAGCACTCCGGCGCCTCCCTTCACGAGGTCATCAAGCAGGGCCAGGAGAATGACGTCATCGGCAAGATGAAGGTCTCCGCCCTCCTCGAGTCCCTGCCGGGCGTGGGCAAGGTCCGCGCCAAGCAGATCATGGAGCGACTCGGGATCTCCGAGAGCCGCCGCGTGCGGGGCCTCGGTTCCAACCAGATCGCCTCTCTCGAGCGCGAGTTCGGCGGCACTGCCAGCTGAGTCCGGGGCACTCCGGGATTGCTGGAATAATCGCTGCATGAGTGAACGTCCGCGGCTGACCGTGCTCTCCGGCCCCTCGGGGGTCGGCAAGAGCACGGTCGTCGCCCATATGCGCAAGGAACACCCCGAGGTCTGGCTCTCGGTGTCGGCGACGACCCGCGCGCCCCGCCCCGGTGAACGGCACGGAGTCCACTACTTCTTCGTCACCGACGACGAGATGGACAAGCTGATCGCCAACGGCGAGCTGCTGGAGTGGGCCGAGTTCGCCGGCAACCGCTACGGGACGCCGCGGGCCGCCGTGATCGAGCACCTGGAGGCCGGGGTGCCGGTCCTTCTGGAGATCGACCTCCAGGGTGCCCGGCAGGTCCGCGAGTCGATGCCCGAGGCGCAGCTCGTGTTCCTGGCTCCCCCCTCCTGGGAGGAGCTCGTGCGCAGACTCACCGGGCGGGGCACGGAGCCGCCCGAGGTCATCGAGCGCCGCCTGGAGGCGGCCAAGACAGAGCTGGCGGCCGAGCCCGAGTTCGACGAGACCCTGGTCAACACCTCGGTCGAGGACGTGGCGCGCGAGCTGCTAGCCTTGATGAACGTTGTGTGATCAGGGTTGTGTGATCAGGTCTGATCTTTCCCATCTTTCGGAAGGTAGAGCGTGTCCTCTTCCATCACCGCGCCCGAGGGCATCATCAACCCGCCGATCGACGAGCTCCTCGAGGCCACCGACTCGAAGTACAGCCTCGTGATCTACGCGGCCAAGCGGGCCCGCCAGATCAACGCGTACTACTCGCAGCTCGGTGAGGGCCTCCTCGAGTACGTCGGTCCGCTCGTGGACACCCACGTCCACGAGAAGCCGCTTTCGATCGCTCTGCGTGAGATCAACGCGGGTCTGCTGACCTCCGAGTCCGTCGAGGGCCCGGCCCAGTGACCACGCGGTGGCAATAAGTAGTATCTACTGATCGCAGTAGACTTTTCCACAGGCCCGGCAGCGAGACTGTCGGGCCTGTGGTGTCTCATGGACGCGTACGCCGATGAGCCGCGGCGTGCAGGTGTCGAGTGCGGGGAGGCCCGGTGGGCAAGCCGAAGGTCGTTCTGGGGGTCAGTGGCGGCATCGCCGCCTACAAGGCGTGCGAGCTGCTGCGCAGACTGACCGAGTCCGGGCATGACGTCCGCGTCGTGCCGACCGCCTCCGCGCTGCACTTCGTCGGCGCCGCCACCTGGTCCGCCCTCTCCGGCAACCCGGTCTCCACGGAGGTCTGGGACGACGTCCACGAGGTCCCGCACGTCCGCATCGGCCAGGGCGCCGACCTGGTGGTGGTCGCCCCGGCCACCGCGGACACGCTCGCCAAGGCCGCCCACGGCCTCGCCGACGACCTCCTCACCAACACCCTCCTGACCGCCCGCTGCCCGGTCGTCTTCGCCCCGGCCATGCACACGGAGATGTGGGAGCACCCGGCCACACAGGAGAACGTGGCGACGCTGCGCCGCCGCGGCGCCGTCGTCATCGAACCGGCGGTCGGCCGGCTGACCGGCGTCGACACCGGCAAGGGCCGACTGCCCGAACCGGCCGAGATCTTCGAGATCTGCCGCCGGGTACTCGCCCGAGGCGTCGGCGAGCCCGACCTCGCGGGGCGGCACGTCGTCGTCAGCGCCGGCGGCACCCGTGAGCCCCTCGACCCCGTGCGCTTCCTCGGCAACCGCTCCTCCGGCAAGCAGGGCTACGCCCTCGCGCGCACGGCCGCGGCCCGCGGCGCCCGCGTCACCCTGATCGCCGCGAACACGGGCCTGCCCGACCCGGCCGGAGTCGACGTCATACCGGTGGAGACCGCGGTGCAGCTGCGCGAGGCGGTCCTCAAGGCGGCCGCGGACGCCGACGCCGTGGTGATGGCGGCGGCGGTGGCGGACTTCCGCCCGGCGACCTACGCACCGGGGAAGATCAAGAAGAAGGACGGGCAGGACCCGGAGCCCGTCACCCTGGTCAGGAACCCCGACATCCTGGCGGAGATCTCGGCCGACCGCGCCCGCCCGGACCAGATCGTCGTCGGCTTCGCCGCGGAGACCGACGACGTGCTGGCGAACGGCCGGGCGAAGCTGGCGCGCAAGGGCTGCGACCTGCTCGTGGTGAACGAGGTGGGGGAGCGCAAGACGTTCGGCTCCGAGGAGAACGAGGCGGTCGTGCTGGGCGCCGACGGCAGCGAGACCCCGGTGCCGCACGGGCCCAAGGAGGCCCTCGCCGAGACGGTGTGGGACCTCGTCTCTCACCGCCTCACCTGAACATGTCCTGTACTTCACGGCTCGTTCAAGCCCCGGACATTGCCGCGTGGCGACCCTGGAAAGAGCGCTGGGCATTCGGCAGAATGCCCGTGCCGCAGGTCACAGGGCTCCCGAGAGGCGAGACACCTGGGCCGGTGGCAGAGCGCGACCGATAAACTGTTTCTCGGACGACGCCGGGCGCAGCCCCCGTCCCGTCCGCCCATGATCAGCCAGCAGCCGCTGCAACCCCAGGGAGCGTTGTGTCCCGTCGCCTGTTCACCTCGGAGTCCGTGACCGAGGGCCACCCCGACAAGATCGCTGACCAGATCAGCGACACCATTCTCGACGCGCTTCTGCGCGAGGACCCGACGTCCCGGGTCGCCGTGGAGACGCTGATCACGACCGGCCTGGTACACGTGGCCGGTGAGGTCACGACCAAGGCGTACGCGGACATCGCGACGCTGGTTCGCAACAAGATCCTCGAGATCGGCTACGACTCGTCGAAGAAGGGCTTCGACGGCGCGTCCTGTGGTGTGTCGGTGTCGATCGGCGCGCAGTCCCCGGACATCGCGCAGGGTGTGGACACGGCGTACGAGACCCGTGTCGAGGGCGACGACGACGAACTGGACCGGCAGGGCGCCGGTGACCAGGGCCTGATGTTCGGCTACGCGTCGGACGAGACGCCGACGCTGATGCCGCTGCCGGTTTTCCTGGCGCACCGCCTGTCCAAGCGCCTGTCCGACGTCCGCAAGAACGGCACGATCCCCTACCTGCGCCCGGACGGCAAGACGCAGGTCACCATCGAGTACGACGGTGACAAGGCGGTCCGTCTGGACACGGTGGTCGTCTCCTCGCAGCACGCGAGCGACATCGACCTGGACTCGCTGCTCGCCCCCGACATCCGCGAGTTCGTGGTCGAGCCGGAGCTGAAGGCGCTGCTGGACGACGGCATCAAGATCGAGACCGACGGCTACCGCCTGCTGGTCAACCCCACCGGCCGCTTCGAGATCGGCGGCCCGATGGGTGACGCGGGCCTGACCGGCCGGAAGATCATCATCGACACGTACGGCGGCATGGCCCGCCACGGCGGTGGCGCCTTCTCCGGCAAGGACCCGTCCAAGGTGGACCGCTCGGCCGCGTACGCGATGCGCTGGGTCGCCAAGAACGTGGTCGCCGCGGGCCTGGCCTCCCGCTGCGAGGTCCAGGTGGCGTACGCGATCGGCAAGGCCGAGCCGGTGGGTCTGTTCGTGGAGACCTTCGGCACGGCCAAGGTCGACGCCGAGAAGATCGAGCACGCGATCACCGAGGTCTTCGACCTCCGCCCGGCCGCGATCATCCGCGACCTCGACCTGCTCCGTCCCATCTACGCCCAGACCGCGGCGTACGGACACTTCGGCCGCGAGCTGCCAGACTTCACCTGGGAGCGCACGGACCGGGTGGAGGCCCTGCGCAAGGCGGCGGGTCTGTAAGCCCTCCAGCACGGTTGTCGCGAGGCCCGGCACCCTTCTGGGTGGCCGGGCCTCGGCGCGTGGAAAACGCCCCGCAGAGCGGGGCGGGGCCCGGTGGCCCAGAGGCCTGGGTTCGCGACGGCCTGATGCGAAGGACGGGCCCTGCGCGGGCGGGCCCGTCTCGGCGGACGTCGCTGTCAGTGGCGTTTGGTAAGAATGCAAGCGTGAGCAGCGAGAACAGGCAGCAGCGGGCGGGCGGGTCGGACGCCGCGCCGCCCGAGCAGCTTGCCCTGCTGCGGGACGCGGTGCGCAAGGCCAAGGCGCCCCGGGCCAAGCCGCGGACCTGGCGGGGGGCCTCGCCGGCGAAGGAACTGCCCGTCGCGCGGGTGGTGGTCGACAAGGGCGTGCTGCATCTGGACCGCTACTTCGACTACGCCGTGCCGGAGGAGCTCGACGCCGTCGCCCGGCCAGGGGTCAGGGTCCGGGTGCGGTTCGGAGCCGGCGGGCGCACGGTGCGGGAGGGGCGGCGAGAGGGCGGCGGGCTCATCGACGGGTTTCTGGTCGAGCGGGTGGCCGAGTCCGACTACGCGGGGCCCCTCGCGGCGCTCGCGCAGGTCGTGTCACCCGAGCCCGTCCTTACGCCCGAGCTGCTGGGCCTCGCCCGCGCCGTCGCCGACCGTTATGCCGGCAGCCTCGCGGACGTACTCCAGCTCGCGGTCCCGCCACGCCACGCGCGCGCGGAGGCCGCTGAGTCGGGTGCGCCGCCGGCGCCTCCGTCCGCGCCGGAGCCCGGATCGTGGCGGCGGTACCGGCGGGGCGCGGACTTCCTGCGGTCGCTGGCCTCCGGTGGCCTGCCCCGGGCCGTGTGGACCGCCCTGCCCGGGCCCCAGTGGGCGCAGGAGATCGCCCGGGCCGTGCAGGCCACGCTCGCCTCCGGGCGGGGCGCCCTGGTCGTCGTGCCCGCCGGACGGGCCGTGGCACGGGTCGACACCGCGCTGCGGGAGTTGATCGGGGAGGGGCAGCATGCAGTGCTGACCGCCGACGCCGGACAGGAGCGGCGGTACAGGGAATGGCTCGCCGTGCGCAGGGGGGCCGTGCGGGCCGTCGTCGGGACACGGGCCGCCATGTTCGCGCCCGTGCGGAACCTGGGGCTCGTCGTCGTGTGGGACGACGGCGACGACAGTCACAGCGACGAGCACGCCCCCTTCCCCCATGTCCGGGAGGTGCTGGAGTTGCGCGCCACCCGCGAGAAGTGCGGCTTCCTGCTCGGGAGCTGGACCTGCACCGTCGAGGCCGCCCAGCTGGTGGAGAGCGGATGGGCCGCACCGCTGGTCGCCGACCGCGAGCAGGTGCGCGCCACCGCACCGCTCGTACGGACGGTGGGCGACAGGGACCTCGCACGCGACGAGGCGGCGCGGGCCGCGCGGCTGCCCACGCTCGCCTGGGAGGTCGCGCGGGAGGGACTGCGGCACGGACCGGTTCTGGTGCAGGTGCCCCGGCGCGGCTATGTGCCCCGGATGGCCTGCGCGCAGTGCCGGGCCCCGCGCGCTGCCGCACTGCGCCGGGCCGCTGGCGGGGCAGGAGGCCGGGGAGCTGAGGTGCGGCTGGTGCGGGCGGGAGGAGAGCGCCTGGCACTGTCCGGAGTGCGGCGGGTTCCGGCTGCGGGCCCAGATCGTGGGGGCGCGGCGGACCGCCGAGGAGCTGGGGCGGGCCTTCCCGGCCGTTCCGGTGCGGACCTCGGGGCGCGAGCAGGTACTGGACACGGTGCCGGGGACGCCCGCCCTGGTGGTCAGCACACCGGGGGCCGAGCCCGTCGCCGAGGGCGGGTACGCCGCGGCGCTGCTCCTGGACGGATGGGCCATGCTGGGCCGGCCTGATCTGCGGGCGGGCGAGGACGCTCTGCGGCGGTGGATCGGCGCGAGCGCGCTGGTGCGGCCGCAGACCGTGGGCGGCACGGTCGTGATCGTCGCCGAGCCGACGCTACGGCCCGTGCAGGCGCTCGTCCGGTGGGATCCCGTCGGGCACGCCGTGCGTGAACTGGCCGAGCGGGCGGAGCTGGGGTTTCCACCGGTGTCGCGGATGGCGGCGGTGTCGGGACCGGCCGAGGCCGTCGCGGACTTCCTCGCCGGCGCCCGTCTCCCGCCTGCCGCAGAGGTGCTGGGGCCCGTCCCGCTGCCGGTGACCGAAGCCGGGCGGCCCCGCAGGGTCGGGGGCCGCCGCCGGGGGAGCGCTGGGAGCGGGCACTGGTCCGCGTACCGCCCGGGAGCGGGGCCGCACTGGCGACCGCCCTGAAGACCGCGCTGGCCACCCGGACGGCGCGGGCCGGCGGTGACGCGGTACGGATCCGGATCGATCCGCCGGACATCGGGTGAGGGCCGCGATCGGGCAGGGGCACCGGGAACGGAGCCGACCGGTCGTGCGGCTCCCGACGGGACTGCCTCCCGGTGCGGCCGGGAGGCAGAGCAGAAGGGGCGGCCTCAGCCGTTGCGCGGTCCGGGGAAGGCGGTCGGCCTCGCCTCGTCGCGGAGAGTGGGGCTGCCCGCCGTCGGCTGGGTCGGCATCGAGCGGGCCGCGGGCACCGTGGGGATGCCCGAGCCCACGTTGATCGTGCGGGTACCGGACGGTTCCGCCGCGCGATCGGCCTCGGCGGCCGCCTGCGCGGCGGCACGGCGGGCGCCGTAACGGCGGTGGACCGCCTGCTTGGTGACTCCGAGCGCGGAGCCCACGGCGTCCCACGAGAAGCCGAGCGAGCGGTCGAAGTCCACGGCCGCGGTGACCAGGGTCTCGACACTGTCCCGCAGCTCCTGGGCGAGACGGACGGTCGGGGCGGGAGCGCGTCCGTAGACGACGAAGCCCGTGGACGGGCCGGAGCGCCGCGGGCGGTAGACATTGCCCAACTGGGCGGTGAGGGTGCGCAGTGCGTCCACCTGCCGGCGGACCCGCTCGATGTCCCGCACCAGCAAGTGCAGGCTGGCCCGGGCCTGGGCGTCGTGGGTTGCGTGGTCGGCCATGAACAAGCCTCTCGAACCGGCGTTGAAAAGGATCGGGCCGCTACAGCGGCCCGCTTGTGGTCAACTCTTTCTTGACCAACGCGCATTCGGGCCTGTGGTCACGCTGCGGGGGCGTAAGAGCATATGCGTACGCCCCCGGCGGATGGCGTGCGCTGCGAGCCCCCGCGTGCGGCCGGGCGCGCCCCGCCACGTCCTAGACTGGTGCGCCGCCCGCAGGCCCGGTCCGGCCGGGACCTGTGGGTCCGTCAGAACTCCCGCCCGAGAGGCCGTCACCCACCCATGAAGCTCGTCTTCGCAGGTACCCCCGAGGTCGCCGTTCCCGCGCTGGACGCTCTGATCGCGTCGGGCCGGCATGAGGTGGCCGCCGTCGTCACCCGGCCCGACGCACCGGCCGGGCGCGGGCGCAGGCTCGTCGCCAGTCCCGTCGCCGAGCGGGCGGAGGAGGCCGGTATCGAGGTCCTCAAGCCGAACAGGCCGCGGGACGAGGACTTCCTCGCACGCCTCAGGGAGATCGCGCCCGACTGCTGCCCCGTCGTCGCCTACGGCGCGCTCCTGCCCCGTGTCGCCCTCGACATCCCCGCCCACGGCTGGGTCAACCTGCACTTCTCCCTGCTGCCCGCCTGGCGCGGCGCCGCCCCCGTGCAGCACTCCATCATGGCGGGCGACGAGATCACGGGTGCCTCCACCTTCCTCATCGAGGAGGGCCTGGACTCCGGTCCCGTCTACGGCACCGTCACCGAGCGGATCCGGCCCACCGACACCAGCGGCGACCTGCTCACCCGGCTCGCCTTCGCCGGTGCCGGACTCCTCGAGGCCACCATGGACGGCATCGAGGACGGCACCCTCAAGGCCGTGCCGCAGCCCGCCGACGGCGTCACGCTCGCCCCGAAGATCACCGTCGAGGACGCGCAGGTCGACTGGTCCGCGCCCGCGCTGCGCGTCGACCGCGTGGTGCGCGGCTGCACACCCGCACCCGGCGCCTGGACGACCTTCCGCGGGGAGCGGCTCAAGCTCATCCAGGTCACGCCCCGTCCCGAGGTGACGGACCTCGCACCCGGGCGGCTGTCCGTCGGCAAGAACAACGTGCACGTCGGCACCGGTTCGCACGCGGTCGAACTGGTGTGGGTGCAGGCCCAGGGCAAGAAGCCGATGAAGGCCGCGGACTGGGCGCGCGGGGTGCGCATCGGCGCCGCGGAGACCCTGGGGGGTGTCTGACAGAGCCCGCCGGTGCGCGACGCGAATGGTCGGACACCCCTCGGCGGCAGACCCCGCCGACCTCTGCGTCGGCCCCGTATTCCGCGGACGTACGCTGTAAGCGCACGCCGTCCCACAACCGGAGCACCTTTTTCGTGACCGAGCAGTCCCGCCGTCCCCGCAAGCCCGGCAAGCCCTACCGTCGGCCCCAGAAGGACCCCGTCCGCATCCTCGCCTTCGACGCCCTGCGGGCGGTGGACGAGCGGGACGCGTACGCCAACCTCGTCCTGCCGCCGCTGCTGCGCAAGGCGCGTGAGAAGGGCGACATCGACGGGCGGGACGCGGCGCTCGCCACCGAGCTGGTGTACGGCACACTGCGCAGGCAGGGCACGTACGACGCCATACTCTCCGCCTGCGTCGACCGGCCGCTGCGCGACGTCGACCCGCCCGTGCTGGACGTGCTGAGCCTCGGCGTCCACCAACTGCTCGGTACGCGGATCCCCACCCACGCCGCAGTGTCCGCGACCGTCGAGCTGGCGCGCGTGGTGCTCGGCGACGGGCGGGCCAAGTTCGTCAACGCCGTTCTGCGCAAGGTCGCCCAGGACGACCTCGACGCCTGGCTGGAGCGGGTGGCACCCCCGTACGACGAGGACCCCGAGGACCACCTCGCCGTCGTGCACTCGCACCCGCGCTGGGTCGTCTCCGCCCTGTGGGACTCCCTCGGCGGCGGGCGAGCCGGCATCGAGGAACTCCTCGCGGCGGACAACGAACGTCCCGAGGTCACCCTCGTCGCCCGGCCCGGCCGCTCCACCACGGAGGAACTCCTCGGCGAGCCCGCCGCGTTGCCGGGCCGCTGGTCGCCGTACGCCGTCCGGCTCACCGAGGGCGGCGAGCCCGGCTCGGTGGAGGCCGTACGCGAGGGCCGTGCGGGCGTCCAGGACGAGGGCAGCCAGCTCGTCGCGCTCGCCCTCGCGGGCGCGCCCCTCGACGGGCCCGACCGGGCCTGGTTGGACGGGTGCGCCGGGCCCGGCGGCAAGGCCGCCCTGCTCGCCGCCCTCGCCGCCGAGCGCGGAGCCGTGCTGCTGGCCTCCGAGAAGCAGCCGCACCGGGCCGGCCTGGTGGCGAAGGCGCTGGCCGGGAACCCCGGGCCGTACCAGGTCGTCGCCGCCGACGGCACCCGGCCGCCGTGGCGCCCGGGCACCTTCGACCGCGTCCTGATGGACGTGCCCTGCACCGGCCTCGGCGCCCTGCGCCGCCGCCCCGAGGCGCGCTGGCGCCGCCGGCCCGAGGACCTCGACGGATTCGCCCCGCTGCAGCGCGGCCTGCTGCGCACGGCCCTGGAATCCGTACGGGTCGGAGGCGTCGTCGGCTACGCCACCTGTTCCCCGCACCTGGCCGAGACCCGCGCGGTGGTCGACGACGTCCTCAAGCAGTACCGCGACGCCGAACTCATCGACGCCCGGCCGCTGCTGCCAGGCGTGCCGGACCTGGGCGACGGCCCCGACATCCAGCTCTGGCCGCATCTGCACGGCACGGACGCGATGTACCTGGCCCTCATCCGCCGCACCGGCTGAACGCGCGACGGCCCGGGCCGCTCGCCGGGCCGGAACTCGACGGTTCGGCCGCGGGTGGACGGTGAGGAGCGGCTGGGCCTGCCCGACCGGCCCGGTGATGCGGTGCGGGACCGTGCCGGTGAGTCCCTGGCGGGTGCGGCCGAACATGACGGTGGCGCGCGCCGTCCGGGCACGCGGCGCGGAGCGATGGGCTCTGGCCGGGTACCGGCGCGAGCAACCGGGGCAGGGCATGGCAGGCTTGGGGCATGGCCGTGCAGATCAACCCCAGCATCCTGTCCGCCGACTTCGCCCGCCTGGCCGAGGAGGCGAAGTCCGTGGAGGGCGCCGACTGGCTCCACGTGGACGTGATGGACAACCACTTCGTCCCCAACCTCACGCTCGGCGTGCCGGTCGTGGAGTCCCTGGCCCGCTCGACGGACACCCCCCTGGACTGCCATCTGATGATCGAGGACGCCGATCGGTGGGCACCCCAGTACGTCGAAGCGGGTGCCTCGTCCGTCACCTTCCACGTCGAGGCGGCGGCGGCGCCGGTGCGGCTCGCCCGCGAGATCCGCGCCAAGGGCGCCCGGGCGTCCATGGCCCTCAAGCCCGCGACGCCCATCGAGCCGTACGAGGACCTGCTGCCCGAGCTGGACATGCTGCTGATCATGACGGTCGAGCCCGGCTTCGGCGGCCAGGCCTTCCTGGACATCATGCTGCCCAAGATCCGCCGCACCCGGGAGCTGATCAGCAAGCACGGCCTGGAACTGTGGCTGCAGGTCGACGGCGGCGTCTCGGCCTCCACCATCGAACAGTGCGCGGAGGCGGGAGCAGACGTCTTCGTGGCCGGCTCGGCGGTGTACGGGGCGGCCGACCCGGCCGCCGCGGTACGTGCATTGCGCACCCAGGCGGAGCGGGCGACGGCCCGGGCCTCCTGGGCGTGCGACGAGTGAGACAACGGAACCTGAACGCCGACCGTCCGGGCTGATCGACTGCGCCGGATCTGCAAGGATGAACGGCGAATGCAGAGTGTGAACAGCAGTGAGGAGATGGCCGTGTCGGGTATGTCGGCGGGCCGGTCAGCCATGCGGATGGGACCCGCTGAGCTGGTGCAGGCGGCGGCCATGGCCCGTCGCTTCTATCTCGAGGGCAAGTCCAAGATCCAGATCGCGGAGGAGTTCGGCGTCAGCCGCTTCAAAGTGGCCCGGGTCCTGGAGACCGCCCTCGAACGGGATCTCGTGCGCATCGAGATCCGTGTTCCGGCCGAGCTGGACGCCGAGCGCTCCGACGCGCTGCGCGCCCGCTACGGCCTCAGGCACGCCGTGGTGGTCGAGTCCCCGGCCGAGGTGGAGGAGTCGCCCGACCCCGAGAACCTCGGCGAGGTGGCCGCCGACCTGCTCGGCGAGCTGGTCACCGAGGGCGATGTGCTGGGCCTGGCCTGGGGCCGCTCCACCATCCACATGGCGGCGGCCCTCGACCGGCTGCCCCCGTGCACGGTGGTGCAGCTGACGGGCGTGTACGACGCCGGGACCTCCGAGCGCGGCTCGGTGGAGGCCGTGCGCCGTGCCGCGCAGGTCTCGGGCGGTGACGCGCACCCGATCTACGCGCCGATGCTGCTCCCGGACGCCGCGACCGCGGCGGCCCTGCGCAACCAGACGGGGATCGCCCGCGCCTTCGAGTACTTCGACAAGGTGACGGTCGCCTGTGTCTCCATCGGCTCCTGGGAGCCCGGTATCTCCACGGTGCACGACATGCTCACCGAGGAGGAGCGCGCCCACTACGCATCCCTGGGCGTCGCCGCCGAGATGGCCGCGCACCTCTTCGACGCCGAGGGCCGCCGGGTCGGACGGGACCTGGGGGAGCGCTGCATCACCGTCAAGGCGGACCAGCTCCGGCGTATCCCGGAGGTGGTCGCGATCGCGGGCGGGCAGCGCAAGGCGTCCGCGATCGACGCGGTGCTGCGCTCCGGGCTCGTCACCAGCCTCGTGACGGACACGGCCGCGGCGGACTACCTGATGACGGCGGGCCCGACGCCGACGCCCGCGTTGCACCGGGCGGACCCGGACGGGCCCTGACAGGACCTCCGGGCGGGGCGGCTGTGGCAGCATCGGCATCATGCTGCCGCGGTCCGTCCCCCGCCTGCTCGCGGGGCTCCTCGTCTGTCTGGCCGCCCTGCTCGCGGGGTGCTCGGCCACGGACACCGGCACCCGCGCGCCCGCCCCGTCGTGGGCCGGGCACATGGCCACGGTCCAGGAGAACCGGCTCCCCGCCGAGGCCCGGCACACCCTCGCCCTCATCGACGAGGGCGGCCCCTACCCCTACGCGCAGGACGGCACCGTCTTCGGCAACTTCGAGCGCCGGCTCCCCGCGCACCCGCGCGGCTACTACCACGAGTACACGGTGCCGACCCCCGGCGCGCACGACCGCGGAGCCCGGCGCATCGTCACCGGGCAGGGCGGGGAGACCTACTACACCGACGACCACTACGACACGTTCCGGGCGGTACTGAGATGACCGACGACCTGGGGGAACGGTTCCTGGTCACGCTGGATCTGGACGGTGTCGCCGACAAGGCGGCGTTCATGGAGCGGGTCGTGCGCGCCCTGGACCTGCCGTACTGGTTCGGCCGCAACTGGGACGCGCTCGCCGACTCGCTCACCGACGACACCGTCTGGCCCGAGCCGGCCGTCGAGCGGGGCCTGCTGCTCGTCGTACGCGGCTGGGAGGAGTACGCGAGCGCGTGCCCCGAGGAGTGGGAGACCGCCCGGGAGGTGTTCACCGAGGCGGCGGACCAGATGCCGGGCCTGTCCGTGGCGCTGACACTTGGATGAACCCACAAAGACCCCTCTGACCTGCCTGGATGATTCGCCCGGGGTTCGTGGGGCGGCCGTCATGGGAGAATGAAGTACGTGCTCTTCCCCCTGGCTGACCTGTCCGGGGGCCACCTCTGATCGACTGGGATGTGCAGCACGTGCGTTTCCTCAACGACATCCAGCCTGCCTATGACCTGACCTACGACGACGTCTTCATGGTGCCGAGCCGCTCCTCCGTCGGCTCCCGCCAGGACGTGGACCTCGCCTCCCCGGACGGCACGGGCACGACCATCCCGCTCGTCGTCGCCAACATGACCGCCATCGCCGGCCGCCGCATGGCGGAGACGGTGGCCCGACGCGGCGGTCTGGTCGTCATACCGCAGGACATCCCGATCGACGTGGTCACCGAGGTCATCTCCTGGGTCAAGGGCCGCCATCTGGTGCTGGACACCCCGATCGTGCTGGCCCCGCACCAGACCGTCGCCGACGCCCTCGCGCTGCTGCCGAAGCGCGCGCACAACGCGGGTGTGGTCGTCGACGAGGGGCACCGGCCGATCGGCGTGGTCACGGACGCCGACCTCTCCGGCGTGGACCGCTTCACCCAGCTCGAAGTGGTCATGTCCAAGGACCTGCTGCTGCTCGACGCCGGCATCGACCCGCGCGAGGCCTTCAACGTCCTCGACACCGCCAACCGCCGCTACGCGCCCGCCGTCGACGAGGACGGCAAGCTCGCCGGCATCCTCACCCGCAAGGGCGCCCTGCGGGCCACGCTCTACACGCCTGCGACGGACGCGCACGGCAGGCTGCGCATCGCCGCCGCCGTCGGCATCAACGGCGACGCGGTGGGCAAGGCCAAGCAGCTGCTCGACGCGGGCGTCGACACGCTGGTCATCGACACCGCTCACGGCCACCAGGAGTCGATGATCAACACCCTGAGGGCGGTACGGGCGCTGGACCCGCAGGTTCCGCTCGTGGCGGGCAACATCGTCGCGGCCGAGGGCGTGCGTGACCTGATCGAGGCCGGAGCGGACATCGTCAAGGTCGGTGTGGGTCCCGGTGCCATGTGCACCACGCGCATGATGACCGGCGTCGGCCGCCCGCAGTTCTCGGCCGTCCTGGAGTGCGCCGCCGAGGCGAAGAAGTTCGGCAAGCACGTGTGGGCCGACGGCGGTGTCCGCCACCCCCGCGACGTCGCGATGGCGCTGGCGGCGGGCGCGTCCAACGTGATGATCGGCTCCTGGTTCGCGGGCACGTACGAGTCGCCCGGCGACCTCCAGCAGGACGCGAACGGCCGGCTGTACAAGGAGTCGTTCGGCATGGCCTCGGCGCGGGCGGTCCGCAACCGCACGTCGGAGGAGTCCGCGTACGACCGCGCCCGCAAGGGGCTGTTCGAGGAGGGCATCTCGACGTCCCGGATGTTCCTCGACCCGGCCCGCCCGGGCGTCGAGGACCTGATCGACTCGGTCATCGCGGGCGTCCGGTCGTCCTGCACCTACGCCGGTGCCGGTTCCCTGGAGGAGTTCGCGGAGCGGGCCGTCGTCGGCATTCAGAGCGCGGCGGGCTACGCGGAGGGCAAGCCGCTGCACGCCAGCTGGAACTGACACAACTCCCTTGTGCACGGCCCCTGTTGTCCCCTCGGCGGGAGAGCAGGGGCCTCGGCCTGTCCCGGCCGGGACCCGGAGTCGTCGGCGGTGGCGTCCAGCAGGCGGTCGCAACCATCGCAACGGCCTGCGCAACAAATGCGCGCGAACGTTCGATGAACGCAATGATCTTGCGGCGATGCGCAAGGTTGCTGCATTACGCCCGTGAAGGGGCGGCTCATAGGGTCTGCGCTGTACGTGGCGTGGCGAGGACCCCGCTCGGCGGTCCCCGCCCCCCGGGGCTCCGCCGGTCCCGCCCGCCCCCTTGACCGGCAGCGATAAGGAGCCGACGCGTGCTCGACCAAGGCGCACCCCCGCAGTCCCGCAGTCATCCAGCCCCCGGCGTCCCCGGCCTCGGCGCGCGTCTGATGCGCCGCAAGCCGGTGGAACGCCTGGTCGCGGAGGGTGGCCAGGGCGAGGGAGGGACCCTGCGGCGGTCCCTCGGGCTGTGGCAGCTCACCATGATCAGCATCGGTGCCACGCTCGGCACCGGCATCTTCGTGGTCCTCGGCGAGGCCGTGCCGAAGGCCGGACCCGCCGTCACGCTCTCCTTCGTGATCGCCGGCCTCACCGCCCTCTTCTCCGCCCTGTCGTACGCCGAGCTGGCGGGCACGATCCCCGTCTCCGGATCCTCCTACTCGTACGCATACGCAACGATGGGCGAGCTGATCGCCTGGATCTGCGGCTGGTGCCTGGTCCTCGAGTACGGCGTGTCGGTGGCCGCCGTCGCCGTCGGCTGGGGCCAGTACCTCAACGAGCTGCTGGACGGCACCATCGGCGTCACCATCCCCGCCGCGCTGTCGGCGCCGCCCGGGGACGGCGGCGTGTTCAACCTGCCGGCGCTGATCGTCGTGCTGCTCGCCATGGCGTTCCTGCTCGGCGGAGCCAGGGAGTCCGCCCGGGCCAACACCATCATGGTCATGGTGAAGATCGCCGCGCTGCTGCTCTTCTGCCTGATCGGCATCCAGGGCTTCCGCTCCGGCAACTACGCGAACTTCATGCCGCTCGGCATGGCCGGCGTCAGTGCCGCGGGGGCCACGCTCTTCTTCTCCTACATCGGCTTCGACGCCGCCTCCACGGCCGGTGAGGAGGCGAAGAACGCGCAGCGCGACCTGCCGCGCGCCATCATGTTGTCGCTGGTCATCGTCACGGCGCTGTACGTCGTCGTCGCGGCCGTCGCCGTGGGCGCGAAGCCCTGGCGCCGGTTCAATGACTCCGAGGCCGCGCTCGCCCAGATCATGAAGGACGTCACCGGGCAGACGTTCTGGGGCACGCTCCTGGCGGCCTGCGCGGTCATCGCCATCGCGAGCGTGGTCCTGACCGTGCTCTACGGCCAGACCCGCATCCTCTTCGCGATGTCCCGCGACGGACTGGTGCCCAAGGTGTTCTCGCGGGTCCACCCGAAGACCGGCACGCCCCGCGCCAACACGCTCATCGTGTCCGTCTTCTGCGGTGTGCTCGCCGCCGCGATCCCGCTCGGCCAGCTCGCCGACGCCACCAGCATCGGCACGCTGTTCGCCTTCGCGCTGGTCAATGTCGCGGTCGTGGTGCTGCGCCGGACCCGTCCGTACATGACCCGCACCTTCCGGGTGCCGCTGTCGCCGGTGCTGCCCGCGCTCGGCTTCGCCTTCTGCGTGTGGATGATGGGCAGCCTCTCGGCCGTCACCTGGGTGGTCTTCGGGGTCTGGATGGCCGTCGGGCTCGTGTTCTACTTCCTGTATGGCCACCGGCGGTCCCGGCTGGCCGCCGCGGACCCCGCGGGCACCGAAGTCGTCACAGAGAAGTGAACCACCCGCCTTGCTGAACGATCTCGACGAACGCATCGTGCACGCCCTCGCCGAGGACGCCCGCCGCTCCTACGCGGACATCGGGCAACTGGTCGGCCTGTCCGCGCCCGCCGTGAAACGGCGCGTGGACCGGCTTCGCGCGACCGGCGCCATCACCGGGTTCACCGTCCGGGTGGACCCGGGGGCGCTCGGCTGGGAGACCGAGGGGTTCGTCGAGATCTACTGCCGGCGCAACACCTCGCCGGAGACCATCCAGCGAGGCCTGGAGCGCTACCAGGAGGTCGTGGCCGCCTCCACCGTCACGGGTGAGGCGGACGCGATCGCCCAGGTCTTCGCCTCCGACATGCGCCACTTCGAGCGCGTGCTGGAGCGCATCGCGGGCGAGCCGTTCGTCGAACGGACGAAGTCGGTCCTGGTCCTGTCCCCCCTGCTGCGCCGCTTCTCGTCGGGCTCGCCCACCTGATCCGGGCGAGCGGTCACTCGGCCGTCTTGCGCGCCAGGGCGTTGTTGCCGATCGAGTTGTGCACGCTGAAGCTCACGGCGTCCGAGCGGTAGCGGTCGTCCGACCACTCCACCGGGCGGCCCTCGCGGGTGGTCGTGACCCGGCGGACGCGCAGCAGCGGGCTGGTGCGGCGGATGCCGAGCAGGTCGGCGTCCAGGGCGCCCGCCGCGACCGCGTCGATGACGTGCTCGCCGTATGCGAAGACCAGGCCCGTGTCATCGAAGAGCCGCTGGGTGACGGAGGGACAGTCCGGTTCGATGGCCTCGACCGCCGGGGCGATCCAGTCCGCGTACACCGTCCGCTCCAGCAGTACCGGCTCGCCGTCCAGACCGCGCACCCGCAGCACGTGCAACACAGGCGTACCGGCGCGCAGTTGCAGGCGGACGGCGTCCTCCTTCGTCGCCGGGCGGTGCTCCTGCGTCACGACGTGTCCCGTCGCCTCCCGGCCCATCGCCCGCGCCCATTGCGCGAAGCTGCGCAGCTCCTCGAAGCTCTGGCTGCGGCGGCTGGTCAGGACCACCCTGCGGGCACCCTGACGGGAGCCGATGAGCCCCTCGGCGGTGAGGGCCGCGACCGCCTGGCGGACGGTGCCGCGCGAGACGGCGTAGTGCGCAGCCAGCTCCGTCTCCGAGGGCAGCCGACTGCCGACTGTGTACTCCTCGCGGTCGATCGCCCGCCGCAGCTCGTCGGCGATCTCCTCGTGTCGCGCAGCCATGCTTCCTCTCCGGGTCGGTCGCTGTGCACAGCGTGACCAGCCTAATCGAGACCTGGGCGTGATCTGCGACGGTCTGGATTGTGCATACAACAGGGGCTCAAAGTTTCGCCACGGTTTACAGACAGGACACCGGCAGCGGGCGTACTGTGACGCAACTTGTTCAGACAAGTTGTCCCCGCCTCGTCTCCTCGCCCGTGCGTACCCCTGGAGTGACAGTGACAGTGTTCCCGCCGAGAACCGCCGTGCTCACCGGTGGCCTCGCCGTAGCGGCCGCACTCGCCCTCAGCGCCTGCGGCGCCGCCCCCGACGACGCGTCGACCACCGCGAACGGCAAGAGCGCGGCCACCGCGACCTCGGCCGCGGACTTCGGCGGCCTCGACGCCCTGGTCAAGGCCGCCAAGAAGGAGGGCACGCTGCACGCGATCGCCCTGCCCCGCGACTGGGCCAACTACGGCGCCCTGATCGACGGCTTCCACAAGAAGTACGGCATCAAGGTCGAGGTGGAGAACCCGGACGGGACCAGCCAGGACGAGATCAGCGCCGTCACCGCACGCAAGGGCCAGGACCGCGCGCCCGACGTCCTCGACCTCGGCAGCTCCTTCGCGCTCAGCGCCGCCCAGCAGGGACTGCTCGCCCCGTACAAGGTGGCCTCCTACGCCGGCATCCCGGCCGGCCAGAAGGACCCGCAGGCCCGCTGGTACAACGACTACGGCGGCTACATCTCCATAGGCTGCGACGCAAAGCGCGTGAAGACCTGTCCGACGACCTTCGCCGACCTGCTCAAGCCGCAGTACAAGGGCCAGGTCGCGCTCAACGGCAACCCCACCAAGTCGGGTTCGGCCTTCGGCGGCGTGTACGCGGCGGCGCTCGCGAACGGCGGCTCGTTCGACGACATCCAGCCCGGCCTCGACTTCTTCGCCAAGCTGAAGAAGAACGGCAACTACACGCCCGTGGAGTCGACCCCGGCCACCGTCGAGAAGGGCGAGACCCCGATCAGCATCGACTGGGACTACCTGAACGCCGGGTACGCCGACGAGTTCAAGTCCAAGGGCCTGGACTGGAAGGTCGCCGTGCCGACCGATGGCGTGTACGCCCAGTTCTACTCGCAGGCCATCAACAAGGACGCCCCGCACCCGGCGGCCGCCCGCCTGTGGCAGGAGTACCTCTACAGCGCCGAGGGCCAGAACCTCTGGCTCAAGGGCTACGCCCGCCCGGCCCTGATGGCCGCGATGGATAAGGCCGGCACCCTGGACAAGACCGCGGCGGCCAAGCTTCCCGAGGTCTCGGGCACTCCGTCCTTCCCGACCGAGGCCCAGCAGAGCAAGGCCAAGACGGTCATCGCGCAGGGCTGGGGGAAGGCCGTCTCCGGATGACCGCCGTCCTCACCGAGGCGGAGGTCGCGACCGCCGCTGCCCCTCGGCAGCGGCGGCGCCGCGCCTCCGGCGCGCTCGCCGTGCTCCCGCTGCTCGCCTTCACGGCGATCGCCTTCGGGATCCCCGCCCTCGCCATGCTGAACGGCGCCTTCACCGTCAAGGACCAGACGACCGGCGCCACCTCGTACAGCACGACCAACCTCACCGCCTCGCTGCACGGCGCCTACCTCACGGCCCTGGTCGGCAGCGTCGAGCTCTCCGCCGTCTCCGCCGCCATCGGCACCGTACTCGGGCTGCTGTTCGCCCAGGCCGTGGTGACCTCCCGCTTCCGTGTGCTGCGCGAGGCCGTGCTCACCGCGTCCGGGGTCCTCGCCAACTTCGGCGGCGTTCCGCTCGCGTTCGCCTTCGTCGCCACGCTCGGCAACTCCGGCGTGCTCACCCGCCGCCTGGGTCTGACCGACAAGGGCTGGAGTCTCTACAGCTTCTGGGGTCTGGTGATCGTCTATCTGTACTTCCTGATCCCGCTGATGGTCCTCACCATCACACCGGCTCTCGACGGACTGCGCGTCCAGTGGCGCGAGGCGGCGCAGAACAACGGCGCCACCACCGTCCAGTACTGGCGCCATGTCGCGCTGCCCGTCCTGCTGCCCTCACTGCTCGGCGGATTCGTGCTGCTCTTCGGCAGCGCCTTCGCCGCGTACGCCACGGCCGCGGCCATGGTGGGCAGCGCCGTCCCACTGGTCACCCTGCAGATCGCCGACGCCATCTCCGGCAACGTCCTGGTCGGCCAGGAGAACGTGGCGCTCGCCCTCAGCCTCGACATGGTCCTTGTCGCGGGCCTGGTCATGGCGGTGTACCTGCCCCTGCAACGACGGAGTACGCGATGGCTCGCCTGAACCTGTGGCGCTGGGCCGTCCTGGCCGGCGCCGGCCTGTACTTCCTGGTCCCGCTCGCCGCGTCCGTGATCTTCACGGTGGACGTGCCCGACCGGGGCGTCACCTTCGACGCCTACACCCAGATCCTCTCCACCGCCGGCTTCGGCTCCAGCCTGCTGCTGTCACTGGAGCTGGGCGCCGCCACGATCGCCCTGGTCCTGCTGCTGATGGTGCCCGCGATGGTCGCGCTGCGGCTGGGTGCGCCCCGGCTGCGGCCCGTCGTCGAGATGGTGTGCTCGCTGCCGCTGGTCGTACCGCCGATCGCGTTCGTCGCGGGGATCGCCACGGTGCTCAAGTGGGGGCCCGACCACCTCTCGCGCACGCCGCTCTTCCAGACCTTCGTGGCGATCCAGAACCCGAGCTTTCCGTTCGTGCTCGTCCTCGCCTACGTCGTGATGGCGCTGCCCTTCGTGTACCGCGCCCTGGACGCGGGCCTGCGCGCCATCGACGTGCGCACCCTCGTCGAGGCGGCGCGCAGCTGCGGGGCGAGCCGGCCGCAGGCGCTGCTCCACGCCGTGCTGCCCAATCTGCGCGGCGCGCTGCTGAACGCTTCCTTCCTCACGCTGGCGCTGGTCCTCGGCGAGTTCACCGTCGCCCAACTGCTGGGCTTCACGCCGTTCGCCGTGTGGATCTACAGCGTCGGCGGCTCGCAGGCCCAGATGTCCGTCGCCGTCTCCGTGCTCAGCCTGCTCGTCACCTGGGCCCTCCTGCTCTCGCTCGCCGTCTTCGGCGGGCGCTCCCGTACCGCCGCCAAGGGATGAACCACATGACGCTCGACATGGCCGCAACCCGCGCGAAGGCAGCGACGGTCGAATTCCGGGGACTGCGCCGGGAGTTCGGCCCGACCGTCGCGCTGGACGGACTCGACCTGACCGTACGGCCCGGCGAACTCCTCGCCCTGCTCGGCCCGTCCGGCTGCGGCAAGACCACCGCGCTGCGCATGCTCGCCGGGTTCGAGCACCCCGACACCGGTACCGTGCTCGTCGACGGGGAGGACGTCACCCGCATTCCGGCGCACCGGCGCGACGCCGGGATGGTCTTCCAGTCCTACAGCCTCTTCCCGCACCTGACCGCCCTCGACAACGTGGCCTTCGGGCTGCGCATGCGCAAGGTTCGCACCGCAGATCGGCGTGCCCGGGCGGCCGAACTGCTCGACCTCGTAGGCCTCGGCGACAAGGGAGAGCGCTTTCCGCACCAGCTCTCCGGCGGCCAGCAGCAGCGCGTCGCGCTGGCCCGCGCGCTCGCCCTGCGCCCCCGCGTCCTGCTGCTCGACGAGCCGCTGTCCGCCCTCGACGCCAAGGTGCGACTCGCACTGCGCGAGGAGATCCGCCGCCTCCAGCAGGAACTGGGCATCACCACCCTCTTCGTCACGCACGACCAGGAGGAAGCGCTGTCCATGGCGGACCGGGTCGCGGTGATGAGGGCCGGGAAGCTCGAACAGTGCGCCGCTCCCGCCGAGTTGTACGGCCGCCCGGCCACCGCCTTCGTCGCCGAGTTCGTCGGCACGATGAGCCGGATCCCCGGGCGGCTGTCCTCGGACGTCGTCGAGGTGCTCGGACAGCGGCTGCCCGTCGACGGCGACGCGCCAGCCGCGACCGAGGTGGACGTGCTGGTGCGGCCGGAGGCGGTACGGGTGACCGCGGACGACGAGGGGGGCGCGCGGGTGGCCGCAACCGCGTTCCTCGGTGCTGCGGTCCGGCTGACCGTACGCCTCGCCGACGGCACCGAGGTGAAGGCCGACCTGCCGGCGCACGAGGCCGCCGCCCTCGGCGCCGGTGCCGCGGTCACGGTGACCCTGCCGGACCGCCCGGTCCTGGTCGCCGAGCGCGCCCACTGACCCCCGAGAGCCGAATCCCCACAAACCCCCACAGGAAAGAGAGAACCGTGACCCGACTCCCGCTCCAGGCCGTCCTGTTCGACATGGACGGCACGCTCGTCGACACCGAGCGGCTGTGGTGGGAGGCGGTGGAGCGGGTCGCGGCCGGACTCGGCCGACCGCTCGGCGGCGACGACCAGCCGGACGTGCTCGGCCGTCCCGTGGAACACACGGCCGACTGGCTGGCCGGGCTCACCGGCGCCCCGGCTGCGGACGTGGCCGCCGACCTGCACCGAGCGTTCGCCGACCGGGTCCGCGGCGGCGTCGTGCCCCGCCCGGGCGCGCTCGACCTGCTCGACGCCCTCGCCCGCGACGGCATCCCCACCGCGCTGGTCACCGCCTCCCCGCGGGCCGTCGCCGACACCGTCCTCGACGTGCTGGGTCCCGACCGGTTCGCGGTCTCCGTCACCGCCGACGACACCGAGCGCACCAAGCCCGCGCCCGACCCGTACCTGGCCGCGTGCCGGGCGCTCGGGGTCGACCCCGGCGGCTGCGTGGCCGTGGAGGACACCCCCACGGGCGTCGCCTCCGCCGAGGCGGCCGGGTGTGCGGTGCTCGCCGTACCGTCGCTCGCGCCGATCGAGGCGGCGCCCGGACGGACCGTGCTGGCCAGCCTGGAGGAGGTCACGCCCGAGCGGCTGCGGTCCCTGCCGGCGTACGAACTCCGCGTGCTGACGTGGAACCTCTGGCTCGGCGGGAGCATGGTCGACGATCACCGGGCCAAGCAGCTCAAGGTCGTCCTGGAGACCGGGGCGGACGTGGTGGGTCTGCAGGAGACGGGCGGCACCGCGGCCCAGGAGCTGGCCGAGGCGCTCGGTTGGTACCACCACCGGGCGGGCGAGAACCTCGGAGTCATCAGCCGCCACCCGATCACGGCCCGCTTCGGAGATCCCGACGTGGGCTTCTACGGGGCGGCGGGCGTCCGCATCCGCCTCGGCCACGGGTGCGAGGTCGACGTCTGGACGGCCCACCTGGACTACACGCCGTACGGGCCGTACGAGTCCGCCTTCGACGGCCTTGCGGCGGCCGGGCTGATCGCCCATGAGGGGGTACGGCTGGCTCAGATGCGGGACACCCTGCGGAGGATCGAGGAGTCGGCGGACAGCGGTGTTCCGGTGGTGCTCGTCGGCGACTTCAACTGCCCCTCACACCTGGACCGACCCGACGTCGCCTGGCCGGTGACCAAGGCGGCCGAGGAGGCGGGCCTCAGCGACTCCTACCGCGAGGCGCACCCCGACCCGGTCGGCGACCCCGGCCACACGTGGTCCCCGATCCACCCCGTGCACGAGGACGGCAGCGGACGCCCCGAACCGCAGGACCGCATCGACTACGTGCTGCACCGGGGACTCACGGTCCTGGACTCCCGCACGGTCGTCACCGGCACTCCGCGCCCGTGGCCCGACGTCGCCGGCAACGACTGGCCGTCGGACCACGCGGCGGTGCTCACCACCTTCACCGTGCCGCGGACCGCCTGACCGGAGCGGACCCGGGCCGCCGTCACGCCCCACACGCCACTTCCTGCCGGTCGCCGCCGCCGGGGCCAGGCTGGAGAGGACCGCCGGACCAGACGTCACACCCGGGTCGGCCCGCGATCCGCGCGCCGGAGCGCACCACGGCGCCTTCTGCCGGGGCCGCTGCTGGTCGCTCATGGCGCTGCTGGCGGCGTTCGGCATGATGAACCTGTGGGCCATGGTGGGCCTGACGGCGGTCCTGAACACCGAGAAACCCGCTCCGGCAGGTCTCCGGTCGGCCAGGGTCGTGGGGATGACCTCCGTCGCCCTTGCCATGGTCGTCGTGTGGGTCCCGGAGCTGGCGCCCGCCCTGGTCTGCAACCGCACGTCAGCGGGGGATCCGGCTCCGAGGCCCGACAGGCGGGTCGAAGCCGGCCATCGGGAGCTGCGGGCAGCAGGGTGGGCGGGAATGCGCAACGAATCGCCGCCGCACCCCTGCCGGACGCAACGAATCGCTCATCGGCGCGCAACGGCTCCTTCTTGTCCGGCCCGAGGGCCCGACCGTACCGTCTAACTGACCCCCCGACCCTTCCGTACCGGTGGAGAGACACGCATGCGCACCGCCCTGCTCCAGAGCTCCGGACATCCCGGATCGGTCGGCGAGAACCTCAAGGTCCTCGACCAGGCCGCGGGGCGTGCCGCCGCCGCGGGCGCCGGGCTGCTGGTCGCGCCGGAGATGTTCCTGACCGGGTACGCGATCGGCGGTGACATCGCCCGCCTCGCCGAGCCCGCCGACGGCGACTCGGCGGACGCGATCGCCGAGATCTCCTCCCGGCACGGCGTCGCGCTCGCCTACGGCTACCCGGAGCGGGACGGTGAGACGGTCTACAACTCCGCCCAGCTGATCTCCGCCGACGGCACCCGCCTCGCGAACTACCGCAAGACCCACCTGTTCGGCTGCTTCGAACGCGACCACTTCACCCCGGGCGACCAGCCGGTCGTCCAGGCGGAACTCGACGGTCTGCGCGTCGGCATCATGATCTGCTACGACGTCGAGTTCCCGGAGAACGTCCGCGCCCACGCCCTGGCCGGCACCGACCTCCTGGTCGTGCCCACGGCGCAGATGCATCCGTTCCAGTTCGTCGCCGAGTCCCTCGTGCCGGTGCGGGCCTTCGAGAACCAGATGTACGTCGCCTACGTCAACCGGGTCGGCCAGGAAGGCGAGTTCGAGTTCGTCGGGCTCTCCACCCTGGCCGGTCCCGACGGGATCGCCCAGGCCAGGGCCGGCCGCGCCGAGGAACTAGTCCTCGCCGACGTCGACCCCGTCCGTCTCGCCGCCTCCCGCGAGGCGAACCCGTACCTGAAGGACCGCCGCCCCGGCCTCTACGGGTCCCTGGTCTGACCCCTCGTCCTTCCGAGCCTCCCCCGAGTTCTTTCCGCGCAAGGAGTCCGTAGCCCATGACGTCCACGGTGCCCAACGCCGTCGAGCACGCAGACGAGCAGCAGCCGCCGATCACCATGTTCGGCCCGGACTTCCCGTACGCGTACGACGACTTCCTCGCCCACCCGGCGGGCCTCGGCCAGATACCCGCGACCGAGCACGGCACCGAGGTCGCCGTCATCGGCGGCGGCCTGTCCGGCATCGTCGCCGCGTACGAGCTGATGAAGATGGGCCTCAAGCCCGTCGTGTACGAGGCGGATCAGATCGGCGGACGGCTGCGGACGGTGGGCTTCGAGGGGTGCGACCCGTCGCTGACCGCCGAGATGGGCGCCATGCGCTTCCCGCCGTCCTCCACCGCCCTCCAGCACTACATCGACCTGGCGGGCCTGGAGACGAGGCCGTTCCCCAACCCGCTCGCCGAGGCCACCCCGTCGACCGTCGTCGACCTCAAGGGCGAGTCGCACTACGCCGAGACGATCGACGATCTGCCGCAGGTCTACCGTGACGTCGCGACCGCCTGGAACCGGTGCCTGGAGGAGGGCGCCGACTTCTCCGACATGAACCGAGCCATGCGCGAGCGCGACGTCAAGCGCATCCGTGAGATCTGGTCGAAGCTGGTCGAGAAGCTCGACAACCAGACCTTCTACGGCTTCCTCTGCGAATCCGAGGCCTTCAAGTCCTTCCGGCACCGCGAGATCTTCGGCCAGGTCGGATTCGGCACCGGCGGCTGGGACACCGACTTCCCGAACTCCATCCTGGAGATCCTGCGGGTCGTCTACACCGAGGCCGACGACCACCACCGTGGCATCGTCGGCGGCTCCCAGCAGCTGCCGCTGCGTCTGTGGGAGCGCGAGCCGGAGAAGATCGTGCACTGGCCGCACGGGACCTCCCTGAAGTCCCTGCACGTGAACGGCGAGCCCCGCCCCGCCGTGACGCGGCTGCACCGCACCACGGGCAACCGGATCACGGTGACGGACGCGAACGGCGACATCCGCACCTACCGGGCGGCGATCTTCACCGCCCAGTCCTGGATGCTGCTGTCCAAGATCCAGTGCGACGACGCCCTCTTCCCGATCGACCACTGGACCGCCATCGAGCGCACCCACTACATGGAGTCCAGCAAGCTGTTCGTGCCCGTCGACCGGCCGTTCTGGCTCGACAAGGACGAGGAGACCGGCCGCGACGTCATGTCGATGACGCTGACCGACCGGATGACCCGCGGGACGTATCTGCTCGACAACGGACCCGACAAGCCCGCCGTCATCTGCCTGTCGTACACCTGGTGCGACGACAGCCTGAAGTGGCTGCCGCTGTCCGCCAACGAGCGGATGGAGGTCATGCTGAAGTCGCTCGGCGAGATCTACCCGAAGGTCGACATCAGGAAGCACATCATCGGCAACCCGGTCACGGTCTCCTGGGAGAACGAGCCCTACTTCATGGGCGCGTTCAAGGCCAACCTGCCCGGCCACTACCGCTACCAGCGGCGCCTGTTCACGCACTTCATGCAGGACCGGCTGCCCGCCGACAAGCGGGGCATCTTCCTCGCCGGCGACGACATCTCCTGGACGGCCGGCTGGGCCGAGGGCGCCGTGCAGACCGCGCTCAACGCCGTGTGGGGCGTCATGCACCACCTCGGCGGCGCGACCGACCCGGCCAACCCCGGCCCCGGTGACGTCTACGACGAGATCGCACCCGTCGAACTCCCGGAGGACTGACCCTCCTGAGGGAGGTCACACCCCGGCCGCCCGCGCCTTCTCGTACACCTCCGTGGCGACGTCCTTGAGCTCCTGGGCGTCCCGCGGGGTGGCCTGGAGGTCGACGAGGATCTCCTCCAGACCGATCGACGCGTGCGCGACCAGGTCCTCGACGATCTGGTCGGCGCTGCCCTGGAAGGGGCGGCGGTCGGCGCCGTCGTAGGCCTTGGCCTGGTAGTCGGCGTTCACCCGGAGGACCGTCTGGAGCGGCTCCGGACGGCCGCGTTCGGCCGCCAGGTCCTGCAGTTCCTGCCACTGGGTGGCGATCTGCTCGACGCCCATGCCCACCGGCAGCCAGCCGTCGGCGTGGTCCACGAGCCGGGTCAGGGCCTTCCTGCTGCTCGCGGCGAGCAGGATCGGGATCGGCCGGGCGGGCTTGGGGCCGACCACGGCGGACGTGATCTTCGTGATTCGGCCCTCGTAGCGCACCGGGTCCGGGCCCCACACCGCGCGGCACACATCGATCACCTCGTCCAGCACCTGGCCGCGCTCCTTGATCGGGCGGATGCCCGCGGCCGCGTACTCGTCCAGGGACCAGCCGGTGCCGAAGCCGGCGATCACCCGTCCACCGCTCGCCGCGTCCAGCGAAGCCAGGGCCTTGGCCAGCTGGAACGGCTGGTGCAGGGGGGCGACCAGCACGCTCGAGCCGAGCCGGGCCCGCTCGGTGGCCGCCGCGGCCAGGGTGAGGGTGACCAGGGGCTCGGCCACGTTGCGATACGAGTCCGGCCAGGGGAGGCCCTCGATGCCGTACAGGCCCTGACCGGCGGGCTCCGGGTACAGGGCCCGCTCGTACACCCACAGGCTCTCGTAGCCGATCTGTTCGGCGGTGCGTGCCACATCGGGCACGTCCTTGCCGATGTCGTACTGCCGGTTCTGCGGAAGGCCGAGTCCGAGCCGGGTCGCCATGCCTGTGCTCCTTCGCAAGGGGGTCTGCGCGGGTCAACGTACAGCGATCTCAAGGCAGTTCCCGGTTCGACGGGCAGGATGGCCGGATCAGCGCGGCAGTGGCGTGAGCAGCATCCGGCTCGCGAACCCCACCGCGGCGTCGAGGCGCCGTTCGAACTCCTCGGCGACGTCCGCCAGTTCCCGCAGTGCCCACAGGGCCCTGGCCGCCGACCAGGCCGCCTCGCGTGCCCGCTCCAGGCTCCAGGCGCCGATCAGATGGGTGAGCGGGTCGGCGATCTCGAGCAGGTCGGGACCGGGCATGAGGTCTTCGCGGATGCGTTCCTCCAGCGCGACGAGGACGTCGCCGACGCGCTCGAACTCGTTCTCGAGATCGGTCGGTTCGCAGCGGAGCGCACGACAGGCGTCCACGACGGCGAGCGCCAGGTCGTGCCCGATGTGCGCGTTGATGCCCGCGAGCGCGAACTGCAGCGGCCGTACGCCGGGATGGCGCCGGAACTGGAACAGCGGTCGCCAGCAGGCCGGGACCGGTGCCCCTTCGGCCACGGACAGATACCGCTCGGCGAACCGGACGTCCAGTGTGACCGCCTGCCGCCGGTCGGCGAAGTACCCACCGTCCAGGCGCCGGTCGATCTCCTCGGTGACGGCGAGGTAGACCCGGTTGAAGACCGCGACGCCGTCGTCTTCCGGCCAGGTCCCGCCGAGCGCGCGCATGCGAGTGACGACCGTGTCCACTTCTGTCGTGAACTGCTCCAACCGCACCATGAGGGAAGAGTTCCAGCCCTGGGGGTACCGGGGCACCACCGGCCCGCGGGCTTCCCCGGAACGGGGGATGGCACCGATGGGCCATGAGGGGGACAGGGGGAGCGGCAGGTGTCCGGCTTGCGCATCCGGCGGCCGGCCGAGCGGCGGGCCGCGCGCAGGTCCGCCTCGCGACGCGCCGCCATGGTGGCGGTGGCGTCGGTGGTGCACCGCGGCGGGGATGATGTCCGCGTTCGGCGACGGCCGCGGGACCGACCGGGCCCGGCCCGGCTCGCCCTGACCCGCCGGGCCGTCGTGCAGCCGCCACCCGTTCCGTCGTCGACGTCGGCCCGAAACGCCCGGGACGTCGTCGACGCCGCGCCCCACCCGGGTCTCGTCCGCCGCTCCCCGCCCCACTCCCTCCCCCTCCGCCCGCAGGCCGAGGACAGAGGTCGCGCCCGTGCGGCTCCACCGTCACCCCGACTCGCAGGTGCTGGACCGGATCGCCACCCACCCGGACGACCACCGGCGGGCCGTCATCGAGTCATGCATCGCCGACCGCCCCGCCGCCGTCCGGTTCGCCGACCCCACAGCGTCGACGATCACCGCGCGCGTGCGGGCCGTCACCTCGGCCGCGGCTGCCGAGGGCCGCGTCCCGCCCGGCCGGCGGTCAGTAGTGGGACCCGGCCGGCCGCGGGGTCGGGCAGACCCCGACGCCGCGTACGGGACAGGCCCGGATCGACGCCCATCTGTGGGTGAGCTGCCAGGCGCGTCGGACGGCTGCAAGGGAACGCCCGGGACGTTCTCGGCGTCGTACGCCTACGGCTTGGCGCGGTGAGCCTTCGCGTCGGCTTCCTCGTCGTAGGCGGAGGTGCCCGAGTCCAGGAGCGGCTCCTGGGCCTTGAGGTGGGCGGGGGCGAACGCCCGCAGCGCGTGGTAGCCGGTGATGACGACCAGCGTGCCCAGTGCGATGCCGCTCAGCGAGAAGTGGTCGGTGAACTTCATGGTGACGTTGCCGACCCCGATGATGATGCCCGCCGCGGCCGGCACCAGGTTCAGCGGGTTGCGCAGGTCCACCTTGGCATGGAGCCAGATCTGCGCGCCGAGCAGACCGATCATGCCGTACAGGATGACGGTGATGCCGCCGAGCACTCCGCCGGGGATGGCGGCCACGACCGCGCCGAACTTGGGGCAGATCCCGAACAGGAGGGCGAAGCCGGCCGCGGCCCAGTAGGCGGCGGTCGAGTAGACGCGGGTGGCGGCCATCACACCGATGTTCTCGGAGTACGTCGTGTTGGGCGGGCCGCCGACCGCGGTGGAGAGCATGGAGGCGACGCCGTCGGCGGAGATCGCCGTGCCCAGCCTGTCGTCCAGCGGATCGCCCGTCATCTCGCCGACCGCCTTGACGTGCCCCGCGTTCTCCGCGACCAGAGCGATCACCACGGGCAGCGCCACCAGGATCGCGGACCACTGGAAGGACGGTCCGTGGAAATGGGGCAGGCCGATCCAGTCCGCCTTGCCCACGCCGGACAGGTCCAGGCGCCAGTGATCGGTGAGCTTTCCGCTCGCGTCCACCGAGTGGATCTTCCCGAAGACGCGGTCGAACAACCAGGAGATCCCGTACCCGAACACCAGCCCGAGGAAGATCGCGATCCGGGACCAGAAGCCGCGCAGGCACACCACGGCCAGCCCGGTGAACAGCATCACCAGCAGCGCGGTCCACTGGTCCTGCGGCCAGTACGTCGACGCGGTCACCGGCGCCAGGTTGAAGCCGATCAGCATCACGACCGCGCCGGTCACGATCGGCGGCATCGCCGCATGGATGATCCGCGCCCCGAACCGCTGGACCGCGAGGCCGATGAGGAACAGCACGATGCCGACGACGAACACCGCGCCGGTCACGGTGGCGCTGGTGCCGCCCTGCGCCCGGATCACCGCGGCGACACCCACGAAGGACAGTGAACAGCCGAGGTAGCTCGGTATCCGGCCGCGCGTCGCCAGCAGGAAGATCGCGGTGGCGACGCCGGACATCATGATCGCCAGGTTGGGGTCCAGGCCCATGAGCACCGGCGCCACGAAGGACGCACCGAACATGGCCACGACGTGCTGGGCGCCGAGCCCGACCGTGCGGGGCCAGGAGAGGCGTTCGTCGGGACGGACGACCGCTCCGGGCGCGGGCGTGCGCCCGTCACCGTGCAGCTTCCAGCGCACGCCGAGGTCCATGGTGTGGCTTCTCTTTCTCTGTACATGAAGAACTGTCCGAACCATTGTCACCGGCACCAGCGGGCACTGCGTTCTCACACGGTTCCACTCACGAACTGCGTTCACATGGATGATCCGCGGCATGCGCAGGCCCAGAAGGCGGTGCACCTGCTGGAGGCACCGCCCGGCGGTGACCTGTGGGCGCCGAGGCCGGCCGCCGAGCAGCTGGACTCGATCGTCGGCTGACCCGTGGGCGGGAGTTCCTGAGCGAGCGCTTACCATGGCTGGGATCGAGCGCCGCAGCGTCGCGAGCGCCTCACCGGGTCAGATCGAGGAGCCCCGCCCGTGACCGTCGAAGCCGATCCCGCGTCCGTGACCGCCGAGACCCTGCCAGGGCCTGTCGTGTCGTACGGCCGGCTGATCCCCGTCACCGTCCACTTCGACGACCTGGACGCGCTCGGACTGCTGCACAACGCCCGCTACCCGGTCATGGTCGAGCGTGCCTGGTCCACCCTGTGGCAGGAGCGCGGCTTCCGCTTCGAGGGCGACTGGGAGGCGGCGGGCGACTTCTGCAACGCCGTCAAGGAGCTGCGGATCAGCTACGAGGCCCCGGTCACCAAGCCGGGCGCGTACGCCGTGCACCTGTGGCTGGAGCGGCTCGGGAACACCGGGCTCACGTACGGGTTCCGGTTGTGCTCGGCGGACGGGGCGGTGACGTACGCGCACGGCACCCGGGTCCTGGTCCGGCTGGACGCGGCGACCCTGCGGCCGACGTCGTGGAGCGAGCGGTTCAGGGCCGCGGGCCGTGAACTGTTGCGCTCGGCGGACTGAGGAGCTCTGAGGAGCTCGTCGACAACTAGTCGTCCGGGTCCTCGAACCAGCCACGGCGCTGAGCCTCGGCGCCCGCGGCGAAACGGGTCTCGGCGGAGAGCTCCTGCATGAACTCGCTGATGCGACGGCGCACGGTGCGCGGGGTCAGACCCAGGCGCCGGGCAACCGCCTCGTCCTTGAGGCCCTGCCGCATCAGCGCCGCGATCTCATGGCGCTGACGTTCCCTTTCCCCCGTGGTGGGCGACGGACGAAGGCCCAGCGGGCGAGCGTCGCGCCACAGCAACTCGAAGTAGTGGCGCAACGCGTCCACAGCGACGGGCGACGTCAGGTGAAGGGCCGCGCTGGAACCGGTCGGCGTCAGTGCCACGAGAGCCTGAGAGGAGTCAGTGATCTTCATCTTCATCGGAAGCTGCGGCAGGACGCGTATCTCCTCGCCGGCGGCGGCACAGCTTTCGATGATCACGGCGCCCACGGGGTCGCTCAGGAACGTGGTTTCGTAGATGCTCCGATGCCGCACCCCGCGGGCGATCGACGCGGCCGTCGGAGGCTGCGCCGAACTCTCCGTGAGGGGTAGGTCGTAGCGGAAGGTCTCCAGCGTCAGATGCTCTTCTTTCGCCGCCGTACCGATCGTGTTGGACAGAGCGGCGATGTCGTCGGAGTCCGTGAGAACGCGCGCGAGGCGGTGCGAAGAGGCTTCCTGTCCCTGTTGATCCGCCAGTTGACGTATCTGCACGGCTTCCCGCCGGGCGCGGACCATGACGTCGTACTGCGCGTTGAGCTCGTGCTGCTTCTGGGCCAGGGCGGCTTCCACGGCCGGCACCGGCGCGGTGGCCGCCAGGACCGGCGGATCGTGGGGCAGCACGTGCGCCAGCCCCAGAGCCAGGAGCCGGGCGACGCTCCCGTCGGCCCCCAGTCGTTTGTCGGCCTCTTTCAACGGAATGGGGCCATCCGTTTCAGCCAGGATCCGATAGCTCTCCGCGATCTCCGGTGTCGTCAGTGCCGAAAGCATGTCCGCGGTGCGAGCCAGAAGCTCCGTCGCCCTACTGGAGAGAACGACGGATATGTCAATGAGTCCGGCGTCTCTCAGTGGCCTGCTGTCCACAATTTTCCTCCCCGTTTTCCTGCCGAACCGCCCACTATTCCAAACGAAGGTTGGAGCTCTTCATAAATCGGCCGAAGGGTCCGCACGAGCACCGTGCCCGGAGAGTGGGCGCAGGTCAGCGCGTCACGGCTGGGAACGCGCCGGGCGTCGCGCCCGGATGACCGCGCTCAGCGGCCGCCTTCGGGGCTCGGCTGTCGGGCGCTGACCGGTGAGGATGTTGGCCCTTTGTGTCCAATCGGCCACAACCGCCCCTGGCAATCCGGTCCGGCACCCTGTGAACTCGCCACTGCTCAGGAAGTACGTGGGTCACACGGCGGGGGAAGTCCGAGCATGTACAGCAGCACGACCATGACCATGGCCGAAAGCGAACCGAAGAAGTCGGCGCACCGGCCGAACGGCACCGTCGTCGGATGCCAACGCCGTTTTCCCAAGTGACGCCTCACCATGTCGAGCGCACGCCTGTCAGGCACCGGCTGAGCCGGCCCGACACCCGTGACCGGCGCTCGGTCGCCGGCCCCGGGATCCGATCTCACCCGGTCGTCGACGACTCATTTGACGGCGGACGCCCGGTCGTCGTCGACCGGTAGCCGGTCCGAAGATCGACGCAGCCACGGACCACTGACGCTCCCGGCTGTTCCGTACCTGTCTTTCCACGCTGTGGATGTCAACGGAGACACTGGTCATGACCGACACACCACCGCCTCGTCCTGCCCGGAAACCGGACGAGACGCTCCCGCCCGGCCAGGGTGAGATCCGCGCCGCAGGAATCGCACCGCGGGGTGCGGACGGCCCGCGGGCTCTCGCTCACGCTCCCGAAGAGGCCGAACCTCACGCCGACGGCACCCTCGCTTGGCCCATGGCACGCCTCGTCGCGGCTCGTCCGCTTCCCGGAACCCCGGCGGCGCTCACCACGCCGACCGCCCGGTCCGGGGCGCGTGTCATGGTGCCGGGGCACCCGTCCGGCCGAGCGGGCAGGCGACCATGACCGGGCCGGCACCTCGCCCGCAGACGGATTCCGCACCGCCCCGCACGGAAAGGGTGGCGGTCGACGCACTGGTGCCCGGCGACTCCCCCCGGGCCGGAGATGTGGATCTGGACTACGCCAGATCGCTGATGGCGACACGGGAACTGCCGCCGATCCTGGTGTGCCGCCGCACGATGCGCGTGATCGACGGAATGCACCGGCTCACGGCGGCGATGCTGGCCGGTCGCCGCGAGATCGATGTCCACTACTTCGACGGGGACGACGAGGAGGCATTCGTCCAGGCAGTCCAGGCCAATCTGCACCGCGGCCGGCGGCTGAGCCAACAGGAGCGATCGGCCGCCGCCCACAGGATCCTGGCGGCCTACCCGCAGTGGTCGGACCGGGCGATCGCCCAGGCCGCCGGTCTGTCCACCAAGACGGTCGCGGCGATTCGGCGGCGTTCATCCGGGGACGGACCTCAGTCGCACATCAGGGTGGGCCGGGACGGCCGTGCCCGCCCCGTGGACGCGGCCGCCGGCCGGAGACGCGCGGCTGCCTACCTGCGCGAGAACCCCGACGCGTCGCTGCGCCGGATCGCCTCCGCCGCCGGTGTCTCCCTGGGCACCGCCCGTGACGTCCGGGCGAGGATGCAGCGAGGTGAGGACCCGGTCCTGCGGAAGGACACCGGCGCCCTGGCCGAGCCGGTGCCGCTGGCCGCGGTCGAGGCCGGTGAAGACCTCGCCGTGCCGATGCGGCACCGTGTCGCGCACAATGATCCCCTCGCCGTCCTCGCCCGTGATCCTTCGTTACGGTTCTCGGACACCGGTAAGCGGTTGCTGCGCCTGCTGGACAACCGCGCTCTCGTGGGAGCCGAGAGAGACCTGCTGCTGGCGGCCGTACCTCGGTACAGCCGGGCGGTGCTGATCGCGGCGGTGCATCAGCACATCGACGTGTGGCGGGCGTTCGTCAACGTTCTGGACCAGGCGAGCTGACCCACGTCGTCGCACCAGGAAGGCCGGCGCCCGATGGCGCCGGCCTTCTGGCGTTCCCTGCTCTTCCGCACCGCTCAACAGGTGTTGTCACCAGCGGCTTTTCCGGTATTGAACGCCCGTTCGCCCTGCCTATGCTCCGAGCGACCTCAGGAGGTGGGTATGGAACCGAACCAAGGCCGCGGGGGAATCCTCGCGCTGCTGGACAGGAAACCCGTATCGGATCGGACCGCGGAGTGGCTCGCCCGCGTCGACAGGATCGCCCCGGTTGTCGAGAAGTGGCGGGAGGAGGGCGAACGGCGCAGGTCCTCTCCCGTGGCGGTCTTCGAGGCCCTGCAGGACGGCGGGTTCCACCGGATGCTGGTCGCCCGTGACCTCGGCGGCTCCCAGGTGCCGCTGGAGACCGGATCCGAGGTCCTCCAGGCCCTGGCACGCCACGACCCGGCGGTCGCGTGGCAGATGGCGGTGCAGGCCGCGATCGGCCGGCTGTCGGACTACCTGCCGGAACAGGCGGCACGTGAACTGTTCCGCGACCAGGACGCGCTGGTGGTCGGCTCGGTCAACCCCACCGGTCAGGCAGAGGCGGTCGACGGCGGCTACCGCCTCTCCGGCCGCTGGGGTTTCGCGAGTGGCTCGGCACACGCCGCCTGGCTGGTGTGCGCGGCCCGGGTCACCGTCGACGGCACCCCGCGGACGACGGAGCACGGCCCGGACATCCGGATGCTCTTCGTCCCCAGGACCGCCGTACGCATGCTGGACAACTGGCACACCCTGGGCCTGCGCGGCACGGGCAGCGAGGACTACGAGATCGACGGCGTCTTCGTGGGAGAGGAGTACACCGTGTCCCAGCGGGACATGTTCTCCGCTCCGCCCGACCGCCCGTCCCGCGGCTACGGGATCAGTTACTACGACTTCGGCCTGTTCGGATCGTCGTCGACCGTCCTCGGGACGGCGCGCGCGGCGCTGCGGGAGTTCCAGCGGCTCGCCACCGTCAAGAAGCCGATGGCCGGAACGAGCACCCTCGCCGCGAGTCACACGGTGCAGGACCGGTTCGCCCGCGCCGAGGCGCAGGTGAGGGCCTCCCGACTGCTGCTGGCGGACGCCGCCTGGCATGCCGAACAGTTCGGCGAGGTGGGTGCGGAGCCGCTGAGCGCCACCGTCCGGCTGGCCGCGGCGACCGTGGCCGAGCACTGCTGCGAGGCGATCTCCAGCCTGTTCACCGTGGCGGGCACCTCCTCGCTGTACGCGAGCAGCATGCTCGAACGCTACTTCCGTGACGCGCACTCGGCCGCGAAACACATCACGCTCTCGCCGACCAACATCGAGATGGTCGGCCAGTACCTCCTCGGCGGCGGTCTGAGCATGCGCCGCTGACTCCGCCCGCCCGGCCCATCTTCCGCAACCGCGACCTGCCCGGAAGGACAACCATGCCCACCATGAAGGCCCTTCAGCTCGTAGCCCCGCGTCAGACCGTCCTCGCGGAGGTGCCGCGCCCCACGGCGCCCGCCGACGGCCTGTTGCTGCGCACCCGCTGCGTGTCGATCTGCTCGACGGACATCTCCTTCTACGAGGGTCACCTCTTCCCCTCTTAGTACCCGATCATCCTGGGACACGAATACCTCGGAGAAGTCGTCGAGAAGGGGCCGGAGTTCACCCGTCCCGACATCGAGATCGGCGACCGCATCGTGTACTGGGGGCAGACCGACTTCGGAGGTTTCGCCGAGTACCGCACCCTGCGTCCGATCTTTTCAGGAGAGATCAAGGAGGACGTCTTCTGGGCCGACCGGAACTTCAACGACGATCTGCGGGCCGCCGCGGTCAAGGTACCCGACGCCCTGGACGACCTGCAGGCATCGTTCATCGAGCCCACCACCGGCGCGCTCCGCTCGATCCTGGCGAACCCGCCGAAGATCGGCGACAAGGTCCTGATCATGGGCACCGGCCCGATCGGCATCATCGCCGGCAGCGTCATCAAGCGCCTGCTCGCGCCGAACCAGGTGGTGTCCGTGGACGCGAACCCCGTCCGCAACCGGCACGCCGAGGAACACTTCTCCGAGCGTGCGTACCTGCCCGAGGAACTTATCGCGGAGGTCGCGGAGAACACCTTCGACTACGTCTTCGACGCACTTCCCACCGTCAAGGTCGACGACGAGGAGAAGGACCCCCGGCGGGTGGCCATGCGCCGGCTGAAGCCCAAGGGCCGCTACGTGCTGTACGGGGCGTCCCAGGAGATGCAGAAGTTCGACACGTGGCTGATGCTCGCCAAGGGCATCAACATCTCCGCCTCACCGTTCGACGTCACGGTGTTCCCCATGCACCACTCCGCGAACGTGATACAGGCGGCCATGCAGATGCTGGTGTCGGGCATCGTGGACGGCAAGCGCCTGCTGTCCACCGTGCACAGTTTCGACGACTTCGACGGCCTGGTCGAGATCTTCAAGAACTACCGCAGCACCACGGATCTCAAGACCATCGTGGACTTCCGCGCCGCCTAGCGCGGACGTGCCGGCAACAGGCAACGCGCGCCCCGTCGCGACGCCCGGCACTCCCCAAGCTCTTCGAGCAGGGGCACCCAGAGCACACACCGGACGCGCTCCCCGACGGGCAGACGTTGCCTGCCGCGGCACCAGTCCGTCCCTGTCGCACACGCTGCCGAGCCCGGCGGGCGCTCCTGTCCCCGCCGCTGTCCGCCGGGTCCGGCCCCCGCCAGAAGGGAAGCAGGACGTGGACACGCCCAGGGTTCGCCATACCGCGGACCAGGAAACGGAATTCCTCGTCGTCGCCAATCGCCTTCCGGTCCACCTGGAGGCGCACGGCACGGCCGAACCACGATGGCAGCGCAGCCCCGGAGGGCTCGTCAGTGCCCTGGAGCCCATTCTGCGCGCCCGGCGCGGCGCGTGGGTGGGGTGGGCCGGTACCACCGGGGACACCCCCGTGGCCTTTCACGACCCGGACCTGCGGCTGCATCCGGTGCCCCTGAACGAAAGCGAGTACCGCGACTACTACGAGGGTTTCTCGAACGCCACACTGTGGCCGCTGTTCCACGACGCGGTCGCGCCACCCGAGTTCAAGCAGGCCTGGTGGCAGAGCTACCGGCAGGTCAACCAGCGGTTCGCGGAGCACACGGCGGCCGTGGCCGCGCCCGGTGCCACCGTCTGGATCCAGGACTACCAGCTGATGCTGGTCCCGGCACTCCTGCGGGAACGGCGCCCCGACGTGCGGATCGGGTTCTTCCTGCACATCCCCTTTCCGCCCCCCGAACTCTTCCTCCAGCTGCCCTGGCGCACGGAGGTCGTGGACGGGCTGCTCGGGGCGGACCTGGTCGGTTTCCAGCTGCCCGGTGGTGCCCGGAACTTCCTGCAGCTCGTCCGCAGACTGCACCGGGGCGAGAGCGTGGCCGGCGGCCAGCCCACCCCCGTGCTCGGAACGGTGCGGCTGCCGGGACGGACCGTCCGTGCCGGGGCCTTCCCGATCTCGATCGACACGGCGGGCCTGGAGGCTCTGGCCCACAGCGAGGCGGTAAGGGAACGGGCACAGCGGATCCGCCACCGGCTGGGCGGCTCCCGGAAGATCATGCTGGGGGTCGACCGGCTCGACTACACCAAGGGCATCGACCAGCGCCTGCGTGCCTTCGAGGGGCTGCTGGCCAAGAACCGGATCACCGCACAGGACACCGTCCTGGTGCAGATCGCCACCCCCAGCAGGGAGCGCGTCGAGCACTACCGACGGCAGCGCGCCCGCGTAGAAGCACAAGTCGGGCGCATCAACGGGACCTTCGGGCAGGTCGGCCGGGTCCCGGTGCACTACCTGCACACCACGGTCGACCGCACGGAGCTCGCCGCCCTCTACCAGGCCGCCGACGTCATGCTGGTGACGCCGCTCCGCGACGGCATGAACCTGGTCGCGAAGGAGTTCGTGGCGGCCCGCCCGGACCTGGGCGGTGCGCTGGTCCTCAGCGAGTTCGCCGGCGCCGCCCATGAGCTGCCCCAGGCGCTCCTGGTCAACCCGCACCACCTGTCCGAACTCGAGGACACCATGGCCGCCGCCCTGGATCTGGAGGAGCGGGAGCGACGGCACCGCATGCGGGAGTTGCGCCGCCACGTCCGCGAGCGGGACGTCCACCACTGGGCCCGCTCCTTCCTCAGCGCGCTGAGCGAGGGCGGGCACGGGGCCGTGCCCGGGGAGTCCGAGATTCCGGCCCGGCGCACGATCGTCGCCTGACCCCGACAGGTCCGAGACACCGACGACAAGGACGTACACACCATGGCCTCCGCCCCTCCCCGACACCGCGTGCGCAAGGCCGTCATCCCGGCAGCCGGGCTCGGCACGCGCTTCCTGCCCGCCACCAAGGCCACGCCGAAGGAGATGCTTCCCCTCGTCGACAAACCCGCCATCCAGTACGTCGTCGAGGAGGCCGTCGCCGCCGGCCTCGACGACGTCCTCATGATCACCGGCCGTGGCAAGCGCGCCCTGGAGGACCACTTCGACCGGAACGCCGAACTGGAGGCGGTCCTCGCCGGCAAGGGCGACACGGCCCGGCTCGACCTGGTGCGCGCCGCGACCGACCTGGCCACCGTGCACTACGTCCGCCAGGGCGACCCCAGGGGCCTTGGACACGCCGTCCTGTGCGCGGCCTCCCACGTCGGCGACGAGCCCTTCGCCGTGCTGCTCGGGGACGACCTGATCGATCCCGCGGACCCGCTGCTGTCCCGCATGACCGGCGTCCGGCGGGAACTGGGCGGCAGCGTGATCGCCCTGATGGACGTCGGCACCGAGCGGATCCACCGCTATGGCTGCGCCGCGGTCGAAGCCGGGTACCAGGAGGGCGTCCTGCGGGTGACCGACCTGGTCGAGAAACCCGAGCCGGGCCGGGCCCCCAGCACCCTCGCCGTCATCGGCCGCTACGTCCTCGACCCGGCGGTCTTCGAGGTCCTGGCCAAGACCGGACCCGGACGGGGTGGCGAGATCCAGCTCACCGACGCCCTGCGCACCATGGCAGGCGCTCCGGAGATCGGCGGCCCGGTGCATGCGGTGGTGTTCACCGGCGACCGCTACGACACCGGTGACCGCGGCGAGTACCTGCGCGCCACAGTGCGGCTCGCCTGCCGGCGGGAGGACGTCGGCCCGGAGTTCCGCACCTGGCTGCGGGACTTCGCCGCCCGGGAGCTCGCCGCATGACCGAGGCCTCGCGCCGGCTGAGCCGGCACACCGTTCCTGTCACCGTCCTCTGACGCACCCATGCCCATGCCTGAGGAGGCCCGCACCCATGCCCCCCAATGCCCGAGAACTGGACTTCACCCGTGCCATGGCCCGTGTCCCGGGACCCGTGGTCGTCACCACCACGGTGGATGCGGCCGGCCGCCGCTGGGGATTCACCGCGAGCTCGTTCGTCTCCCTGTCTCTGGCTCCGCCGCTGGTGACGGTCAGCCTGGACAAGAAGGCCAGCACGCACGCCGCCTTCACCACCGCGGACTTCTTCATGGTCAACGTCCTCGCCCACGACCAGTCCGACATCGCCCGGCGTTTCGCGACCTCGGGTGTCGACCGGTTCGCCGCCGGGGACACCGTCACCCTCGAACGGGGACTGCCCGGCATTCCCGAAGCCGTCGTCCGGCTCGCGTGCCGTATGCACGACGTCGTGGACGGCGGTGACCACAGCATCCTGATCGGCCGCGTGCTGGACTGCGTCACCTCCGTGGACCGGGAGGCGCTGGTGTACGTGGACCGCGCCTTCGTCCGGCCCGCGGGATCCGTCCCCGCAGTGGCTCGTGCCCACTGAACCGGCGCCGGGCGCGAGCCCTCGACGGCCCAAAGTGGCGATTCTGGGCACCGCGCATCCCCACCTGGCCGACCACCTCCGTGTGCTCGCGGGCCACGCGGAGGTGTGCGCCGTCCACCCTGGCCGGTATCCGACCGGTACGTCCCGCCGGCTGCACGAGCTCCGTGACGTACCGGTGGTGGCCGACGCCGCCCTCGCGGACGCGGAGTTCGCCCTGGTGTGCTCCACCACTGCCGAGCACCGAGAGCTCATCGCCACAGCCGTGCGGGCGGGGACGCCTGTCCTGGTGGAGAAGCCGCTCGCCGCCACCGCCACGGAGGCGGCCGCGTCGGCGCACCTCGTGGCGACGGCCGGTGGCCGGGTGGCGGTGGCGATGTTCCTCCGTTGTGCTCCGGCCCTGCGCAGGGCCGGGGAGTTCCTGGCCGAAGGCCGACTCGGTGAACTCGTGGCGGGGGACGCGTGGTTCACGCACCCCGGTCTGCTGGACGGGTTCTTCGCCGACGCCGGCGCGATGTGGATGCTCGAACCGTCCTGGGGCGGCGGGAGCGCTTTCGCCGATCTCGGAGTCCACCTCGTGGACCTGTTGCGATGGCTGCTGCCCGAAGCCCCCCTCCGCGTCCGCGGAGCCTTGCTGCGCCCTCTCCCGGCGGGCGGGCCGGGGGATGCCGGGGGCACCGCTCTCGTGGAGTGGGGCACGGTTCCCGTGGCGCTGCACGCCGGGTGGACGTCTCGTTCCGGAGGCGTCCGCCTGCGGCTGGAGGGGACGCGGGGAACGCTTCGGGTGGACGGTGGCCACCTGGTTCTCGCAGCAGAGGAGGGGATGCTCATCGAGGCCCACCGGCCACCTGCGGCGGGTGATGCCACGACCGCCTTCCTGGCCGGCCGGCAGCGGACGCCCGAAGGGCGCCGGGACGTGGAGCGGCTGCCGGGACCGGATGACGCGGTGGAGTGCGCAGGCGTTCTGGAAGCGATCGCCGAGGCCGCCGTGTGACCGTGCTTCAGGCCCGGTCTGCGGACGCCTGCTTGGTGCGCCAGGTGGTCTTCTTGGCCTGGTTGCCGCATGTGCCCATCGAGCACCAGCGGCGGTTGCCCGGACGCGAGGTGTCGAGGAACCAAGCGGCGCAGCGAGGCCCGGAGCAGGCCCGTACCCGCTCCAGGGCGGGTGATGTCGCCAGGTCGAGCGCGTCGCGAGCTATGTCGGCGAGGACCGCGCCGACGGGATCGGCGGCGGTGTAGGTCAGCGCGCCGTGCTCGTCGAGCACCGGTACGGGGGGTGGTGCGGCCGCGGCCCGGTTCAGCAGTGCGCGGGCGCCAGGGGGGCACCCTGCGGGCCCGCTGTGGCTGCGGGCCGCTGTCAGGAGCGTGTGAACCGCCTCCCGCACCTCCCGGGCCTGCCGCAGAACTGCCTGGGTGGGGACCGGTACGAGGGTGTCGTCGGGATAGGGGCCCAGTTGGGCGACCCACGCGCTCAGCGCCTCCGGGGTGTCGAGCTCCTCGGTGGCGGCGTCCATGCCGCGCAGCCGCAAGGTGCGCATGAAGTCGAGGCAGAGCCGGCCGGAGCCGCTGCGGAAGCGGTTGCCCGTCGGCGCAGGAGTGACCGTCATGAAAACCACCCTACGTCGGAACCGGTTTTACTGGTACCTTCTTGGAACCGGTTAAACCGGTTCTCGGTGGCGGCCTGCCACCTTCCCCTGTCCGTCCCTCCGTTACCTGGTCGAGGTGTGTGTCGTGCCTGCTGGCCCTCCTTCCGCAGCCTCGTCGGCGCTGAGCCGGCCCCTGATCCTGCTCCTCTCCGTCGCCTGCGGTATCGCGGTCGCCAACATCTACTTCCCCCAGGCGATCAGCCCGTTGATCGCCAAGGACCTGCACGTGGCCCCGGCCTCCGCGGCCGTGGTCGTCACCTGCGCCCAACTCGGCTACGCAGCGGGAATCTTCCTGCTGGTCCCCTTGGGCGACCGGCTCCGCCACCGCGGTCTGATCACGACCCTGCTCCTGGTGACCTGTGCGGGGCTCGTCCTGGCGGGGACCGCGTCGGCCCTGCCCGTCCTCGCCGTCGCCAGCGCGCTGGTCGGTCTCACCACGGTGGTTCCCCAGATCCTCATCCCGATGGCGGCGGGGCTGACCGAACCCGAGCGCCGCGGCGCGGTGACCGGGACCCTGCTCTCCGGCCTGATCGGCGGCATCCTCCTGGCCCGCACCTTCTCCGGCACCCTGGGGGAGTGGCTGGGCTGGCGCGCCCCGTACCTGGTGGCGGCCGGCATGGCCCTCCTCCTCACTCTGGCCATGGCCGCCGCGCTCCCGCACACGAAGCCGAGCACCGACCAGCGCTACCCGGCACTCCTGGCGGCCTCCCTGCACCTGCTGCGCACCGAGCCGCTGCTGCGGCGTTCGTGCCAGTACCAGGTCCTGGTGTTCGCCGCCTTCAGCGCCGCCTGGACCGCCCTCGCACTGTTCATCACCGGCCCGCGCTACGACCTGGGTACCCCCGCCGTGGGCGTACTCGCCCTGGTCGGCGCGGCCAGCATGTTCGCCACGCCGATCGCCGGACGCCGCACCGACCGGCGAGGTCCGGACGCCGTCAACCTGGTGTGCATGCTCGGCGCCATCGCCGCCGGAGCCCTGCTGCTGACCGGGCACTTCGGCGGGGTCCTCGGACTGGTGGGCCTGGGTGCGGGGATGCTGCTGCTCGACGTGGCCATGCAGTCGGGCCAGGTCGCCAACCAGGCCCGTATCTTCGCCTTGAGTCCGCAGGCCCGCGCACGTCTGAACACCGCCTACATGACCTGCGCGTTCCTGGGCGGCAGTGCCGGTTCGTGGCTGGGAGTCCGCGCCTACTCCGCCTTCGGCTGGAACGGAGTCTGTGGCCTGGTCGTCATCCTGGCCGCACTCGCCCTGCTCCGGCACGTGCTGCGGAGCCGTGACGTCGCAGCCACAGAAGCACCGGCGCAGGCGCCCGCCGGAAAGGACGGCGTGCCCGCCGCACGCTGAACCGCGGCCCCCGTACCGCCCGCACCGCCTCCGGGCCGACCGCGACGGCCGGACCGGCCCGGATCCCGTGCCATGTCACCCCCGACGCACGGCAGCGCGCGAACGCCGTCGCCCAGCGCAACACCACTGCACATCGAAACGTCACTGCACACGGTAAGGAGTTGCCATGGCCGAGAACCTCTGCCGCAAGAGCACGACCTGGGGCGTGAGCACGACTTCGAGCGCCGCCTCGGCCCGAGAGGCGGTCGCGAAGTGAGCCGGTTCGACTACGTGATCGTCGGGGCCGGCTCGGCCGGATGCGTGCTCGCCGACCGGCTCAGCGCGGACGGCACGGCACAGGTGCTCCTCGTCGAGGCCGGTACGGGAACCCCCGAGACCCGCCCCGAGGTTCAGGTGCCGATCCTGTTCCCCCGCCTCTTCGGCGGCGAGCTGGACTGGAACTTCACAACGGTGCCGCAGCCCGGTCTGGCCGACCGCTCCATTCCGATACCCCGCGGAAAGGCGGTGGGTGGCTCATCGGTCATCAACGCCCAGCTGTGGACCCGAGGCCACCGCGCGGACTACGACGCCTGGGCGGAGGCCGGCCTGACCGGCTGGAGCCACGCAGACCTGCAACCCTACTTCGAGCGGGCCGAGCAGCGGGTCAGCCTGGCGGGCCTGCGCCATCCGCTGCCGGTCACCCCGGCGTTCGTCGACGCCTGCGCGCGCCTGGGCCACGCCCCGGCGGCCGAGGTCCAGGAAGGCCACCTGCTGGCCCGCGCGACCCACCGTGACGGCCTGCGGCACAGCTCGGCCGATGCCTACCTCGCTCCGTCCCGGGAGCGGCCGAACCTCACCGTGCTGGCGGACACGTTCGTACGCCGCGTCCTGTTCGAGGGCACCCGCGCGGTCGGGATCGAGATCGAGGGGGAGTCGGGGACCGAGACCCTCCGCGCGGAGCGCGAGGTGATCCTCTCGGCCGGAGCCGTCGGCAGCCCGCACCTGTTGCTGCTGTCGGGGGTGGGCCCCGCCGAGGAACTGACCCGGCACGGTGTCCCCGTGGTCCGCGACCTCTCGACCGTGGGCCGGGATCTGACGGATCATCTGCTCGTGCCCCTGGCCTTCGAGGCGCAGGGCTTCCGGTCGCCCGGCGCGAACACCACGTCCGAGCAGATCACCCAGTACCTGCAGGACCGCTACGGCACACTGGACTCGATCATCTCCGAGGCCCTGCTGTTCCTGCGCACCCGCGAGGAACTCGAGGCCCCGGACATCGAGGTCGTCCACCTGGTCGTCCCCCTGGGCGAGCACCAGCGGCCCACGGCGCACGGCCTGGCGCTGGGAGTGATCCTGCTGCGACCGCGCAGCCGTGGGGCGATCACCCTGCGCAGCGCCGATCCGCACGACGCGCCACTGATCGACCCTCGCTACCTGACCGACGAGGCGGGACACGACCTCGAGACGCTCGTGGCGGGCGTGCGCGAGGCACAGCGCGTCCTGCGGCAGCCGGACTTCGCGCAGTGGGTGGGCAAGCCGCTGACGGATGGTGCCCTGTCCGAGGACCTCGACGACGTCACCGCCTACATCCGCGCCACGGGAGGCAGTATCCACCACCTCGTGAGCACCTGCCGGATGGGCACGGACGAGCGCTCGGTGGTCGACCCGACGTTCGCGGTCAGAGGGCTGACGGGTCTGCGCGTGGTGGACGCCTCCGCGATGCCGAGCATCGTACGGGCCCACACGCACGCACCCGTGACCATGCTCGCCGAACGGGCGGCGGACGTGCTCCTTCAGCAACGCTGAAGCGGCGAAGGGGCCGAGGCCCTTCCACACCCGTGAGCGGCACGTCCACCCCATGAGCCGCCCCGACCAGCAATCCCCCGGCTGGTCGGGGCCCGTCTCGCAGCCGAGCCCCCAGGACCCGGCATCAGCGCCAGGGTGCCGATCCGCATCCGGTCAACACAGGCATCTCAGTCGCTTCGGCGGTCCGGACCCGGGCGCTGAGCCTCGGGCAGGGAACAGAACGGTTCCTCCGCCGCGGGTACACGCCCCGAGGGTGCGGCACCGGCGGCCGTCGCACCCTGCGGACGGTTGCGGTCGCCCGCCCGGAGGACCCCCGCGAACCCCGCGAGCCCGCACGCCAGCACGGTCACCAGGCCGAACGACGCGACCAGGCTCGTGGCCTGGGCCAGAGTGCCGATCGCGCCCGGCGCGACCAGGCCCGAGGTGTACGTGATGGTGGCCACGCCCGCGATGGCCTGGCTCGGGTTGGGCCCGCTGCGGCCCGCCGCCGCGAAGCACAGCGGGACGACGACCGCGATGCCCAGACCCATCAACGCGAAGCCGCCCATGGCGAGAGCCGGATGGTCGGCGACGACGATGAGCAGCCCGCCGAGCGTGGCGAGGACACCGCCCACCCGGACGGTGCGCACCGCCCCGTAACGGTCGACCACCTTGTCGCCCGCGATCCGCGCGAGTGCCATGGTGAGCGTGAAACCGGTGGTGCAGGCGGCGGCCAGTCCCGCGGAACTGTCCAGCTGGTCGCGCAGATAGACCGCCGACCAGTCCAGGCTGGCGCCCTCCGCGAACACCGCGCAGAAGCCGACCGCACCGATGAGCAGCGCCGACTTGGGCGGCAGCGCGAACCGGGGCGGCGGCTCCTCGTCCTCGGCGGGCTGCAGGTCGAGGACCCAGGTGCAGGCGACGAGACCCAGCACGGTCAGCACCGCGGCGGCCAGGGCGTGGTGCAGCCGGGCGTCCGAGCCGAGGTGGGCGGCGAGCGTGCCGGCCGCCGAGCCGATCAGTGCGCCGGCGCTCCACAGGCCGTGCAGTCCGGACATGATCGACCTGCCGAGACGGTTCTCCACCTCCACACCGAGCGCGTTCATCGCGACGTCCGCCATCCCGGCCGAGGCGCCGTACACGAACAGGGCCGCGCACAGGGTGAGCAGATCGGGGGAGAGGGACGGCAGGACGAGGGACAGCGTCCACAGGGAGAGCAGTCCGCGCAGCGCCGTCCGGGCGCCGAACCGGTGGCTGATCCGGCCCGCGAGCGGCATCGCCAGGGACGCGCCGAGTGCGGGGAACGCCAGGGCGATGCCGAGCTGGCCGGCGCTGACGTGCGCATGGTCCTGGATCCAGGGCACGCGGGTGGCGAACGAGCCGGTGACGGCGCCGTGCACGGCGAACACGGCCGCCACGGCGTACCGGGCGCGCCTCACCTCTTGTCGGCTCGCTTCGCTCATCTCGCTCATTCTCGGGCCCCTCCCGGCGGTGTCCTCCCTGCGCGCCGACGTAAACTATCAGGAACCCTGCCTGATAGATAGGGGACCCGAAGCCGCGCCGGAGCGGCGCTATGGCAGATCTGGAAGGATCCCGGCATGCCCGCATCCCCGAGCACCGCCCGGGCCATCAACGACCGGCTCGCCCTGCGCCTGCTGCAGCAGGAGGGCCCTTTGACGGCAGGGCAGTTGAAACAGCTGACCGGACTGTCCCGGCCCACGGTCGCCGACCTCGTCGAACGGCTCACGGCCGCCGGACTGATCGCGGTGGTGGGGGAGTCGGGCGAGCAGCGACGCGGTCCGAACGCGCGGGTGTACGGGATCGTCGCCGACCGGGCCCACCTCGCCGCCCTGGACGTGCGCACCGAGAGCGTTTCCGTGCTGGTGTCGGATCTGCTGGGCGGGGTGCTCGCGGAGGCCTCCGCGCCGATCGGCGGCGACACCGGCACCGGGCCGGCGGTCGAGCAGGCGGTGCTGTTGGTGGAGCGTGCCGCGAAGGAGGCCGGTGCCGACAGGCTGCACACGGTCGGGATCGGGGCGCCCGGTCTCATCGACCCCGCCACCGGTGAACTCCGTGACTCCGCCGGGCTGCCGGAGTGGCACCGCCGCCTGGTCGCCGCGCTCCAGGAGCGGCTGCCCGCCCGGGTGATCGTCGAGAACGAGACCAACCTCGCGGCGCTGGCCGAGCAGCGCGAGGGGGTGGCGCGGGACCGCGACACGTTCGTCCTGCTGTGGCTGGGCCATGGCACGGGCGCGGCGGTGGTCCTGGACGGCGCGCTGCGCCGCGGCGCCTCGGGCGGCACGGGCGAGATCGGCTTCCTGCCGGTCCCGGGCACCGCCACCCTGCCGTCGGCGACGGACTGCGAGGGTGGATTCCACTCCCTGGCGGGGGCGGCGGCGATCGTGGAACTGGCGGGAGAGCACGGTTTGTCGGCGGGGCGGGCGACGCGAGAACTGGCGGCGGCGGCCCTGGTGCGGGGGCGGTCGCGGCGGTCGCCGGGGTGGAGGCGGGCGGCGGCAGTGGGGTGACGGAGGTGTCCCCGGCGGGACGGGCCGGCCGTTTCCTCGACGCCCTCGCCGACCGGCTCGCCATCGGCGCCGCCTCCGTCGCCGCCGTCCTCGACCCCGGCTGTGTCGTGCTCGGGGGCGAGGTCGGGCAGGCGGGCGGGGACGTCCTCGCCGCGCGGGTCGCGGAGCGTCTGGTCCGTGTGTCACCGCTGGCCACCGAGGTGCGCGCGAGCACCCTGGGCGGCGGCGCGGTCCTGCGGGGAGCACTGCTGACGGCACGGGACGGAGCCCAGGACGAGCTCTTCACGCCGCCTGAGCGATAGGGCGTCCGCACTGCGCCAGGACCGCGACAGGAGCCCGCACTGCGGCAGGCGGCCGTACCGCTGTGGTCATGCCGTCCGCAGGCCCGGCGGCGGGCAAGGGCCTTCGTCACCGCCGCCGGGCCGTTCGAGGGCGGCGCACCGCGCCGCGAGCGCCGACCCTAGGCGGGGTGGATCACCCGGTCAATAGGTATGGACCAATCTCAAGTGGCTCTCGTGGAGCGCGTGTTGCTGTGGTGGCGGCGAGGGCGGGCAGGCGCCCGCCGTCGAATATGTCCAGCATGTGAACCTGTGAGGCACCCCACAGCAAGTTCACCCGGTTGGCCATCGATCAGTCGTGGCACACTGAGGCTGTACCAGAAGCAGCGCACTCCGGGGTCGGTGAAAGTCCGAACCGGCGGTTACAGTCCGCGACCCGGTCGCTTCCAGCGGCCGGTTGACCAGGTGGAATTCCTGGACCGACGGTTAAAGTCCGGATGGGAGGCAGTGCGCGGCGGGCGGGCATTCGTGCGCGCCGCCGTCTCGGCTCGTCCATGCGGACGAGGCCCGTCCGGCGTCGCCCCCGGTGTCCTCGCTCGTGTCTGCTGTCGTCATCGACAGGCCCCGGAGTCCGTGCCCCATCGAGGCAGGAGGACCCGGGAAGTGTTCACCGGAATCGTCGAAGAGCTGGGTGAGGTCACCGCCGTCGAGAATCTCGGCGACTCCTCCCGCTTCCGGCTCCGTGGACCCGTCGTCACCGAAGGCGCCCGTCATGGCGACTCCATCGCGGTCAACGGCGTCTGTCTCACCGTCGTGGAGCACGAGGGCGACGAGTTCACCGCCGACGTCATGGCGGAGACCCTGAACCGCTCCAGCCTCGGCGCCCTCATGGTCGGCTCCCGAGTCAACCTCGAACGCCCCACCGCCGTCGGCACCCGTCTCGGTGGCCACATCGTGCAGGGCCATGTGGACGGCACCGGCACGGTCCTGGAGCGCCGGCCCTCCGAGCACTGGGAGATCGTGAAGATCTCGCTCCCGGCGGACCTGTCCCGCTACGTCGTGGAGAAGGGCTCCATCACGGTGGACGGCATCAGCCTCACGGTCGTTGAGGCCGGAGGCGACCACTTCTCCGTGAGCCTCATCCCCACCACCCTCGCGCTGACCACTCTCGGCCTCAAGCAGCCCGGCGACCCGGTCAACCTCGAGGTCGACATCATCGCCAAGTACGTCGAGAGCCTCCTGGCCGGTCAGGGGGCCACCAAGTGAACTGGCTGAACTCCGAGGCCTTCGCGCTCCTCGGCCAGCACATCAAGTGGTCGGACATGATCGGCAACGTGATCGGTCTGCTCGGCCTCGCCTTCGGCTGGCGGCGCTCCATATGGAGCTGGCCGGTGCAGTTCCTGTCCGGCCTGATTCTCTTCGCCGCCTTCGCCACGGCCCACCTCTCCGGCAGCGCCGGCAAGCAGGTCGTCGTCATGGTCGTCGCCGTCTACGGCTGGTGGCAGTGGAACCGCGGCAAGGGCCAGGCGGAGGACGGCCACATCGCACCGCGCTTCGCCACCTGGCGGGAACGCGGCATCCTCGTCGGCGCCGCGGCCGTGGGCACCCTCGCCGTGGCCGGCCTGTTCACCGCGTACCCGGCACTGTCGTGGGACCCGTGGCCGGACGCGTACATCTTCGTCGGCACGATCGTCGCCATGTACGCCCAGGCACGCGGCATGGTCGAGTTCTGGTTCGCGTGGCTGCTCGTCGACGCCGTCGGCGTCCCGCTCAACTTCGCCAACGGCTTCGCCTTCTCCGGATTCGTCTACGTCATCTACGGCGCACTCGTCCTGTGGGGCATGCGCGACTGGTGGCTGCGCTCCCGCAGGGCCGCGCGGCCCGTCCTGGAAGGAGCCGCCGTATGAGCACGGCGCCGATTCTCTACAGCACGGACACCATCGAGGACTTCGCGCTCGACCCGGTCGAGCAGGCCGTGGCCGACATCGCGGCCGGCCGCCCGGTCGTGGTCGTCGACGACGAGGACCGCGAGAACGAGGGCGACCTCGTGATCGCCGCCGAGAAGGTCACCCCCGAGATCGTCGCCTTCATGATGAGCGAGTGCCGCGGCCTGATCTGCGCCCCCATGGAGGGCGAGGAGCTGGACCGGCTCGGGCTCCCCCAGATGGTCGACGAGAACAACGAGTCGATGAAGACCGCCTTCACGGTCTCCGTCGACGCCTCCGCCGCCCACGGCGTGACCACCGGTATCTCCGCCTCCGACCGCGCCGCCACGCTCCAGCTGCTGGCGAGCGGCACGGCTGAGCCCTCGGACTTCGTGCGGCCCGGCCATGTCTTCCCGCTGCGCGCCAAGTCCGGCGGCGTCCTGGTCCGCAACGGCCACACCGAGGCCGCCGTCGACCTCGCCCGGCTCGCGGGACTGCGCCCGGCCGGCGCCATCGTGGAGATCGCCGGCGAGGACGGCCACATGCTGCGGCTGCCCGAGCTGATCCCGTTCGCCCGCAAGCACGGTCTGACGATCATCTCCATCGAGGACCTGATCGCCTACCGCCGCACCTCGGACGAACCGACCGTCCGCCGCGAGGCCGAGGTCCGGCTGCCCACCGCCCACGGCACCTTCACGGCGTACGGCTACCGGTCCACCGTCGACGGCGTCGAGCACGTCGCCCTCGTCCACGGCGAGATCGGCGACGGTGAGGACGTTCTGGTCCGCGTCCACTCCGAGTGCCTGACCGGCGACGTCTTCGGCTCCGCCCGCTGCGACTGCGGCCCCCAGCTGGAGGCGTCCCTGCGGCGCATCCAGGCCGAGGGCCGGGGCGTGGTCGTCTACCTGCGCGGCCACGAGGGACGCGGTATCGGACTGATGTCCAAGCTGCGCGCGTACGAACTCCAGGAGCGCGGCCGTGACACCCTGGACGCCAACCTGGAGCTGGGCCTGCCCGCCGACGCCCGGGACTACGCAGCCGGCGCCCAGATCCTGAAGGACCTCGGCGTGAGCAGCGTGCGCCTGATGACCAACAACCCGGAGAAGACCGACGCCCTGCTGCGTTACGGCCTCGACGTCACCGCCCGGGAACCGATGCCCGTCCAGGCGGGTGAACACAACCTCCGCTACCTGCGCACCAAGCGGGACCGGATGGGGCACGACCTGCCCTGGCTGGACACGACCGCCGTGTCCGCCTGCGGCAACCAGTAACAGAGCACTGAGGAGAGACGTGAGCGGCAAGGGTGCACCGGAACTGTCCGTACGCAACGTGAGCGACCTGCGGGTCGGCGTCATCGCGGCACAGTGGCACGACAAGGTGATGGACGGTCTGGTCGACGGCGCCCTGCGCGCCCTGCGGGAGCTGGGGATCGACGAGCCGACCCTGCTCAGGGTCCCCGGCAGCTTCGAGCTGCCGGTCGCGGCGAAGGTCCTCGCGGGCCGCGGATATGACGCGATCGTCGCCCTCGGCGTCGTCATCCGCGGCGGCACCCCCCACTTCGACTACGTGTGCCAGGGCGTCACCCAGGGCCTGACCCAGGTCTCCGTCGAGACCGGCGTCCCCGTCGGCTTCGGGGTGCTGACGTGCGACACGGAGGAGCAGGCCCTGGACCGCGCGGGCCTCGAGGGTTCCAACGAGGACAAGGGGCACGAGGCGGTGACGGCGGCGGTGGCGACGGCCGCCACGCTCCGCTCAGTATCTGAACCCTGGCACTGAGGTACGGCCCTCAGCGCGTAGGGTTAGGACCACCATGTCCAAGAAGACGTTCGAGGAGCTCTTCACCGAGCTCCAGCACAAGGCCGCCCACGGCGATCCCGCCACTTCCCGCACCGCCGAGCTGGTCGGCAAGGGTGTCCATGCCATCGGCAAGAAGGTCGTCGAAGAGGCCGCCGAGGTCTGGATGGCCGCCGAGTACGAGGGCAAGGAGGCGGCCGCCGAGGAGATCTCCCAGCTGCTGTACCACGTCCAGGTGATGATGGTGGCGCGCGGGATCTCCCTGGACGACGTCTACGCCCACCTCTGAGCCGTAAACCGAATACCCGTACAACCCATACGCACGAACGAAGGAAGCCGACCTCATGCTGCGCATCGCCGTCCCCAACAAGGGTTCACTGTCCGGCCCTGCGGCGGAGATGCTGCATGAGGCCGGCTACCAGCAGCGCCGGGAGTCCAAGGAGCTGAGGATCGTCGACCCGGAGAACGAGGTCGAGTTCTTCTACCTCCGCCCCCGCGACATCGCGATCTACGTCTCCTCCGGCCGCCTCGACATCGGCATCACCGGCCGTGACCTGCTCATCGACTCCGGCGCCAACGCCGAGGAGATCCTCCCGCTCGGCTTCGCCCGCTCCACCTTCCGCTTCGCCACCAAGCCCGGCACGGCGAACGGCGTGGAGGACCTGAGCGGCATGACGATCGCCACCTCCTACGAGGGCATCGTCGCCAAGCACCTCGCGGACAACGGCATCGACGCCGCCGTCGTCCACCTGGACGGCGCGGTGGAGACCGCCATCCAGCTCGGCGTCGCCGAGGTCATCGCGGACGTCGTCGAGACCGGCACCTCGCTGCGCAACGCCGGCCTGGAGGTCATCGGCGAGCCCATCATGAAGTCCGAGGCGATCGTCATCCGCCGCACGGGCGCCGACGCCGAAGAGACCAAGGTCCAGCAGTTCCTGCGCCGCCTCCAGGGCGTCCTGGTGGCCCGGACCTACGTGATGATGGACTACGACTGCCGCGTCGAGCAGCTCGAGAAGGCCGTCGCCCTCACCCCGGGCCTGGAGTCCCCGACCGTCTCGCCGCTGCACAACGAGGGCTGGGTCGCCGTGCGGGCCATGGTCCCGGCCAAGGAGGCCCAGCGGATCATGGACGACCTGTACGACATCGGCGCCCGGGCCATCCTCACCACGGCCATCCACGCCTGCCGCCTCTGAGGAACCGCGCACCGATGTCGGACCTGCCCACCCTTCCCGTCACCTTCCGGCCGGGCCGCACCCGCGCCGTGCTGCTGACCGCCGGCGTCGCGATACTCGTGGTGATCACCACGGTCGCGCTGCTGCTGGACCAGCTCACCACCGGGGAACGCCTCAGCTTCATCCTCACGGCGGCCCTTCTCTTCGCAGTGCTGCTCCTGCTCGCCCGGCCCAAGGTCGTCGCCGACGACAGCGGGGTCACCGTCGTCAACATCGCAAGCCGGCGCCGACTGGACTGGGCGGAGATCGTCCAGGTCAACCTGCGTCCCGGCGACCCCTGGGTGTTCCTGAACCTCAGCGACGGCACCAGCCTGCCCGCCCTCGGCATCCAGCCGGGCATCGCCAAGAAACGCGCCATCGACGACGCACGCACCCTCCGGGCGCTCGCCGAGGCCCGCTCCACGGCCGCTCCCGAACGACATCAGGGCTGACTCGGGGACGTCCACCCTGCCGCACAGGGCGCAGTCTTGATTAATCTGGTGGCAGAGGCGCTTACGTGGCGCCTCCGCCCCTGAGGTTCCACCCGGTGCTCAGGGGTTCCTGCTACCCGAGGAGTGACTCCCTCCGGCGATGGACGGATCGTCCTGTAGTACCTGCGCCGCCCCCTGCCGACATAGCGCGGACCGTGTCCGTGTGAACGCGGAGGCGGCGGCATCATGACCATCCCCTTGCTGCTCCTCGGGGCGGCGTTCCTGCTGATTCTCGCCAACGGCTTCTTCGTGGCGGCCGAGTTCGGGCTCGTCACGGTCGAGCGCCCGGACGCCGAGCGGGCCGCGGCCGAGGGCGACCGGCGTGCCCGTACGGTCGTCGAGTCGCTCAAGGAGCTGTCCTTCCAGCTCTCCGGCACCCAGCTCGGCATCACCATCACCTCGCTCGTCGTCGGCATGCTCGCCGAACCGGCGCTCGCCGAACTGCTGCACGCCCCGTTCGCGCTGATCGGGCTTCCCGAGGGCGCGGCGAGCGGCGTCGCGGTCGTCGTCGGCATGCTGCTCGCCTCGGCCGCGCAGATGGTGATCGGTGAACTCGTCCCCAAGAACTGGGCGGTCTCCCGGCCCCTTCAGGTCGCGCGCTTCGTCGCGGGCCCCCAGCACCTGTTCTCCCGGCTGTTCCGGCCGGTGATCGCGGCGCTGAACGCGGTCGCGAACCGCCTGGTGCGGGCCCTGGGCGTGGAACCCGCCGAGGAGCTGGCCTCCGCCCGCACCCCGGGCGAGCTGGTGTCGCTCGCCCGCCACTCCGCGCGGGCCGGCGCGCTGGAACAGGACACGGCCGACCTCTTCGTCCGCACGCTCTCCCTGGGGGAGCTGACCGCCCAGCACGTGATGACCCCGCGAGTGCGGGTGAGCGCGCTGCAGTCCTCGGCCACCGCGCAGGACGTGGTCAACCTGACCCGGGCCACCGGCCTGTCCCGCTTCCCCGTCTACCACGACAAGATCGACGAAATCGTCGGCATGGTGCACCTCAAGGACGCCCTCGCGGTGCCCTCCCACGAACGGTTGCGCACCCCCGTCACCCGGATCGCGCAGGCCCCCCTGCTGGTCCCGGAGACGCTGCCCGTGCAGCCCCTCCTGGAGCTGCTGCGCAGCCAGCAGCCCATCGCCGTGGTCGTGGACGAGTACGGCGGCACGGCCGGCGTCGTCACGCTGGAGGACATCGTCGAGGAACTGGTCGGCGAGGTGCGCGACGAGCACGACGGCCTCGGCCTGCCGGAACTCGCCGTGGCGCCGCCCGAGGACGGGCGTCCCGCGTGGGACGCCGACGGAAGCTGCCGCGTCGACGTCCTGAAGCGGATAGGCCTGGATGTGCCCGAGGGGCCGTACGAGACCGTGGCCGGACTGGTCGCCGACCTGCTGGGCCGGATCCCCGCCCTCGGTGACCGTGCCGAGCTGCCGGGCTGGCGGCTCACCGTCCGCCAGGTCGGCCACTACCGCGCCGAGCGTGTCAGGCTCGTGAAGCTCGCGGACGCCCCCGCGCCGGCCGCGGAGGCGGTGCGATGAGCGTGCTCCAACTCCTGTTCGCGGCGCTGCTGGTGCTCGTCAACGGGTTCTTCGTCGGCGCCGAGTTCGCGCTCGTGTCCGTACGCCGCAGCCAGATCGAGCCGCTGGGGACCGCCCGGGCGCGGCAGGTGCTGTACGGCCTCGAACGGCTGCCGCAGATGATGGCCGCGGCCCAGTTCGGGATCACCGTGTGCTCCCTGACACTGGGCGCCGTCGCCGAGCCGACCGTGGCGCATCTGCTCGAACCGGTGTTCGCTGCGGCGCACATCCCCGACGACTTGGTCCACCCGCTCGGCTATGTGATCGCGCTCGCGGCGGTGGTCTTCTTCCATCTGGTGATCGGCGAGATGGTGCCGAAGAACCTGGCGATGGCGGCCCCGGAGAAGGCCGCCCTGTGGCTGAGCCCGGGCCTGGTGGCGTTCGCGCGGCTGTGCCGTCCGGTCACGGTCACGCTGAGCGCCTGCGCCCGGGTGATCCTCAAACTGTTCCGGGTCGAACCGAAGGACGAGGTCGAGGCCGCCTTCACAAGCGAGCAGCTCAACCAGCTCGTGGAGGACTCCGGCCAGGCCGGCCTGCTCGACCCCGAGGAGGCGGAGCGCCTGGAGGACGCCCTGGAGCTGGGCTCGCGCCCGGTCACGGACGTGCTCCTGGACTCGGACCTGCTGGTGACGGTCGAGCCCACGGTGACCCCGGGCGAGGTCGTGGCGCTCACCGCGCGCACGGGCTACTCACGCTTCCCCGTGGTCGCGGGGAACGGCGCCTTCATGGGCTATCTGCACGTCAAGGACGTCCTCGACCTCGAGGAATCCGAACGGGCGGTGCCGCAGCAGCTCTGGCGGCCCATGACGACGCTCGCGGCGGAGCTCCCGCTGGACGACGCGCTCACGGTGATGCGCCGGGCGGCCACCCATCTGGCCCAGGTGGCGGACACCTCCGGCCGGGTCCTGGGCCTGGTCGCGCTGGAGGACGTACTGGAACTGCTGGTCGGTGAGGTGAGGGACCCGGCGCACCGGGAGGCTCCGCCTCAGCCGCGCATGGCGGAACCGAAGGAAGCGGTACCGAGCTGAGAAGGGTTCTCCGCGCCCCGTTCAGGGGCGCGGGGCCCTGTCGGCATGTGGCTCTGCCGCGTTGGGGATCCCCCTGTTCGAGCGAAGCCGAGAACTCGGGGGAGCGACAAGCCACGACGAACCCGCAGCCGCAGACGCGCAGGCACGACCGAGCTTGTGGTAGCCGCTACAACCCCGATGGATCCTGCGGCCCCCGGCCGGACAGGACCTCCCCATAGGCCTGCATCAGGTCCGGCAACCGCAATGTCGACAAGTCGTCCCGTGACGGCATCCCCGGATAGCCGCTCAGCCGCAGGTCCCGATACGCACAACTCTTCTCGTACAGCGTCCGCAGGAACCGCCCGTTCCCGAGCTCGTCGATCCAGCCCTGGTCCACCACGTGCCCGGCGATCGACCGAAGCTCCTCCAGAGCCTCCTCGTCCCAGACGTCACCGTTGTCGGCGGCCAGCACCTCGCCGATCGCCTTCAGCTCCAAGGGGCGGTACGAGGGAAAATCGACTCGCGTCGTGAAGCGTGAGGACAGTCCCGGGTTGGCGGCCAGCAACCGGTCCATTCCCTCGGGGTACCCCGCGAGGATCACCACCAGGTGGTCCCGGTTGTCCTCCGCCCGCTTCAGCAGCACCTGAAGCGCCTCGTCCCCGTAGGCGTCCCCCTTGCCGTATCCCGAGTTGGACAGGGAGTACGCCTCGTCCACGAACAGGACGCCGCCGATCGCGGAGTCGATCAGCTCGTTCGCCTTCACCGCCGTCTGGCCCAGGTACTCGCCCACCAGGTCCGCCCGCTGCGCCTCCACGAGGTGATCGCCGCCGAGCAGGCCGAGCGCGTAGAAGACCCGGCCCAGAATCCTCGCCACGGTCGTCTTGCCGGTGCCGGAGGGCCCCGAGAACACGAAGTGCCGTTTGGGCGGCTGGACGGGTAAGCCCTGGCCGGCCCGCAGCCGGGCCATGTTCAACTGCGCCGACAACGCCTTGACCTGGCGCTTGACCGGTTCCAGACCGACCATGCGCTCCAGCTCGGCCAGCGCCTCCTCCAGCAGTTCCGGATCCGTGGGCCCGGCCGGCCACGACTGTGCCGGTCCCGAGGCGGCCTTCTCCCGCACGAGGTCGCCCTGCGCCGGAAGCGGACCGGTCGGCGGCGGTTCGGGATCGGACAGCTTCACGTCCCGGCCCTCGGCGCCGAAGAGCGGATCCAGACCGTCCGGTGCTTCCAGCGTGTCGCCGCCTCCGGCGAGCGCCATCGCCGTCAGGTCGGTCGAATCGTCGTACCCGTCGCCCTCGGCGATCGCGGCGAGCCGCGCCGAGGTGTCCATGAACGCCGGGTCCACCCGGTGCACGGCCCGGTACAGGGGGAGGGCGGCGGCCGAGCGGCCCGTGCCCTCGTGGGCTCGGGCCAGCCAGTACCGCAGCTCCTTGCGCTGCGGCTGCTCGCTGCGGCAGCGCATCAGGGAGGCGGCGAGCAGCGGCTCGGCCTGCCCGAACATCTCCAGGCGGACCCGGGCCATGCCGCCGAACAGTCCGGCCTCTATGCCGAGCATGGGATCGTCGATCAGCGGATCGGTGTGCCGGACCAACTGCTCCCAGTCCTTGACCAGGTAGGCCCGGCAGGCGTGCAGGAAGCGCACCTGGGGGTCGGTGTCGACCGGCGGCAGGCCCGCCAGCGCGCGGTCCAGCTCCGGGACGTGGCGGCCGTCCAGCCAGTGCGAGGCGTGTGCGAGCAGCAGGTCGCGCGGGCTCTCCAGCACCGGCTGCACCCACCAGCCCAGCCAGTACCAGGAGTTGAGGGTGCGCCGGTGTCGCGTCCGCTGCTCCCCGAAGCGGTCGCGGTGGCGGTACATCCTCAGCAGCGCGGTCGTCGTGTCGACGCGCAGCGCATGTAGCCCGAGCCAGCCGTCGGCCATGCCCGGATCCATCCGGACCGCGGCGCGGAACTCCTCCTCCGCCTGCGGATAGGCGCCCATCGTGTAGGCGTCGACCCCTCGCAGCCAGGCGAGGTCGGCCGGGGCCTGAGGGCCCTGCGTGCCGAAGTCCATCACGTCCCCCACAAACCGTGCCCCCGTTGGTTCACCGCCGGGCCCGTGCCCGTCGGCCGCCTTGCTCGAACCGCTGTGCCGCGGACCGGAGTTGCCACGGTGCGCAGAGCAGCGTCCGAACGTCGCACCGAGAGGCATCGTACCTGCGGGGGAGGGGCGCACGAAGGGTGCCGCACGGGCCGTTCGGCGAGGTGGGAGCAGACGGGACGCGCGGCGCGTGGTGACCGAGGGTGAGCGGATCACGCCTCTTGGCGCGCACGGAAGGTGCTGAGAGCAGAACGAAGCCCCCGATCACGGGGGAACAACCGGGGGCTTCGCGTCTGGGTGCGACTGCGAAAGCCGCACATTGAGAACGTAAGACCTGTACGGCCCCCCGGTCAAGCCGACTTGGGGCACTCGAGGAAGTTGCCCGGCGAGGATCTTCACGAGTTCAGCACACTGCCGATGGGTCGTCACTGTGGGTGAGATCTTGTTCCGGACCAGGAACCCCGGCGGGCCCGGGAAGCACCTCATATCCCTTCCGCTTCTGATGCACCAGAAGGCAGGCGTGGGGTCGCGAGGGGTCCTCGGCGAAGTGCCGGCGCTCCGCTTCGACCCAGCCGTCCCAGAAAGCGTGTTGTTCCTCGCCGTCCCGGGCCCGCCCGCGCGTCCACGCCTCCTCGCGCGCCAGATCCATCCACAGCAGCCGGACGAGATACGGGCGCAGCGCCCGGCGGCCGGCGCCGACCCCCTCGATCAGGATCACGGGGGCGGGCGGCAGCGCACGGGCGGGACCGAAGCGCCGGGCACGCCAGTCGTAGGGCCGGTAGTGCGCGGTCCGGCCGTGGCCGAGCGGCTCGATCACCTCCCGCAGCAGCCGGTCCGTCCAGGAGAACAGCTCCTCATGGGTGGCGATGTCGTCCAGGTGCAGCACGGGCGCGCCGCCGAGTGCGGCCGCCAGGTGTGCGGCGAACATGGATTTCCCCGAGCCCGCGTGCCCGTCGACGCCGACGAGACGGACGGGGCCGCAGGAGGGCGGTAGGTGCTGAAGGCGGGACGCGAGAGCGTGAATGACGATTCCCGGGCGAGAAGGTGTGTCGGCGTGTTTCGGCATGTTCTCGAGGGGACAGCTTACTCGGGCGAATGGGCTGTCCCTCTTCGCGGAGAAAGCGACCTCTCTCCGGAATTTCCCCTACTTCGGGTTAGGTGTGAACACGGGGGATTCGCCTCTTCGAATTCCCGCCCCCCATTCCCGGGAAACCGCCACAGGTCGGGACCAATATTGGTGGGCGCGTCGGCGGCCGAAGTGCTGGCAGAAGTCCGTGTGTGACGGCCATAGTTGGCGCAACCGTTGCGTCCGAACCGCTGCTTGAAGGACTCCTGGGGGTCACCCACCGATGACCAGAGCTTCAGAGCCGTCCCGCAGAACCATCCTCGCCGCGGCGGCCGCCGCGGCCGCGGCGGCCGGCACCGCGGGCCCGGCGGCCGCTGCCATGCCGACCGCCCGGCCGACGAAAGCATCCCCGAGCCTCGTGGACTACCGCGCCTGGACCTCGTACGCCGACTGGCGAAGCGGCACCGCTCAGGGCGTTCGCGCCCTCGCCGGCCTCCGCCCCGGCCTGGTGACCGCCACGCCGGCCGGTCGTACCGACTACACCGACCCGCACACCGGAAAGTCCGCCACCTGGGAGTACGCCGTCTGGACCTCCCCGGCACACCGCCTCGCCGTCCCGGCCACCGAGCTCGTCGCCTCCTGGAACGCGCACACCCCGGCCGGCACCTGGCTCCAGGTCGAACTGAAGGGCACCTACTCCGACGGCACGGACACCCCCTGGTACGTGATGGGCCGCTGGGCGGCAGGCGACCAGGACATCCGCCGCACCTCCGTGGACGGCCAGAGCGATGGCAGGAGCAACATCTGGACCGACACGTTCGCCATCGCCGATCCCGCCGTGGGTCTGCGTCTGGTGTCGTACCGCCTGCGCCTGACCCTGTACCGCACACCCGGCACACGGATCACGCCGACGGTGTGGCGGCTCGGCGCCATGGGCTCCGATGTCCCGGACCGGTTCACCGTCCCCGCCTCCACGCCCGGGCTCGCCGAGGAACTGATCGTCCCGCGCTACTCGCAGGAGATCCACAAGGGCCAGTACCCGGAGTACGACAACGGCGGTGAAGCCTGGTGCAGCCCCACGTCCTCGCAGATGATCATCGAGTACTGGGGGCGGAGGCTCACACCCGAACAGCTGTCCTGGGTCAACCCGTCGTACGCGGACCCGCAGGTCTGCCATGCCGCCCGCTTCACCTACGACCACCAGTACCAGGGCTGCGGCAACTGGCCCTTCAACGCGGCCTACGCGGCCACGTTCAAGGACCTCCAGGCAGTGGTCACCCGGCTGTCCTCGCTCACCGACCTGGAGACGCTGATCGCCGCGGGCATCCCGGCCATCACCTCGCAGTCCTTCCTGAAGGAGGAGCTGACCGGGGCGGGATACGGGACCGCGGGGCATCTGATGACCGTGATCGGGTTCACCGCCGACGGCGACGTGATCGCGAACGACCCGGCGTCGCCGAGCGACGAGGCGGTGCGGCGCGTGTACCGGCGCCGGGAGTTCGAGAACATCTGGTTGCGCACCAAGCGGTACAACGCCTCCGGGAAGGTCGCCTCCGGCACCGGCGGCGTCTGCTACCTGTACTTCCCGGCCCGGCCCACTTCGCGGCAGCGCAAGGCGCTGGCGGCGGTGGGCGTCCGCTGACGCCCCCACCGGGGAACCGGGCGGCGCATTTCCCGACGGGTCCGACTCCGGCGGCCGACTCCGCCGATCGGAGTCGAACATGCTGGTGGTGTCATTCTGCGATACTGCGGATGTCCCGCCGGTAGTTGGAGACTTGGGCCGAAATTGAAGAGCAGTCAACAGCGAGGTGCCGTGCGCCCGCAGGCGCGCGGTACCGACCGCTCCCTGGCGCGCCGCGCCGAACTCATCGCCATCGGGCGGAAGTTATTCGCCGACACCTCCTACGACACGCTGTCGATGGATGACATCGCACGTCATGCCCAGGTGGCGAAAGGGCTCATCTACTACTACTTCAAATCGAAACGCGGCTATTACCTCGCCATTGTCGAGGATTCGGTGGCCGACCTCGTGACCTCCGCGGCCGCCGGCCTGGACCTGCCGCCGGTGGAACGGGTGCACCGCACCATCGACCGCTATCTTCGCTACGCCGAGCAGAACCAGGCCGCCTACCGCACGATCGTCAGTGGCGGCGTGGGCTTCGACGCACAGGTCCACGCCATCCGGGACGGCGTGCGCGAGGCGATCGTCACCACGATCGCCGAGGGGGCGTACGGGCGGCGCGACATCGCCGCGCTGGTGCGCACGGGACTGCTCGGCTGGGTGTGCGGCGTGGAGGGCGTGACCCTCGACTGGATCGACCGCCCGGTACTGCCCCGCGACACGATGTGCGACCTGCTCGCGAAGACGCTGGGCGGCACCCTGCGCGCGATCGAGGAACTGGATCCCGCGTACCCGGCCCCGCCTCCGGCCCGCCGGCCGATCTGACCGCGACCGGAGGACCGATCGACACCGGGAGGACCGATCGACCCCCGAGCGGTCCCGCCCGGGTGCAGGCGAAGCCGTCACGGACCGGTCCATGGTGATTGCAGACAGTCCCGGGACGAGAGCCCATCCGTCGGATGTCGATCACGCCGCGGCACGCCATCCGCTTTCTTGAAGTAAGCGGTCGTTAACCGGTGACGCCGTGCCTCCGATCGGGCATACTCCAAGCGCCACAGCCGCTGGTCAGCCGCCTCCGCGACCCGGAGCGACGAGCATCGGCCAGGCTCAGTGAGACCCGGCGGCGCCGCCCCACCCAAGGCGCATGTCCGCCGACGTGCCCAAGAGGGAGGAGAGCGTCGCCATGCCCGACCGCGCCCCGCAGCAGGTGGACCGACAACTGCCCACGGACGAGGCCCGGGATCTGATCTCGCTCGTCCGCGACATCGCGCAGCGCGAGATCGCCCCGAAGGCGGCCGAGGAGGAGCACTCCGGGCAGTTCCCGCGCGAGACCTTCCGCCTGCTCTCCGACTCCGGACTGCTCGGCCTGCCGTACGACTCCGAGTACGGCGGTGGCGACCAGCCCTACGAGGTGTACCTGCAGGTCCTGGAGGAGCTGGCCGCGGCACGCCTCACCGTCGGCCTCGGCGTCAGCGTCCACACCCTGGCCTGTCATGCCCTCGCGCACTACGGCACCAAGGAACAACAGCTGGAACACCTGCCCGCGATGCTCGGCGGGGGCCTCCTGGGCGCCTACTGCCTCTCCGAGCCGTCGTCCGGGTCGGATGCCGCGTCCCTGCGGACGAAGGCGGTCCGGGACGGCGACCACTGGGTGATCACCGGTACCAAGGCATGGATCACCCACGGAGGGATCGCCGATTTCTACACCGTGATGGCGCGCACCGGCGAGGAGGGCCCCCGCGGGATCACCGCGTTCCTCGTGCCCGGCGACGCCGAGGGACTGAGTGCCGCGGCGCCCGAGAAGAAGATGGGCATGAAGGGATCGCCCACCGCGCAGGTCCACTTCGACGGGGTGCGCGTGCCGGAAGCGCGGCGCATCGGCGACGAGGGACAGGGCTTCGCGATCGCGCTGTCCGCGCTCGACTCGGGGCGGCTCGGCATCGCGGCCTGCGCCATCGGCCTGGCCCAGGCGGCCCTGGACGAGGCCGTCGCGTACGCCACCGGGCGTCGGCAGTTCGGGCGGCCGATCTCGGACTTCGAGGGGCTGCGCTTCCTGCTCGCCGACATGGCGACGCAGATCGAGGCGGGCCGGGCGCTGTACCTGGCGGCGGCACGGCTGCGGGACGCCGGGCGTCCGTTCGCCAAGCAGGCGGCCATGGCCAAGCTGCACTGCACCGACACGGCGATGAAGGTCACCATCGACGCCGTCCAGGTGCTCGGCGGGTACGGCTACACCGTGGATTTCCCGGTAGAGCGCTACATGCGGGAGGCCAAGGCGCTGCAGATCGTCGAGGGGACGAACCAGATCCAGCGCATGGTCATCGCCCGTCACCTCGCTGGTCCCGAGTCCCGCTGAACGACTCCTGGCCCGCCGCAAGCCGGCGCGGGCCGGCCGGGGGCGCCGCGAGCCGCACCCACTCCGGGTCGTGGCGCCCAGGGAGCGTGCGCCCGCGGTCGGCCCAGACGCGCATCAGCGCGCGGTAGATGGGCGGGTCCTGCGGCTGCGGCGGCGGCAGCGTCGCCGCCGGTACCGGAATGAACACCGGCCGCCGGGGTCCGGTCGCCGAATAACTGGGGCTCATACTCGGAGCAACGCCCCGACGCCCGCCGAGGTCACCGACCCCGCTAATCGAGCGTGAGTTCCGCGGCGGACCGCCCGGGGAACCGCCGCTGCCCGTGACGTGTCAGGCGGCCTGGCGGCGCAGTGTCGCGAGCCGCAGCGGGCGCGAACCCGGGCCGCCGACGTGCGAGAACGGCTGCGTGCGCCAGTCGAGCCCCTGAGGGAGGGTCAGCAGCAGGGCGGTGTCCTGCTCCTGGGGCTCCAGGGACTCGTCCGCCGGGCGGGCGTCGGCCGCCGCACGGCCCGTACCGGAGCAGACCGTGAGACCGAACGGATTCCAGGGCGAGGCGCACAGCGCGTGCTCGGGCAGGACCTCCTCGTCCGCCAGGAGCGCGATGGGCTGCGCGCAGTCCGGGCAGATCACCCGGTACATCTCGAAGGTGTCGTACGCGTCGAACTCATCGCCGTCGAGGGCGTCGGGTTCGACGCCCTCCGGCTCGGGCTCGATGACCGGCTGCTGCCGCTTGGGCAAGGTACGACCAGGGCGCTTGGGATTCTGCATGGGTTTCTCCCCCTAGGGCTGGGCCGACAAGGCACTGCGGCCTCGACCACAGCAAGCACTTCCCGTCCCGTCTCCGGGGTAATCACGAGAGCATCACGAAGCCTGACCGGACACTGTGGCGTTCGTCACATGCCATTCGCAGGTGCCCCGCGCGGCCGCGGGTCACCCGGGCGGCTCACCGGCCGCTCTCACCAACATCACAAACCGGGTATGACCTGCGCTGCTGAGGTATCCGCGGAGTCAGGGCGCACTGTAGGTTCTAGCGCCATGGAGGAGCTGGACCGACAGATCGTGCAGCTGCTCGTCAAGGACGGGCGGATGAGCTACACCGACCTGGGCAAGGCCACGGGCCTGTCCACATCGGCCGTGCACCAGCGGGTGCGCCGGCTCGAACAGCGGGGCGTCATCCGCGGGTATGCCGCCGTCGTCGACCCCGAGGCCGTCGGCCTGCCGCTGACCGCCTTCATCTCGGTGAAGCCCTTCGACCCCAGCGCCCCCGACGACATCGCCGAACGCCTCGCAGGCGTCCCGGAGATCGAGGCCTGCCACAGCGTCGCGGGCGACGAGAACTACATCCTCAAGGTCCGCGTGGCCACGCCGCACGAACTTGAGGAACTGCTCGCCCGGCTGCGCACCCTCGCGGGGGTCTCGACGCGCACCACCGTGGTCCTGTCCACCCCGTACGAGGCACGGCCGCCCCGGATCTGATCGACCTCCCTGCGGGGCGTCCCCCGCCAGGGGCGACACTGTTGCTCATGAGTGAGCGCACCGCCGAGCCCAAGACCGTCCTCCTGCGCCGCGGAGAGGTCCACAGCCCCGCCGATCCCTTCGCCACCGCGATGGTCGTGGAGGCCGGACATGTCGCCTGGGTCGGTTCCGAGGGCGCGGCCGACGCCTTCGCGGGCGGCGTCGACGAAGTGATCGACCTCGACGGCGCCCTCGTCACTCCCGCGTTCACCGACGCGCACGTGCACACCACCGCCACCGGCCTCGCGCTCACCGGCCTCGACCTGTCCGGTGCCCCGTCGCTGGCGGCCGCCCTCACCCTCGTACGGGACTTCGCCGCCGCCCGGCCGGACGACCGGGTCCTGCTCGGCCACGGCTGGGACGCGGCACGCTGGCCCGAGCGACGGGCGCCCCGACGGGAAGAGCTCGACGAGGCCACCGGGGGGCGTCCCCTGTATCTCAGCCGCATCGACGTCCACTCGGCAGCCGTCACCACCGCCCTGCTGGACCTCACCCCGGGCGTGCGCGACAAGGCCGGCTTCACGGACGGCGAGCCGCTCACCCGCGACGCCCACCACGCCGTACGAGCCGCCGCGTTCGCCGCGGTCACCCCCGCCCAGCGCACCGAGGCCCAGCGCACCGCCCTCGCCCACGCCGCCTCCCTCGGCATCGGCTCGCTCCACGAGTGCGCGGGCCCGCAGATCTCCTCCCGGGACGACTTCACCGGGCTGCTGCGCCTCGCCGCCGAGGAGCCCGGACCGCGCGTCGTCGGCTACTGGGCCGAGCAGGACGTCACCAAGGCCCGGGAGCTGGGCGCGCTCGGCGCAGCGGGCGACCTCTTCGTCGACGGCGCCCTCGGCTCGCACACCGCGTGTCTGCACCAGCCGTACGCGGACGCCGCCCACACCGGCACCGCCTACCTGGACGCCGCCGCGGTGGCCGCGCACGTCGTCGCGTGCACCGAGGCCGGGCTGCAGGCGGGGTTCCACGCCATCGGCGACGCCGCCGTCACGGCCGTGGTGGAAGGGGTGCGCGCCGCCGCCGAAAAGGTGGGCCTCGCCCGGATCCGCGCCGCCCGCCACCGCGTCGAGCACGTCGAGATGCTCACGCCCGAGACCATCGCGGCCTTCGCCGAACTGGGCCTGACCGCCTCGGTCCAGCCCGCCTTCGACGCGCTGTGGGGCGGCGAGGACGGCATGTACGCCGAGCGCCTCGGCGCCGCCCGGGCCCGCACGCTGAACCCCTTCGCGGACCTGCTGCGCGCGGGCGTCCCGCTGGCGTTCGGCTCCGACAGCCCGGTGACCCCCTCGACCCCTGGGGCACGGTCCGCGCGGCCGCGTTCCACCGCACCCCCGAACACCGGGTCTCCGTACGCGCCGCGTTCACCGCGCACACACGCGGCGGCTGGCGGGCGATCGGACGGGACGACGCGGGCGTGCTGGTGCCGGGCGCCCCCGCGGACTACGCCGTGTGGCGGACCGACGCACTCGTCGTCCAGGCCCCCGACGACCGGGTGGCGCGCTGGTCCACCGACCCCCGCTCCGGCACCCCCGGACTGCCCGATCTGACCCCCGGGACCGACCTTCCCGTCTGCCTGCGCACCGTGGTCGGAGGCCGGACCGTGTTCGTAGGGCCGGGCGAGTGATCTCCCGGGGTGGCGCGGCGGCGACGAGCCGTCAGAACCCCGTCGTGCGACCTGCGTATCCTCCGCTGCGACCAGGCCCTTCGCCGAAGACCCGCAGGTGGGGCGACTGTTGACAGTGAGGCGCGGAGGGCCGGTAGGTTCGGCCGCGTCCACCACCGGATCGTCCGACCGGTGAACCTCCGCGCAGTCGCCCGAGCGCCGCTGGGTCAGGGATGGTGTGCCGCGCCGGCGCATCGCCACTGGGAGCCAGGCTCAGCGCCCGCGCCACGGCGAGGGCAACGTTCCGGTCGGTCGGCAGGGTGTGACCCGGGTGGGGCCCGGACGTCCAGTAGACAACGGCTTTCGGTCGATCCGCAGCCAGCGGGTCCCAGGTCGGCCCGAAGGGCGCCGGGCCCCGATCCGCAGCCGCCCTGGCCGCGGCGAGCACGGGACCCGCTCTGAGCGCCGTGGGCACCAGTGCGACCGGCCGGTGCACGCCGCCGACGCGACGGACGTTTTTACCCGACTCTTATGGAATCGACACCTCCAAACGAACCCGCGGTGGCGGAGGCCCATGCCGCGACCACTATGGTGGACCTCTGCGTACGGATGTGAAGGGGCAGCAGTGAACCACGGCGACGGGACCCTTGGGGCATCGGCCCAGGGCAAGCAGTTCGGTCCGCTCGGCACCGCCTTGGTGATCATTCCGACCTACAACGAGGCGGAGAACATCAAGACCATCGTCGGCCGAGTGCGGTCGGCGGTGCCCGAGGCGCATGTCCTCGTGGCCGACGACAACAGCCCCGACGGCACCGGCAAGCTCGCGGACGAACTCGCGGCCGAGGACGATCACGTCCACGTCATGCACCGCAAGGGCAAGGAAGGGCTGGGGGCCGCGTACCTCGCCGGGTTCCGCTGGGGTCTGGAGCACGACTACGGCGTCCTCGTCGAGATGGACGCCGACGGCTCCCACCAGCCGGAGGAGCTGCCGCGTCTGCTGACCGCCCTCAAGAGCGCGGACCTGGTACTCGGTTCCCGGTGGGTGCCGGGCGGGCGGGTCGTGAACTGGCCCAAGTCCCGCGAGTTCCTCTCCCGCGGCGGCAGCACCTACTCGCGTCTGGCCCTCGGCCTCTCGCTGCGCGACATCACCGGCGGCTACCGCGCCTTCCGCCGCGAGACCCTCGAGGGCCTCGGGCTCGACGAGGTGGCCTCCCAGGGGTACTGCTTCCAGGTCGACCTGGCGCGCCGCGCGGTCAAGGCCGGGTTCCACGTCGTCGAGGTGCCGATCACGTTCGTTGAGCGCGAGCTCGGCGACTCCAAGATGAGCCGGAACATCGTCGTGGAGGCGCTGTGGCGCGTCACGGCGTGGGGCGCGGAGGAGCGCTTCGGCAAGGTCCTGGGCCGGGGCGGGAAGACGCGCCGGTAGAGGCACGGGCGGCGTCACGAGCGCCGCTGAACGCCCCTTATCCCGCACTGAGCCGGGTCCGGGCACACTGGGAGCATGACGACTGGCGCTTCGACCTCTCCCCGCACCGCCACCCGGCCCCGGCGCTCCCGGTTGCGCACCTTTCTGCCGCTGGGCATCGCCGCGTGGCTGGTGCTGGAGATCTGGCTGCTGACCGTGGTCGCCGGTGCGACCAGCGGGTTCACGGTCTTCCTGCTGCTGGTCGCCGGCCTGGTGCTCGGCTCCGTGGTCATCAAGCGGGCCGGCCGCCGCGCCTTCCGGAACCTGAACGAGGCGCTGCAGAGGGGCGGCTCCCCGTCGAGGACCGGCGGCAACGGCCTGGTGATGCTCGGCGGCCTGCTGCTGATGCTGCCGGGCTTGATCTCCGACGCGGCGGGCCTGCTCCTCCTGCTCCCGCCGGTCCAGAAGGCGGTCGGCCGGTACACGGAGCGTACGATCGACCGCAAACTCCGCCAGTCCTCGTACGGCAGCTTCGGTGACGCCTTCCAGCAGGCTCGTATGCACCGACCCGACGGGAAGGTCGTCCAGGGTGAGGTCGTCAGGGACGAGCCCGAGGAGACTCCCGGGGAGCCCCGCCCGCCCCTGCCCCGCTGACTTCCGGGCCGGGGGGCGGAGCTCCGCGGGAGTCCGGTCCACCCGTGCCAGACAAGACAGTGGGCGCCGCACGTCACGAAGACGTACGGCGCCCACCGATATCTGGCACGCGCAGTATCCCGCCCGACCCCGGAGGGACTACGCGGACTTGCGGCTGTCCCGCGGATGCACCGCGATGTTCATCGCGCCGGACCGCAGAACCGCGAGACGCTCCTCGAGGACCTCTTCGAGCTCCTCACGGGTGCGCCGCTCCATCAGCATGTCCCAGTGCGTACGCGCGGGCTTCGCCTTCTTCTCCTCCGGACCTTCGCCGTCCACAAGGAGCGCCTGGGCACCGCAGACCTTGCACTCCCACTCCGGCGGGATCTCCGCCTCGACCGAGAAGGGCATCTCGAACCGGTGCCCCTTCTCGCATGCGTACTCCACGGCCTGGCGTGGAGCCAGGTCGATGCCGCGGTCCGTCTCGTAGCTGGTCACCACGAGGCGCGTGCCGCGAAGAGCTCGCTCACTCATGAATCGTGCCTCCCGGGCTTGTCGCCCACAGGACAGGTGTCGCTGTCGTCGTCATCCGGTCAACGTCCGGTCGGCGGTAAAGATTCCCGTTCCGAGTCCCGTTCCGGGTCATGCGTCGCCGTCGTAGCCGCCCCTTGTTGTACCCACCGGCGCCCGGTTTGTCACATCTGCTAGCAGATGTCACCCAGCGTTTCGGCTCCTTTGACGCGCAGTAACGGTACGCCTGGCAGGCCAAACGCGTACACTACCGCCCTTTGTGCTCGGACGCTAAATCCTCTCGGGCACCGGATTGCCCGCGTCGCGCACCGCCTCGCGCACCGGGACCCGGGCCAGCAGCACGAACCCGAGGGCGAAGAACGCCACCAGCGAGATGATCGCGTCCCGGTAGCTTCCCGTCAGCTGGTACGTGACCCCGAACAGCAGCGGGCCCAGCCAGCTCATGCCGCGGTCGCTCAGCTCGTACGCGGAGAAGTACTCGGCCTCCTTGCCGGGCGGGACCAGATGTGAGAAGAGCGACCGGGACAGCGCCTGGCTGCCGCCGAGGACCAGCCCGATGCAGGCCGCCAGCGCGAAGAACCCGGCCGGCGCGCCCGCGGGCAGGAAATAGCCGGCGGCGAGCGTCGCCGTCCAGGCGACCAGCGAGCCGAGGATCGTGCGCTTCGCGCCGTACGTCCGGGCCAGCCGGCCCATGCCCAGCGCGCCGCCCACCGCCAGCACCTGCACCAGCAGCACGGCGGCGATCAGTGTCGACTGGCCGAGGCCCAGCTCCTGGGAGCCGTACACCGACGCCTGTGAGATCACCGTCTGGATGCCGTCGTTGTAGATGAGGTACGCCAGCAGGAAGGCGAGGGTGAGCGGGGTGCGGCGCATGTCCCGGACCGTCGCGGCGAGTTGCCGCCAGCCGTGCACCGCCTCGGTCGTCGACGTCGTACGGCGGTCGCGCAGGCGTCTGAGCGGGATGATCGTGAAGGCGCCCCACCACAGGCCCGCCGAGGCCAGGCAGATGCGGACCGCCGTGGACTCCGAGACGCCGAAGGAGCCGTGGGCCGTGAACAGGACCAGGTTCGCGATCAGGACCAGCGAACCGGCCGCGTAGCCGAAGGCCCAGCCGCGCGAGGAGACCGCGTCACGCTCCTCGGGCGGGGCGATCAGCGGCAGATACGAGTTGTAGACCACCATCGAGACGGCCACCGACGCGTTCGCGACGATCAGCAGCAGGCCGCCGAGCAGATACCGGTCCCCGTCCAGGAAGAACAGGCCCGTCGTGGCCGAGGCGCCCAGATACGCGCACAGAGCGAGCAGCGGCTTCTTGCGGCCGGTGCGGTCGGCCGCCGCACCCGCCAGCGGCATCACGAGAATCGCCACGACGACCGAGGCCGAGACGCAGTAGGCGAAGAACGAGCCGGCGCGCACCGGGACCCCCAGCGGGTGGACATATCCCTCCGCGTCCGCCGCCGACTTGGCCACCGAGGTGAGATAGGGGCCGAGGAACACCGTCAGCACGCTCGTCGAGTAGACCGAGCACGCCCAGTCGTAGAAGTACCAGCCGCGTTGTTCGCGCCGCCGCTCGGCGGCCTCGTCGCCGGCATGTGCCCGCACGGTGTCGGTGCCCACCCGTGCCCTCGCTTCCCCGTGGAACGTGATCGTGCGCGGGGCGTTCAGACCCAGGTGCCCCGTTCTTCGAGGACCTTGCGCAGTGTGTCGATGTGATCGGTCATGATGCCATCCACTCCCAGGTCCAGGAGCCGGTGCATGCGATCGGGCTCGTTGATCGTCCACACGTGCACCTGTAGTCCGAGCGCGTGGGCGGTGCGCACGAAGCGGTGGTCGACCACGGGGATGCCCGACTGGGACTCCGGCACCTGGGCGGCGACCGCCGAGCGGCGCACCGCCGCCGGGATGCCCCAGGAGCGCAGCCGCAGGTTGAGGACGCCGCGGGTTCCGTACGACGTCGCAAGGCGCGGTCCGGCCAGGCGCTGGGCGCGCACCACGCGTGTCTCGGAGAACGAGCCGACGCAGATCCGGTCCCAGGCATCGGTGCGCTCGATCAGGTCCAGCAGGGGCCCCAGCGCGGCCTCTGCCTTGACGTCCACGTTCCAGCGCACATCCGGGAACTCCTCCAGCGCGTCCTCGAGGAGGGGCACCGGCTCGCTGCCCGCCACGCGCGCGTGCCGCACGTCCTCCCAGGGCAGATCGGCGATCCGGCCCGCCCCGTCGGTCACGCGGTCCAGGGTCGCGTCGTGGAACGCCACCAGCTTCCCGTCGGCCGTGGCGTGCACGTCCGTCTCGATATACCGGTAGCCCGCCGCAACCGCGCGCCGGAACTGCGCCATGGTGTTCTCCAGGCCGTGGGCCGCCCCACCCCGGTGGGCGAAGGCGATCGGACCGGGATGGTCGAGGTAGGGGTGGCGTATGAGGGTGGTCACGGACGCAGTATCGCGCGCTCCGGTTGCCCGGCGGCAACGACCGTGCTGCGCCCCGATGCCGCGGGGGCGGCGAACACGCGCAGGAAGAACTGGGCGAGCGGTCCGATGGACAGCGCGTACACGATGGTGCCGATCCCGACGGTGCCGCCGAGGGCGAAGCCGGTGGCGACGACGGTGATCTCCACCGCTGTGCGTATCAGCCGGATGGAGCGGCCCGTGCGCCGGTGCAGTCCGGTCATCAGGCCGTCGCGTGGGCCGGGACCGAAGTCGGCGGCGATGTAGAGGCCGGTCGCCACGCCGTTCAGCACGACGCCCGCCACCAGGAGGGGCACGCGGACGGCCAGTGAGCGCACCTCGGGGAGCACGGCCAGGGTGGCGTCCATGGCGAAACCGATCACCAGCACGTTGGAGACGGTGCCGAGTCCCGGACGCTGCCTCAGCGGGATCCACAACAGCAGGACGGTCGCGCCCACGATCGTCAGTACGACACCCATGCTGAGCCCGGTGAGCTCGGACAGACCCTGGTGCAGTACGTTCCACGGCTCCAGGCCGAGACCCGCCTTCACCAGGAGGGCGGAGCTCGCGCCGTAGAGGGCGAGACCGGCGTAGAGCTGGAGGAGCCGCCGTCCGCGACGGCTCCTCATGGACTTGTCAATAGACGGGTCGCTCGGCGCGTCGGCAGACAAAACGTGCCCCCCTGTGGTGGTAGTGGCCTGACGCATGTCACTCTGTGGCTTGGAAAGACAACCCATCCATGGCCAATTCCAGGAAGGTGGACTGGGAATCATGGCGCAGTGGACCTCGGCGGTCGGCGCGGCACAGCTGGCCAGGCTGCTCACCTCCCAGCAGGACCGTCCCGCGGGCCCCGGCAGCCGCCGCCCGCCCGCCTATCGGGCACTGGCAGACGGCATCCGGCTGCTCGTGCTGGAGGGCCGGGTACCGGTCGCCGCCCGGCTGCCCGCCGAGCGGGAGCTGGCGCTCGCCCTGTCGGTGAGCCGTACCACGGTCGCGGCAGCGTACGAGGCGCTGCGCACCGAGGGGTTCCTGGAGTCCCGCCGCGGAGCGGGCAGCTGGACCGCCGTCCCGGCCGGGAACCCGCTGCCGCGCGCGCGGCCTCGAACCCTCCCGCCCGAGGCACTCGGCTCGATGATCGACCTGGGCTGTGCCGCGCTGCCCGCGCCCGAGCCCTGGCTCACCCGTGCCGTGCAGGGGGCCCTCGAGGAGCTGCCGCCGTACGCGCACACGCACGGCGACTACCCGGCGGGCCTGCCCGCGCTGCGGTCCATGCTCGCCGACCGCTACACGGCGCGCGGCATCCCGACCATGCCCGAGCAGATCATGGTCACCACCGGCGCCATGGGCGCGATCGACGCGATCTGCCACCTGTTCGCCGGGCGCGGTGAGCGCATCGCCGTCGAATCGCCGTCGTACGCCAACATCCTCCAGCTCATGCGGGAGGCGGGCGCCCGGCTCGTCCCCGTCGCCATGGCCGAGGGACTCGGCGGCTGGGACCTGGACCGCTGGCGCCAGGTGCTGCGCGAGGCCGCACCGCGGCTCGCCTACGTCGTCGCCGACTTCCACAATCCGACGGGCGCGCTCGCCGACGAGGACCAGCGCCGCCGCCTGGTGGAGGCGGCCCGCTCCGCCGGGACGGTCCTGGTCGTCGACGAGACCATGAGCGAGCTGTACCTGGAGGAGGAGCTCGAAATGCCGCGCCCGGTGAGCACCTTCGACCCGGCGGGCTCGACCGTCATCACCGTCGGCTCGGCGAGCAAGGCGTTCTGGGCGGGGATGCGCATCGGGTGGGTGCGCGCCGCCCCCGATGTCATCCGCAGCCTGGTCGCGGCCCGCGCCTACGCCGACCTGGGCACCCCGGTCCTCGAGCAGCTGGCCGTGAACTGGCTGCTGAGCACGGGCGGCTGGGAGCAGGCGGTGGACCTGCGGCGCGGCCAGGCCCGGGAGAACCGGGACGCCCTGGTCGCCGCCGTGCGCAAGGAGCTGCCGACGTGGGAGTTCTCGGTGCCCCGGGGCGGCCTGACGCTGTGGGTGCGCACCGGCGGCCTCTCGGGCTCCCGTCTCGCGGAGGCCGGGGAACGGGTCGGGGTGCGGGTGCCGTCGGGGCCGCGCTTCGGCGTGGACGGCGCCTTCGAGGGCTATGTGCGACTGCCGTTCACGGTGGGCGGCGCGGTGGCGGAAGAGGCGGCGGTGCGTCTGGCGGCCGCGGCCCGCCTGGTCCAGACGGGCGCGTCGGGGCGGCGGAGGCTCCGCGGACGTTCGTGGCCTGATCAGGGGCCCGGTGCGGGGCTGCGGTCAGCCCTCCACGGCCAGCGCCTCCGTCGGGACCGGCTCGACCGGTGCGCTGCGGCCCGCCGACTTGTCGCAGTCGATCGGAGCGCTGGGGGCGACCGGTGCGCTCGGCGCGATCGGTGCGCTTGGTGCGATCGGTTCGCCAGGGGCGATCGGTTCGATGCGGCGGGGGAGCAGGGCGAGGACCGCCTGTCGGTGTTGTTCGTCGGCGGTGTCGTCGTACGGGTCCGGGGTGGCCGGTACCTGGAGGCGGTGGACCGGGCCCGAGCCGAGGCGGGCGTAACCGCGGCCGGGCGGCACGTCCTTGACGGGGGTGGTGTGCCGCGGCGCGCCGAGCACCGCCTCCAGCTCGCCGGGGGCCGCGGGGCCGAGCACCACTCGCGCGCGGGTGTGCTGCAGGACCGCGTCGGACAGGCCGTCCAGGGCGTCCACCTGCTCGGCGACCACGACCGTGACGTTCGCGGCGCGGCCGTGCCGCAGGGGCACCTGGAGCAGGGCCTGGGGATCGGCGCGGCCGTCTGCGGCGGCGAGAGGCCCGAGGACTGTCGGCTGGTCCAGCAGAATCCACAGCGGGCGCCTGACGTCGTCCGGCGGGGGGTGACCGGCCTGCCGGGCACGGTTGGCGGCGATCAGCCGCCGCTCCGTCTCATGGGTCGCCCACTCCAGGCTCGCCGCCGCCCCCGCGAGCCCGGACTCCACCGCCAGCACCCCGTCCCGGTCCGTCAGGAACGCGTACTCCCCGGTGCCGCCGCCATCGACGATCAGCACGTCCCCATGCTGAAGCGCCTGCAGGGCGATGGAGCGCACCAGCGTCGTCGTGCCGCTTGCGGGTGTGCCGGCGATCAGCAGGTGCGGCTCGGCGCACCGCGGGCCGGTGCGCCACAGCACCGGAGGCATGTCGCGTCGCTCCTCGCCGTGGGTGAGGGGGAGCGTGCGCTGGACGCCGGTCGGGTCCGTGAAGCCGAGGACCGTCTCGCCAGGGGCGGTCACGAAGCGCTGCGCGGCGATGTCGGTGGGCAGGGGAGGCAGCACCGTGACCGTCAGTTCGTTGCCCTCCTCGTCCCAGGCGAAGTGGTACTCGCGGTCCCGGCCCGACTTGGCGTGCAGGAGCTGTTCGATCCTGGCCCGTGATGCGGGCTCGCCGTCGGTGAAGTAGGCGGGATAACGGATGACGAGGCGGGAGACGCGGCCGGTGTCATCGAACTCGCAGGAGGAGAAGACCTGGGTGAAGTCCCCGCCGTGCGCGTACAGCGGAGCCGGGTCCTCGGCGGTCGAGAAGTACGGCACCAGAGCCTCGTAAAGGGCGCCCAGCCGCTTGGTCTGCGCGGGGTTGGGGCCCGGGGGCGTCGTCGACCCGCTTTCCCGGCCCTTCCAGGCCGACGCCGCCATCAACGTGATGGCGGCGAGCAGCGGCCCGTACGGCACCAGCGCCACGACCAGGATCACGGAGGCCACCAGGAAGAGCAGCGGTCCCCGCCGGTCCTTCGGTGTGTCCGCCCACGCGAGCCGCCCGGCAGCGGCCAGCCGGCGCAGGCCGCGCGTGATGGTGATCAGCGGGTGGAGGACGTCGGTGGCGCCGCCGGCCGCCGCCCGCGCCAGCTCCCGGCTGCGGGCGATCCGGTCGCCGCCGTTGCTCAGAATGCGGGGGAGGGGACGCCGAGCCACGTCGTTCTCCTGAGGGTGTGTGCGGATGGGGGCCGGTTCAGAAGTTGATCCCGCCCAGGAGGCCCGCGAGACTCGCCCCGCCGGCCTTGATGCTCGGCGCGATGGCGGTGCTCGAGAGGTAGAACCCGAATAGCCCGCAGGTCATCGCGTGCCGGCCCTTGAGGCCGTCCTTGCGGCAGAACAGGAAGACGATGGTGCCGAGCAGCAGGACACCCGAGATGTTCAGAATCATTTGTTCTCTCCTGGTTCACGGGGACAGTCACCATGAGTCCTTCCAGGCTCACAGAATGTATCCATACGATAAAAGGTGCAACTGGGTGAAATTCGCCGGATTTCCTTCGGTCGGCGGAGTCGCCTCCGTCCCTTGACCAGCCCTGACGCCTGCCGCGGGCCTCGTCGTGATCTTTGCCGAGTACGGTGCCGGTCATGTGACGCGGAAGCCAGTACGCTGGCGATTCACCCGAACGGGGCACCAGTACCGGCACCCGTCGGGCATCAGTACCAGCAGCCGTAGTGGAGAGGCGGTCCGGCCGATGAGTGAAGCCCCCGACCCCGAGGTCGTGGAGCTCGCGACCAAGATCTTCGATCTGGCGCGCCGAGGCGAGACCGAGACGCTCGCGGCATACGTCGACGCGGGCGTTCCGGCCAACCTCACCAACGACCGCGGTGACACCCTGGTGATGCTCGCCGCCTACCACGGCCACGCCGACGCCGTCCGGGCCCTGCTCGAGCGCGGCGCGGAGGCCGACCGGGCCAACGACCGAGGCCAGACACCGCTCGCCGGAGCCGTCTTCAAGGGCGAGGCCGAGGTCATCCGGGCCCTCCTGGACGGCGGCGCCGACCCGGTCGCGGGGACGCCCTCAGCGATCGACACCGCCAGGATGTTCGGCAAGACGGACCTGCTCGAACTGTTCGGCGCACACTGATCCGAACACACTGACCAGCGGAAACGACGAAAACGGGGGAGGCGGTACCGGACCGCCCGAAATAAGGTCGCGGCAGCGCGAGAGCCCGGGTCATCATGACGTCGTGATTCACGGACGCGACGGCCGGGCAGGTGATGCCGCACCGCGCGGACCGTGATCGGTCCCCACGGGCCACCAACGAGAGGCAGAGGAAAATGGTCTTCAGCAAGCAAGAGACGGCGGGCAGCCCGACGTGTTGTCACGCGGCCAGGTAATGCACGTCCCCCGGTTGCGTCGACGCTTGATGTGAGGCTGTTTCCCATGTTCGAACCGGTCATAGCGCCCAGCGGCACGCTGCTCGGCCTGCTCCAGAGGGGCCGCGGCGACGGCACACTGCACGCGCTCACCGCCCCCCGCGCCGAGGCGCTGGCGGCCCTCGACCACTGTGTACTGCGCGACCCCCGCCACGACTGGCAGGTGGAGAACCGCTCCCTGTACTACGCCCGGCTCTACCTCGACCTGGGCGGCGAGCTGGACGCCATCGAGGCGCACCTGTTCAGCGCCGAGGACGTCCTCGATGCCGACGAGTGCCGCACCGGACTCGCCCTCGCCGTCCTCGGGCACCTCGCCTCGTACGGCAGGCGCGACGCGCTCCAACTGCTGCGCAGGTACGCCGCCTCGGGCACCAACTGGGCCTGGGCACTGGACGAGCTCGCCCTGCGCGACGACGACGCGGGCCTGCGCGCCCTGGCTGCTCCCGTCCTGGCCCGCTTCCCGGCCGACCCCGAGGGCGAGGCCGAACTCGCCGCCGCCGTCCGGGACGCCTTCGAGCCGCGGCCCTGGCGGCTGTGGGCCGACGACCCCCGCGAATCCATCGCCTCGCGCGTGCGTGCCGCACAGGAGGCCGGCTGTTTCGACCGCTGGCAGCGGCAACTGCGGTCCCAGGGACCTCGCCCGGGGTGGAGCGTGCAGGCCGTGTTCGACTGGGCGCAGCAGGGCATCGAACGCGGTGCCGCGCTGCACGTGCCGGCCGCGCGCTGCCTCACCGCCGTCGCAGGCCCCGAGGATCGACCCGAGATCGTCGAGGCCGCCCGCTCGGGCGGCGACGGAGCCCGCTCGACGGCCCTGCGCTACCTCGCCGACAGCAACGATCCGGACGCCCTCGAGCTCATCGAGGATGCCGTGTCCACGGGTTCCGCGCTCGTCGTCGACGCGGCCGTGGACGCCTTCGAACGGATGCGCAGTCTCGCCGCCGTGGACCGCGCACGGGGCTGGGCCCGCCGGCCCGACGCCCTCGGGGCGGCCGCCGGGCGCATGCTCGCCTGCCGTGGCGGTGCCCAGGACAGCGACCTGGTCCTCGCGGCGCTCCGGGAGGCGGTTCGGGGCGAGGGCCCCGACGCGTCGACCCTGTGGACTCTCGTCGACGGCGCCGGACGGCTCGGCATCGCCTGCGCCGCACCCGTCCTGCGCCATGTCTACCGCGAGACCGCGTCCTCCCATCTCCGGGGGCGAGCCGCCCGCGCGCTGGCCGCCACCGACCCCTCCTTCGCCTCGGGATTCGCCGTCGAATGCCTCTGGGACTGCGAGGAGTCCACCCGCGAGATCGCCGCACGGCACGCCGAGACGGGAGACGCCCGCGTCGTGGAGCGGCTGCGCCGGCTCGCCGCGGACCCCGCCGAGGAGGCCGAGGTGCAGACGGCCGTACGCAGCCGGATCGGGCCCGACATGCCTGCTGTATGAACATCCGGTGACCCGCGCGTCAGGAGTGCGTGGACACGGGCGGACCCGCTCGGCTGTGCAGCTCAACGCTCATGGGACGTTCCCCGGCCGGAAAGATCGACGTTGACGCGGCCACGTCCGGCGCGGCGAGAACACGGGTATGCGTGTCGTCATCGTGACCGAATCCTTTCCCCCCGATGTGAACGGCGTGGCCCACTGCGCGCTGCAGACCGCCCGGCACCTCGTCGATCGCGGTCATGCTCCCCTCGTCGTCGCTCCGGCCACCTCCCCCAGGTACTCGACTGCGCTCGAGCAGGGAGGCGCCCCCATCGGCACCGGGCCCGACGCCCTCGCGCCGTGCCCTGTCGTCCGTGTCCCCTCCCTACCGCTCCCCGGCTATCCCCAGGTGCGCGTTGCACTCCCCAGTCGACGCGTCGCCACGGCCATCACCGAGCACCGCGCCGACATCGTGCACCTGGCCAGCCCCTTCATCCTCGGCGTCCGCGGCATGGCGGCCGCCGCCCGGCTCGGCATCCCCGCCGTCGCCATCTACCAGACCGACCTCGCCGGCTACGCCCGTACCTACATGGGCGCCGGTGAGGCGGCGGCCTGGCGGCGCATCCGCTCCGTGCACGCCGCCGCCGACCGCACCCTCGCGCCCTCCAGCGCGGCCCTGCACGACCTGGAGGCACACGGGGTGCCCCGGGTGCAGCTGTGGCCGCGCGGCGTCGACACCGCCCGATTCCGGCCAGGCCTGCGGGACGAGGCGATCCGCCGGGAACTCGCCCCGAACGGTGAGCTGATCGTCGGCTACGTCGGCCGGCTGGCTCCCGAGAAGCACGTCGAACTCCTCGCCGGCGCCTGCGGGATGGACGGCGTACGCGTCGTCGTCGTGGGCGACGGGCCGAGCGAGACCACCCTGCGCGCCGCCCTGCCCGGCGCCGTCTTCCTGGGCCGCCGCACCGGCGACGAACTCGCCCGGATCTTCGCCTCCCTGGACGTCTTCGTGCACACCGGCCCCTTCGAGACGTTCTGCCAGACCGTGCAGGAGGCCATGGCGAGCGGCGTGCCGGTCGTCGCGCCCGCCGCGGGCGGCCCGCTCGACCTGGTGGCTCACGGCCGCACCGGACTGCTCGTGCCGCCCGGGGACGCGGCCGCCTTCCGGGACGCCGTGTGGTCCCTGGCGGCCGACCCGGCGCTGCGGGCCGCCTACGGGGCCGCCGCGCGCACTCTCGTCGAGGGCCGCACCTGGGCTGCCGTCGGCGACCAGCTCATCGGCCACTACGCGGACGTGCTCGCCGCGCGCAAGACGGTGGTGGCGGCATGAGCTTCGCCACCGAGCGGACCGGCGCCGGGCTGCGTATCGTGCGGCTCGCCAACTTCGTCGCCCCCACATCCGGCGGTCTGCGCACCGCGCTGCGCGAGCTGGGCAAGGGCTTCAAGGAGGCCGGGCACGCGCCGGTGCTCATCGTGCCCGGCGAGCGCCACACCGACGAGATGACCGAGCAGGGCCGGGTCATCACCCTGCCGGGGCCGTTGCTGCCCGGCACCGGCGGCTACCGCGTCCTCGTGGACAAGCGCCGCGTCGCCGCCCTCCTGGAGGAACTCGACCCCGACCGTCTCGAGGTCTCCGACCGCACGACCCTGCGCTGGACCGGCAAGTGGGCCCGGCGCGCCCGGGTCCCCGCCGTGATGGTCTCCCACGAGACCGCCGACGGCGTCCTGCGCACCTGGGGCCTGTCCGAGACCATGTCCCGGCGCGCAGCCGACGCCCTCAACACCCGTACGGCACACACCTACGCGCGCGTGGTGTGCACCACCGAGTTCGCCGAGCGTGAGTTCGTACGGATCGGCGCCCGCAACGTCGTACGGGCACCGCTGGGCGTCGACCTCGCACAGCGGCACCCGGCGTTGCGGGACGCGGGGCTGCGCGCACGGTACGCGCGCGGGGACGAGACGCTGCTCGTCATGTGCTCCCGGCTGTCCGTGGAGAAGAAGCCCGGCACGGCCCTGGACGCCCTGGAGGCCCTGCTGCACCGCGGACGGCGCGTGGTGCTGGTGGTCGCCGGGGACGGGCCGCTGCGGGCCCGGCTCGAACAGCGGGCCGAGGAGCGGCGGCTGCCCGTCGCCTTCCTCGGTCACGTGGCCGACCGGGACCTGCTCGGCGCGCTGCAGGCCACGGCCGACGTGTGCCTGGCCCCGGGTCCCGCCGAGACCTTCGGGCTCGCCGCCCTGGAGGCGATGGCGTGCGGCACGCCCGTGGTGGCCAGCGCCCTCTCCGCGCTGCCCGAGGTGATCGGCTCGGCCGGGGCGACCGCCGTGAACACCGGTGAGGCCTTCGCCGACGCGGTGGAGCTGCTCATGGAACGCTCCGAGTGCGAGCGCCGGGAGACGGCACGCGCGCGTGCCGAGTGCTTCGGCTGGAAGACGGCGGTGGACGCGTTCCTCGCGGCGCACGACGCCCTGCCGTTCGACACTCCGACGGCGGCCGGTGACCCCCGCCCGCGGGAGGCGGCCCGGGAGGGCGTGCGATGAGACCCCTGCGGTTCGTCGCGCTCGGCGACTCGCTGACGGAAGGCGTGGGCGACCCCGTCGGGGACACCTGGCGGGGGTGGGCCGCGCTCCTCGCCGAAGGGCTCGCCCCGGCGGACAGCCCCGCGGAGTTCACCAACCTCGCCGTCAGCGGCGCCCAGACCCGGGACCTCCTGGAACGGCAGACCCCGGCCGCGCTCGACCTGCGCCCCGATGTCGTCTCCGTGGTCATAGGCGTCAACGACACCCTGCGCTGCACCTTCGACATCCACGCCGTGGCCGCCCGCCTCGACCAGGTGTACGCCGCGTTCCGCGCGCACGGCACGGTGCTGCTCACGGCGTGCCTGCCGGACCCGGGGACGATGCTGCGGCTGCCCGGGGCGCTGGCGCGCCCGCTGGCGCGCAGGCAGCGGGCCGTCAACACGGTCGTGCACGCGCTGTCCGAACGGCACGGGGCGGTGCATCTGCACGCGGCGGACGGGGACTGGATCAGCGACCGCGCGATGTGGAGCGCGGACCGGCTGCATCCGGGGAGCGCGGGCACCGGCAGCTCGCCCTGCGCTTCCACGCGCTGCTCGCCGAGGCGGGCCTCGCCACCGGTACCGCGCCCTCGGTGGACCCCGAGGTGCCGGCGCCGAGCCGCTCGGCGAGCCTGTGGTGGCTGGCCACCGCCGGGACGGGCTGGGTGGCCAGGCGGTGCACCGATCTGCTGCCGCAGCTGCTCACGCTGGCCGCCGACGAGGTCCGTCACAAGGCCAGGGGGACCAGCGCCCGGCTGGACCTGACGGCATCGCACGCGGTGGCCTCCGCGTTGGCCGCGCTGTCGGTCGCGGAGCAGCCGGACGCGGCGTGAGCGGCCCGTCTACCGGCGGCTCACGGCCGTGAACCGCACGGGGGTGCCCGGGGCCGCCTGGGCGGCGGCCGCGAGGTCGGCGGTGCGGACGACCGCGATCACCGGGTACCCCCCGGTGGTCGGATGGTCGGCCAGGAAGACGACCGGGCGGCCGTCGGGCGGCACCTGCACCGCACCCAGCACCATGCCCTCGCTGGGGAGTTCACCGGTCCGGGCACGCTCCAGGGCGGCCCCTTCGGTGCGCAGGCCGATGCGATTGCTCGCGGCGGACACCCGGTACGCGCGCGTGACGAGCGTGCGGAGCGCGCCCCGGGTGAACCAGTCGGCGCGCGGTCCGAGCGTCACCCGCAGCACCAGCTCGGCCGGCGGGCCCGGCTGGGGAACGGCGTCCACGCGCGCGTGAGGGCCGGTCGGTACCCCCAGGGGCAGTACGGCACCGTCCGCGAGCGGGGGCGGGCCGAGCCCGGAGAGCAGGTCGGTGGAGCGGCTGCCGAGTACCGGGTCCACGGCCACTCCGCCCGCGACCCCGACGTAACCGCGTACTCCGGCCCGTGCGGGCCCCACCTCCAGCAGCGCCCCGCCCGGCACGCGGACCGGCGCCCCCACGGGGCGGGGCGGCCGTCCACGGTGACCGCGCAGGGCGCGCCGCCGACCGCGACGGCGACCGCCGAACGCGGGCGCAGCGCGCAGCCGTTGAGCGTGGTCTCCAGGACGGCGGCTTCCGGTGGGTTGCCGACCAGGCGATTGACGAGCGCCGCCGCGGGCGCGTCGAGCGCCCCGGAACGCGGCACCCCGAGATGGGCGTGGCCGGGCCGGCCCCGGTCCTGCACGGTGGTCAGCAGCCCGGCGCGTACGACGACGAGAGCACGGTCGGCCATCAGGACCCCACCGGGACGAAGCGGACGCTGACGCCCGGTGTGAGCAGCGCGGCCGGCACGCGCGCGTGGTCCCACAGCACCGCGTCGGTCGTGCCGATGAGCTGCCAGCCCCCCGGCGACGAGCGTGGATAGACCCCGGTGTACGGGCCCGCGAGCGCCACCGAACCCGCCGGGACGGCCGTGCGCGGGGTGGCCCGGCGCGGCACGTGGTAGCGGTCCGGCAGGCCGGTGAGATAACCGAACCCCGGCGCGAACCCGCAGAAGGCGACCCGGAATTCGGCCGCCGCGTGGATCCGCACCACCTCCTCGCGCGATACGCCCCACGCGGCGGCCACCTCCGGGAGATCGGGACCGTCGTACCGTACGGGGATCTCGACCGGCTTCTGCGCGCGCGTGGCGACCGGCTGGATGTCCCACTCGGCGATCCGGGCCGCGAGCCGGGCAGGGTCGGCGACGCCGTCGAGGAGGACCGTGCGGGCCGCGGGGACGACCTCACGAGCGGCCAGCTCACCAGAGGCCCGACGGCGCAGCAGCTCGGCGTGCAGGGCCTGTGCCTCGTCGCCACTGGAGAGCTCGACCAGCAGCGCCTCGTCCCCGACGGGCAGCACCCTCATGCGAAGGCCTCCACACGAACACCCGAGGCCTCCAGCTCGGCGCGCACCCGGCGGGCCAGGTCGACCGCGCCCGGCGTGTCGCCGTGCAGGCACAAGGAACGTGCGCGCACCGGGATCTCGCGCCCCGAGTGGGCGGCGACGGTTCCGGAGCGGGCGAGGCCCACCGAGCGCACGACGACCGTGTCGGGATCGGTGATCACCGCCCCGTCGCGGCCGCGCGGCACGAGCGTGCCCTCCTCGGTGTAGGCGCGGTCCGCGAACGCTTCGGTGACGACCGGGAGCCCGGCCTTGCCGGCCACCTCCAGGAAACGCGACCCGGGCAGCCCCAGCACGGGCAGAGTCGCGTCGGCGAGCAGCACGCCGTCGACGACCGCCTGGGCCTGCCGCTCGTCGTGGACCACCCGGTTGTAGAGCGCGCCGTGCGGCTTCACGTACGCCACGCGGGAGCCCGCCGCGCGCGCGAAGACCTCCAACGCGCCGATCTGGTACGCCACTTCGGCGGCCAGTTCGTCGGGCGGCACATCCATCGAGCGCCGCCCGAAACCGGCCAGGTCGCGGTAGGAGACCTGGGCGCCGATCCGAACGCCGCGCTCGGCCGCCAGTTCGCACACCCGGCGCATGGTGGCCGCGTCCCCCGCGTGGAACCCGCAGGCCACGTTGGCGCTCGTGACGACCGACAGCAGCCGCTCGTCGTCGGTGAGCTGCCAGCGGCCGAAGCCCTCGCCGAGATCGGCGTTCAGATCGATCATGGTCCCTCCTGGTCGGGCGCCGTCGGGCGACGCGGTACCGGTCGTCGTCGAGCGACGTGGCACCGGTCGTCGTCAGACCACGCGGTACTGGTCGTCGCGGGCGTCGGTGATGAACATCTGCCCCGGCGCGTGGGTGATGGCGAACGGCGGGCGTGAGGCCATCACCGCGGCCTGCGGGGTCACGCCGCAGGCCCAGAACACCGGGATGTCGTCCGGTTCGGCGTCCACCGGGTCGCCGAAGTCGGGCCGGCGGAGGTCCTCGATGCCGAGGGCCGACGGATCGCCGCAGTGTACGGGGCCGCCGTGCACCGCGGGGAGCAGGCTGCTCTCCCGGATCGCGGCGGGCAGGTGCCGTGGCGGGACCGGGCGCATGGACACCACCATGGGGCCGTGCAGCCGCCCTGCCGGACGGCAGGGGCGGGCGGTGACGTACATCGGGACGTTGCGGCCCTGCTCGATGTGGCGCAGGGGCACGCCCGCCTCGCCGAGCGCCCACTCGAAGGTGAAGCTGCACCCGATGAGGAACGACACCAGGTCGTCCCGCCAGTGGGAGCGGACGTCCGTCGGCTCGTCCACCAGTACGCCGTCCCGCCACACCCGGTAGCGCGGCAGATCGGTCCGCAGGTCGGCGCCCTCCGCGAGAACGGTCGTGGGGGAGCCCGCGTCGGTGACGTCCAGGACCGGACAGGGCTTGGGGTTGCGCTGGCAGAACAGCAGGGTGTCGTACGCCCAGTCGGCGGGCACCGAGATCAGGTTGACCTGGGTGTGGCCTGCGGCGACACCGGCGGTGGGGCCGCTCAGTCCCTCCCGGACACGGGCCCGGGCGTCCTTCGCGCTCCACGCGTGCGCGTGCTCGTCGACGAGGATCAGCGGTCGGTCTTCCGTGAGGGTCGGGGAGTGGTCTTCCGTGCGGTTCACCGCAGCTCCTTCCCGCGCGTCTCCGGCAGGCCCAGCAGCGCCAGCGCCGCGATCCCGTACCCGATCGCCCCGAAGACCAGGGCACCGCCCACGCCCCAGCTGTCGGCCAGGAAGCCCACCAGGGTCGGGAAGGCGGCGCCCACCGCGCGACCGGCGTTGTAGGTGAAGCCCTGCCCCGTGCCGCGCACCGCCGTCGGGTACAGCTCGCTCAGGTACGACCCGAAGCCGCTGAAGATGGCCGACATGCAGAACCCGAGCGGGAAACCGAGCACCAGGAGCAGGGTGTTGGCGCCGCTCGGGATGTTCGCGTACGCCAGGATGCAGATCGCCGACAGCAGGGCGAAGAGCCAGATGTTGCGCCTGCGGCCGAGCCGGTCGGTGAGGTGGCCGCCGGTGAGGTAGCCGAGGAAGGCCCCGGAGATCAGGAACGTCAGGTAGGAGCCGGTGCCGACGACCGACAGGCCCCGCTCCGACTTCAGGTACGTCGGCACCCAGGTCGCCAGTGTGTAGTAGCCGCCCTGGACACCGGTGGAGAGCAGACCCGCGAAGACCGTCGTGCGCAGCAGGCCGGGCTGCCCGTCCCTGCCCGGCTTGAAGATCGCGGCGAAGGAGCCCTTCTGTGCGCTCTGTTCGCGCTGGGCCGTCGCCTCCGGGGCGTCGTGCACCCGGCGGCGCATCCAGATCACCAGCAGCGCGGGCAGCGCACCGGTCCAGAACATCACCCGCCAGGCCAGGTCGTCGCCCAGGAACGAGAAGACCAGGGTGTAGACGACCGCGGCCAGCGCCCAGCCGACGGCCCAGGAGCTCTGGATCGCGCCGAGGGTACGGCCCCGGTGCCGGGCGCTCGCGTACTCGGCGACCAGGATCGCGCCGACCGCCCACTCGCCGCCGAAGCCGAGGCCCTGCAGGGCACGGAAGACCAGCAGGGTCTCGTAGGTCGGAGCGAAGCCGCAGGCGACCGTGAAGACGGCGTACGTCACCACGGTGATCATCAGGGCCTTCACCCGTCCGACGCGGTCGGCGACCACACCCGCGACGGCGCCGCCGACCGCCGAGACGACCAGGGTGACCGTGGTGAACAGGCCGGTCTGGCCGCTGTCCAGATGGAAGTACGCCGCCAGCGCGACCATGCTCAGCGGCAGCGTGAAGTAGTCGTACGAGTCCAGGGCATAGCCGCCGAAGGCGCCCGCGAAGGCACGGCGGCCACGCGGGCCGAGGGCGCGCAACCAGCCCAACGCGCCGTCGTCAGCGCCGCGTTCACCGGCGCCGGAGCGGGCGTCGGCGGTCGGGGCCGGGGAGGAAGGAGTCGTGCTCATGGGCACCTCGCAGTGAGGGACGAAGGGTGCTTGCGGGATGAGCCGGAGGGTGCTTGCGGGATGAGCCGTGGGGTGCGGAAGACGCGACGCCACGGTGAGCGGAGCGGTGTCGTGCCCAGCACGGTAGAGGATCGTTGAACGATCCTTCAATACCCACGTTGTCTCGTCCTTGTCTCTGCGCTTGAATTCCGGGCATGGCAGAGGAGCTGACGGGACTGGCCGACGACCGCGCGCTGCTGGGGCGCACCAGCACCGCCGAGCGGGTGTCGGACATCCTCAGGAGCCGTATCGCCGAGGGCTACTTCCCGCCCGGCACCCGGCTGTCGGAGGACAGCATCGGCGGCGCACTCGGCGTCTCGCGCAACACGCTGCGCGAGGCGTTCCGGCTGCTCACACACGAGAGGCTGCTCGTCCACGAGTTGAACCGGGGCGTCTTCGTACGGGTCCTGACGGTGGACGACGTCGAGGACATCTACCGCACCCGCACGCTCGTCGAGGGCGCCGTCGTACGGGGTCTCGGACAGCCGCCGTACGCCCTCGAAGGTCTCGCGGCGGCGGTCGCGGAGGGGCAGCGGGCGGCGCGCGAAGGTGACTGGAAAGGCGTCTCGACGGCCAACATCCACTTCCACCGTGAACTGGTGGCGCTCGCCGGGAGCGAACGCATGGACGAACTGATGCGCAGCGTCTTCGCCGAACTGCGCCTGGCGTTCCACGTGGTGGCGGACCCGCGCCGGCTGCACGAGCCCTACCTGGCGCGCAACGAACAGATTCTCCGGACCCTGCAGGCGGGGCAGCGCGAAAAGGCCGAGCAGCTCCTGGCGGTCTACCTCGACGACTCACGAGCGGGCCTGGTCGAGGTGTACGGGCGCCGGGTAGCCGGCACAGGTCAGGGACGCGGGGCTTGACATCGGCGGCTTTGCCGCAGGGCGCGTCCGGCGGAGCGCACCCGGCGATTTGGGTCGTTGTCAGACCCAGGACCTAATCTGTGCACCGTGACTTCGCCTGCATCGACGGATCGTGTTCCGCCCCAGTTCGGCACGGGGCCGCGCCCCGCTGCGGGGCCGGCCGCCGACGAGGGGCTGGCCCGGCGGCTGCGCGCGCTCGCCTGCACCGCGCCGCTGCACGACCTGGACGCGCGCAAGGCCAACCTCGCGGGCGAGTACTCGGTGTACGGCATGGCGGAGATCGCCCTCGCCGCCATCGACCTGGTCACGCTGAACATGGACTTCGACACGGGCGCGGACCACGACCAGATAGTCGCCCGCCTCATCCCGCGCATCGCCGCCCAGGCCCCGCAGCGCCCGCCCGCCGAACACGAGCGCGTGGCCCGCTGGGTCCTGGAGAACCTGATCAACGTCGGCAGCGTCGACCGCGGCTTCCGCGCCGTCTACGGCACGTTCGCCCCGGACGGCACGTACGTCCGCCGCGACTACGACTTCAAACTGATCGAGGAGGTCCCGGGCTACGGCGGAGGCGTCTACCTGCGGACGACGGACGAGGCGGTCAACGTCCTCGTCGGCGCCCTCGACACCGATGTCACCAGCGCCCAGATCGCCGCCGAGGTCAAACTGGAGGTGCTGATCAGCAGGGGCCGCCTCGCCGACGCCCAGCTCGCGGCCGAGCAGGCGCGCTACCGGACCGTGCAGTACTCGGAGTCCCTGCGCAAGGCCCTGGACGCCACCCGGCGCAACGTCCGCGCGGTGGACTGGCTGAACGCGGTCCCGGACATGATCACCGAGGCCCTCGACCACGTCGCCGAGCGCTACCGCCACGAGAACGCGATCCTCACCAACATCCGCAAGGCCCGAGACGAGTCCGAGGACCCCGATCAGAAGCGGCGCGCCGCCGAACTCGTCGACATCGTCAAGGACTGCATCCGCCGGCACACGCAGCTGCAGTCCCGGCTCCTGGAAGCGGGCCCGCTGTTCCGCGCCGAGCAGGACCGGCAGGCGTTCGCCACGCCTGTCGCGAGGTCCGGGATCGACCTTTACGGACATCTCGTCGCGCAGGTGCTGCCTCTGGCGCTCGAGCGGGCGACTCAGGTCACGGACGCCTTCTTCACGCACGGCACGGGACTGCGTACGCCGTTCTCCGTGCGGGTCTCAGACCTCGTCGACCTGCTGCTGACGCCCCCGGTGGAGCGCGAGCACCTGGGCGCCGAGATGCCCGAGCCGGACCTGATCGCCACACCGGACGACAGCAGGTTCAGCGAGGAGCAGCTGGCCGCCGCCATGGAACTGCTCGACCTGCCGGCGGACGCACCACGACGGCTGTCGGGGCTGTTGGCCGAGGCGCGCCGCAAGGACCCCGACCTGCCCTATCTGGTCGCCCTGCTGGCTGTGCACGCGGCGAGCCCGCCGGTGGGCACGGCGTACCGGCAGGGGGAGGAGAAGCTGCTGTTCGCGGTGGACGACGGCACCGAGCTGGACGACCCGGAGTTCGGCGGGGCCGACCTGATCGTGGGCACGGCCCTGTTGGACGCGGCGGGCATGGCGGCGGACCGGACGGAAGCGGCGTGATGCCGATGACCACGATGACCACGAACGAGCAGCAGTGCACCAAGGAGCCCCGACCGTGACCGAGCACGTCGAGTGGAGTGAGCCGGACGCCGCCGCCACGCCGGTGAGCAGCGCCGTCACCCCCGCCGACGCCGCAGACGCGGCGCGGCTCGTCGCCTTCGGCCTGCAGCCCAAGCTGCAGCCCGCACGCGACCAGGAGTACGCCGACCTGCTGCGCCGCTACCGCGAGGACCCGCCGTTCGCGCGGCTCGCCGACGCCGTCGCCACCGGGCTCGGCCTGATCGTCCTGGAGGTGTCCCCGCGCGCGGGCATGGCCGTCACCGCGGCGGAGGACTCGGTGTTCGCGGTCCGCATGGGCGACTACGCGCGTCGCACATCGGCCGACTCCGCCGACCGCTTCCTGCACGGGCTCGCCCACCTGGCCGTCGCCGCCCTGGCGTTCCCGCGCCCTGAGGACCTCGCCGACGACGGCTACATCGGGCGCGTCACGGTCAACGGCGTCGACGCCTTCGTCCGCCAGGCCTGCCGCCGCCTCGAGGAGCGGGCCGAGGAGCAGGGGGAGAACACCGACCCGGCCACCGACGCGCCCGGCCTCGAGGCCGCCTGGCGGGTGTGGGCCAGACGCAGCGCGACCGGGGCCACCAAGGACGCGCGCCGGCCGGCCGCCTCGACCACCGGCATCGTCGCGAAGGCCGTCGCGTTCCTCACCGACTCCGGATTCCTCCAGCGCACGGGCGACGAGCACGGCGGCACGTACCGCACCACGGCCCGCTACCAGCTCCAGGTGCGCGACATGGCCGGCAGCGCCGCCATGGCCGAACTCCTCGAACTCGGCGTCGTCCCGGTCACCGACGGCACGGCGACCCTGCTGCCCGCCGAGGACACCGACGACCTGGAGCTCGTGGCCGACGCCGGACTGCCGTTCCACTCCTGAAACAACCTCACTGTTCCGCACACCAGCAAGATTCACGACGAGAGTCCGCCGCCATGTACGAGTTGTCCCGGGTCCGCCTCTACTCCATCGGCCCGGCCGGTGCGCGCTACGCCGACACCGTGCTGGACCTGCGGGGCGTGGGTGATCCGGTGCCTGAACCCGCGCCCACCCAGGCGGAGTTCTTCGAGGAGGAGCCCGTCGGGCCGCCGCGCAGGCCCGCCCCTGCGGGCGTGCTCTTCCTGGAGAACGGCGGCGGCAAGTCCGTCCTGCTCAAGCTGATCTTCTCCGTGATGCTCCCGGGTCACCGCAACACGCTCGGTGGCGCCAGTTCCGGTGTGCTGCGCAAGTTCCTGCTCGCCGACGACTGCGGGCACGTGGCCCTGGAGTGGCAACACGTGCAGACCGGCGAGTGCGTCGTCGTCGGCAAGGTCAGCGAGTGGCGCGGGCGCCAGGTCTCCAACGACCCGCGCAAGTTCGCCGAGGCCTGGTACTCCTTCCGCCCGGGCCCCGGACTCACCCTGGACAACCTGCCCGTCGCCGAGTCCACCGCCGTACGGCCGCCCGTCGAGGGCACCTCCGGGGCGCAGGGGCGGCGCCGCACGATGAAGGGCTTCCGGGACGCCCTCATGGAGGCGGGCAAGGCGTACCCGCACCTGGAGGTGCACTGGGAGGAGATCCACGACCGCTGGAACGAGCACCTGACGGACCTCGGCCTGGACCCCGAACTGTTCCGCTACCAGCGGGAGATGAACGCGGACGAGGGTGAGGCCGCCGGTCTCTTCGCGGTCAAGAAGGACTCCGACTTCACGGACCTGCTGCTGCGCGCCGTCACCGACACCCGGGACACCGACGGACTCGCCGACCTGGTCAGCGGGTTCGGCAACAAGCTGGGCCGACGAGCCGAGCTGATCGCCGAACGGGACTTCACCGCCGGGTCCGTGGACCTGCTCGGGCGTATCGTCGACGCCGCCGAGGCCCGCTCGCGGGCGCGAGACGTCCACGCGGGCGCCGAGCGGCGGACGCGCACGCTGGCGCGGCGCCTGTCCGCGCGGGGGTGCAGGAGCGGATGCGCGCCGCCGACCTCGCCGAGCAGGTCACCGCGGCCGCGCACGCCGTCACCCAGGCCGAGACCGCCCGCGAGCGCAGCGCGCTCATCGCGGCCGAACTCGCCTATCGGCACGCCTCCTTGGCGCTCGCCGGTGCCGAGAAGGCCGCCGCCGCGCAGAAGCGCGAACTGGCCGACGCCCGCCAGCTCTACTCCGCGTGGCAGGCCGCCGAGGCCGTGCTGCGGCACCGTGCCGCCGCCGACCGGGCGGCGCGGGTGTCGGCCGCCATTCAGGAGGCCGAACGGGACGCCGCGCCGGCGCTCGCCGCCCGCGCCAAGGCCGCCGTCGATCTCGTACGGGCGCTGCACGCGGCCGCCGAGAGCGCCGAGTCCCTCGCCAACGAGGAGGAGGAGCGGTCCGCCGCCCTGCAGGAGGTGAGCGAGTCCGCCTACCGGGACTCGACCTCCGCGGCCACCGAGGCGCAGCGCGCCCGCAGCGAGGCCGGGCATCTGCGCCAGCGGCTCACCGAGGTGGAGCAGGAGACCGCCGAGGCCGTGCGCGCGGGCTGGCTGGACGACAGCGCACCCGACGCCGACCCGGCGCGGGCGGCGCTCGCCGCGAGCGACGCCGAGAAGACCGCCGTCGCCGCCTGGGACATCGCACGCGAGGCCTCCCGCCGAGCCTCCGAGCACGCGCGCGAAGCGGCCACCGCCGAGTCCCGGGCGGAGCTGACGGCGGCCCGCGCCGCGGACGCGGCCACGGCCGCCGAGCGGGCGTACGAAGCCGAGCGGCGCACCGCCGAGGCGCTGGCGGCCGAGGAGCGTCTGGCGGAACTGCTCGGCCTGTCCGGCACCGGCGCACGCCCCCGGGTCCCCGGGCCCCGGCGCGACGAGGACACCGGCGAGGCCGACGCCGCGACGGCATCGGACGGCGCGCTCACCGCCGAGGAACTGGACCGCTTCGCCGACGAACTGCGCCAACTGCTCGACGACTCCGTCTCCTCCGCCGAGCGGCAGCTCTTCGAACTGCGGACCGCGGCGGCCGACGACGCCCGCATCCTCGGCGCACTCGGTGACGGCGGGCTGCTGCCTCCCGGCCCGGACGTGCTCGCGACCGTCGAGTACCTCGGCGAGCACGGCATTCCCGCGCTGCCCGGCTGGCGCTACCTCGCCCAGGCCGTCGACCCGGCCGACCACGCGCGCGTGCTGGCAGCCCGCCCGGAGCTGGTCGACGGCGTGATCATCACCGACCCCGACTCGCACGCCCGGGCCCGTCGGACGCTGAGCGAGGCCGCGCTGCTGCCCCGCTCGGCCGTCGCCGTCGGCACCGCTGCCGCGCTGCTCGCTCCGACCCCGCCCGTCGACGAACGCGACAACAGCGGCGATGTGTTCCTCGTCCCGCCGAACCCGGCCATGCACGACGAGCACGCCGCCGACGAGGAGCGGCGGGCGCTGCGCGCCCGCGCCACCGAACGGGACGAGGAGATCCGGACGCTCGCGGCCCGACTCGGCATGGACCGCGAGCTCGCGGCCCGGCTCGCCTCCTGGCGCACGGGATGCCCGGCGGGCCGGCTCACCGAGCTGGCGCAGGCCGCCCGGGACGCCCGCGCGTTCGCCGAGGAGACCGAGGCCGAACTGGCCGAGGCACGCACCGCCCGGGCCGAGGCCGAAGAGACGGCTGCCGAGGCCGCCCAGGTGCGCGACGAGCGCCAGGAGGCGGCGCAGAAGGCCCGCCGCGCCGCCGACGCCCTCGCCGGACTCGCCTTCCGGCTGCGCGAACGCGCCGGCTGGCAGGTCAAGCTGCGCGAACTCGCCGACGAGGCGGTCGAGGCCGAGGCCCGCGCCCAGGCCTGCCTGGAGCGGGCCCGCGCCGCCGACGAGGACCGGCGCGCCGCCCAGCGCGCCGCCGACGACGCCCGCCGTACGGCGCGTGCGCTGCGCGCCGAGCGCTCCGAGATCGCGGGAGCCCCCGACGACGTACCGGAGGACGACACGGACGCGCCGAAGGCGTCCCTCCCCGCCCTCCGCGAGGCGTACCGGGCCGCCTCCCAGGTCTACGAGAAGGTCGGTGTCGGTGCCGACCTGCGCGCCGAGCAGGCACGGGCCGAGAGCGACGAGTCCGCCGCACGCGCCGAACTGGACCGGCTCAGCAACAAGGTGCGCACCCGCGCCGAACAGCTCCTCACCTCCCCGGACGGCTCCGACGGGCCGTCCCGGCAGGCCGCCGCCGCCCGCGCCGAGGAGCTGGTGCAGCTCCTGGAGACCCGGATGTCCTCCGCCAGCGAGCAACTCGGGCGGCTGCGCGGGGAGGCGGAGCGGCACGCACCCGAGGACGGCGAAGCCCACACCGAACTCCCCGAAGAGCTGGTGCCGCGCGACATCGAGCACGCCCAGACCCTGCTGCGCACCGCGACGGCCGAACTCGCCTCCCGCACCGAGGCCCTGACCCAGGCCCGCGACGCCCATGCCGAACTCCTTCAGGCACACCGGGCCGCGGAGGACGCGGCGAGCGGCTTCGACGAGATCGCCGCGATGCTCCGGGACCTCCTGCGCGAACACGCCTCGGAGGAGGAGCACGAGGAGCCGGAGCCCTACCCGGGCACCCTGGAGGAGGCCCGGAAGGCCGCCGCCGAGGCCCGCCGCTCCCTGCGTGGCTGCGCCGCCGACCTGTCCGCCGCCGAGGCCGCCGTGCGCGAGGCGAGCGACGTACTTGTACGGCACGCCAACTCCACACGGTACGAGCAGGTCCGCACACCCGCCCGCCAGCAGATCCGCGAACTGCCCGCGTCCGCGTTGCCGGAGCACGCGCAGCGCTGGGCGGAGGCCTTCGCGCCCCGACTGCGGGTTCTGACGGACGAGTTGGCGCAACTGGAACGCAACCGGGACTCCATCGTCGACCGGCTGCGCGGCCTCGTGGAGTCCGCGCTGGCGACCCTGCGCTCTGCCCAACGCCTGTCCCGGCTGCCCGAGGGACTCGGCGAGTGGTCGGGGCAGGAGTTCCTGCGGATCCGCTTCGAGGAGCCCGACCAGGCCACGCTCATCGAACGGCTGGGCGAGGTCATCGACGAAGCGACCCGCGCGGCCGTCAAGAAGAACTCCGACCTGCGCCGCGACGGCATGTCCCTTCTCCTGCGCGGCGTCAGCGCGGCGCTCCAGCCCAAGGGCGTGGCCGTGGAGATCCTCAAGCCGGACGCCGTGCTGCGCGCCGAGCGGGTGCCGGTCGGGCAGATGGGAGATGTCTTCTCGGGCGGCCAGCTGCTCACCGCCGCCATCGCGCTGTACTGCACGATGGCCGCCCTGCGCTCGAACGACCGGGGCCGCGACAAGCACCGCCACGCGGGCACGCTGTTCCTGGACAACCCCATCGGACGCGCCAACGCGACGTACCTACTGGAACTCCAGAGGGCCGTCTCGGACGCGCTCGGGGTGCAACTCCTCTACACCACCGGCCTGTTCGACACCACGGCGCTCGCCGAGTTCCCGCTGGTCATCCGGCTGCGCAACGACGCCGACCTGCGGGCGGGCCTGAAGTACATCCGGGTGGAGGAACACCTGAGGCCGGGACTGCCGCAGCAGCCCCAGGCCGGAGAGGCGGTGCGCAGCGAGATCACGGCGACCCGGATGTTCAAGCGGCCTGCGTGACCGCCCGCGTGACCGATGGGGCGGGCCCACTTGCGGGCCGCCCCACCGCGCCCCCTGCTGTCGCGTGCCGTCCCGGGCGCGAGGTGCCCTCATTCCGTCACGGATGCGACAACTGCCCGGCCCCGCCCCGCCGGCGTATGCGGGCCTGAGCCCGCTCCGCCACCCGTGCCCGGCGACGGGCCGCGCGGCGTTCACGGCGCAGGGAGCGGGCCGTGCTGCTCGGGGCGGACACCACCCCGTAGCGCTGGTTCCACATCTGACGCGTCACCCAGACGTCCAGCGCGCCCCACGTCGCCACCACCGTGCTCGCCACACTGCTGAGCACCATGGGGAACGCCAGCCAGGAGTCGGCAAACGTGCACAGCACCGCGATCACCGCCTGGATCAGCGTCACCGCGATGATGAGGACCGCCCGAACCGCCGCCGTCCGCACGGGATCCGGCAGCCGCCGCCGACGCGCGGGCTCCTCCACCCACAACGGCCGGTAGGACGTCGCGTCCCGCTGCTCCACGCCCGCCGTGGTGTCGCGATCCGGTGCCTGGGGGCCCCGTCGCGCTGCTGTGGGCTCCGCGGCGCCCGTCCCGGGTGCCCCGCGCCGCTCCGCCGTGTCCATCAACCCGTCACTCCCCACCGCCCGCAGACCACTCGTCCCGGTGTCACCCGACACCGACTCCCCAGTGGCTGCCCGGCTTGCGCTGTTTTACGCCGCCCGAGTGCGGCATGCGGCGCCTGTGGCCGATTCCGCCCCCAATTCCCATACAGGAAGACGATCGTCGTTCCCCGAAGATTCCCGGCGAACGAAAAATTCCGGCCAAGGAGCCCCCAATTCCCGGCCGGATGGCCCGCCGCACCGCGTGCCGGTTGCGGGGAGGCGATGTGCCGTAATGGCAGGACAACTGCCCACCTGCTGCCGGCCTTCCGCGGGCGGCGCGCCCGCTCGCTCCTTCGAGATACCCGTGGGTCGGTAGTAGGCTCACGCCGTTTGTTGACGCACATGTGTACCCCCGGGACGGAGGGGGTCCGAGCTGGGGGAGGCCATGCGCTTTCGCGGGAAGTCCATCCGCCGGAAGATCGTGGCGCTGCTTCTCGTGCCGCTGCTGTCCCTGACCGCCATCTGGGCCTTCGCGACGGTCCTCACCGGCCGCGAGGCACAATCGTTGTTCAACGTGTCCCACATCGTCGAAGAGGTCGGCTACCCCACCGAGGACACCGTCCGCGTCCTGCAGCAGGAGCGCCGCCAGACCCTCGTGTATCTCGCCGACCCGCGCGCCTCCGACTCCCTCGCCGCGCTGCGCCGCAGCCGCGCCGCCACCGACGAGATGGTGGCCAAACTCCGTCGCAACAGCAAGGACGAGGACCTGCAGGAGGACATGGGGGAGGGCACCGCCGAGCGCCTCACCTCCATCCTGGACGCCCTGGACGGCATGACGTCGCTGCGCCGCAGCGTCGAGGACGGCACCGTCAACCGCTCCCAGGCCCTCGACCTCTACAACCGTCTCGTCGACCCCTGCTTCACGCTGCTGGCCAATCTCCACCTCCTGGACAACGTGGAGATGGACAAACAGGGCCGCGCTCTGGTCAACGTCTTCCGCGCCCGCGAACTGCTCTCCCGCGAGGACGCCCTCCTCGGTTCCGCACTCGTCGCCGGCCGGCTCACCCGCCACGACATCCACGACGTCTCCGTCCTCGTCACCCAGCGCTCCCTGATGTACGACGTCAGCCTGCCGCTGCTGCCGGCCTCGGAGAGCCAACGCTTCCAGCGCTACTGGAAGAACGCCGACACCGCGCCGCTGCGAGTGGCCGAACAGGCCGTCGGCGACGCCGCTCCCGGCATCCCGCACGGAGTCACCGCCAAGAGCTGGGACGAAGCCGCCGGCCAAGTCCTGGACCGGCTGGACCGGATGAGCACGCAGGCCGACGACCGCTACCAGGACCGCGTCCGCCCCCTCGCCGTCAACGTCGTCATCAAAGCGGCCATCCCCGGCGTCCTGGGCCTCATCGCCCTGCTGGTCTCCCTGGTCATGTCCGTCCGGATCGGTCGCGCCCTCATCCGCGACCTGCGCCGCCTGCGCCTCGAGGCCCACGAGGCGTCCGGGGTGCGGCTGCCCAGCGTCATGCGCCGCCTCTCGGCGGGCGAACAGGTCGACGTCGAGACCGAGGTGCCCCGACTGGAGTACGACAAGAACGAGATCGGCGAGGTCGGCCAGGCCCTGAACACCCTGCAGCGCGCCGCCGTCGAGGCCGCCGTCAAGCAGGCCGAGCTGCGCGCCGGTGTCTCCGAGGTCTTCGTCAACCTCGCCCGCCGCAGCCAGGTCCTGCTGCACAAGCAGCTCACCCTGCTCGACGCCATGGAGCGCAGGACGGACGACACCGAAGAGCTCGCCGACCTGTTCCGCCTCGACCACCTCACCACGCGCATGCGCCGCCACGCCGAGGGTCTCGTCATCCTCTCCGGCGCCGCCCCCTCCCGGCAGTGGCGCAGGCCCATCCAGCTGATGGACGTGGTCCGCGCCGCCGTCGCCGAGGTCGAGGACTACGAACGCATCGAGGTGCGCCGGCTGCCCCGCGTCGCCGTCACCGGGCCCGCCGTCGCCGACCTCACCCACCTGGTGGCCGAGCTTCTGGAGAACGCCACGGTGTTCTCGCCGCCGCACACCGCCGTGCAGGTCGTCGGCGAGCGCGTCGCCAACGGCTTCACCCTGGAGATCCACGACCGCGGTCTCGGCATGACCGCCGAGGCGCTCATGGACGCCAACCTGCGGCTGGCCGAAACGCCGGAATTCGAGCTCTCCGACACCGACCGGCTCGGCCTCTTCGTGGTCAGCCGGCTGGCCCGGCGGCAGGGCGTCCGCGTCTCCCTCCAGCCGTCCCCGTACGGCGGCACCACGGCCGTCGTCCTCATTCCCGACACACTCCTCACCGACGACGTCCCGGACACCAACGGCATCGGCTTCCGTCTCGACCGCGCTCTGCCCGACACGGCGTCCGGCACCCACAAGGACCGCGCCTCGGCACTGCCCCACGCCCCCGTGAGACTCCCGGGTGTCCCCGCGTCGATCCTGGACGGCCCCGTCGAGCTCGAAGCCCCCATCGACTTGGACGCGGTCGACGACTTCACGGGCGCCCTCGACGACCAGGACGACGAACCTGGCGTCTTCCGGCCCCGCCGGTCCCTCGCGGACTTCCCGCGCGAGCAACACCAGCAGGCACGCGACACACGGCGCGAGGCCGCCCGCCCCGGCGACACCGACAACCCGGGTGCCCCGGTACCGCTGCCGCGCCGCCGCGCCCCCAAGCTGGTCAGCTCCCACGGCCGCCCGGTGACCGGGCAGGGACCGCGGCCGTCCGCGGCCGACGAGGAGCAGAACCCGCTCGACCGCGGTGGGACGGAGCTCCAGGATGACCGTCGGCTGTCCGGCCACTCCGGGGAACCCAAGGCCGGTGCCGTACGTTCGTACGATGATCGCACCGAGGTGTCTGCCCTGCCCCAGCGGCGCCGTACCCGGCCCCCGTCCGGCCCGGACGGGACCACGGCCAACCGGGAGGCGGCGGCCGGAGGGGCGGACGCGGGCGCGGGCCCGCTGCCCCGCCGGGTACGGCAGGCCAGCCTCGCCCCGCAGTTGAAGGACGGGCCCGGCCGCCGCGCCGAACGCGGGCAGTCGGGCACCGCCGAGCGGGCGGGGCGCGCCGAGCGCGACGCCGACGAGGTTCGCAGCCGTTTCGCCTCGCTCCAGCGGGGCTGGCAGCGCGGCCGCGAGGAGAACGCCGCGGGCGACGAGGCCCAGGACGGCTCAGCACGAGGAACGACAGAGGGGGACGGTCGATGACCGCACCGAAGGCCGCAGGGCCCATCGCGACCAACAAGGTGTCGGGGGAGCTGAACTGGCTCCTCGACGACCTGGTGGAGCGCGTCGCCAGCATCCGCAAGGCGCTCGTGCTCTCCAGCGACGGTCTGCCCACAGGGGTCTCCAAGGAGCTGAGCCGGGAGGACAGCGAACACCTGGCCGCGGTCGCCTCCGGATTCCACAGCCTCGCCAAGGGCGTCGGCCGCCACTTCGACGCCGGCGGGGTCCGCCAGACCATCGTCGAACTCGACGAGGCGTTCCTGTTCGTCACCGCCGCCGGCGACGGCAGTTGCCTCGCCGTCCTGTCGGACGCCGACTCCGACGTCGGGCAGGTGGCCTACGAGATGACCCTTCTCGTCAAACGGGTCGGTACGCATCTGGGGTCCGCTCCGCGCACCGATCTGCCCTCGGGCGGGTAGTGGGACGGTATGAGCCCAGACGGTCAGGGAAGCAGCCACTGGTTCGACGACGAGGCCGGACCGGTGGTTCGTCCGTACGCCATGACGCGCGGCCGCACCAGCCACGAGGTGCAGCACCGCCTCGACCTGATCGCGGTGGTCGTCACCGAGCCGCACGTGAACGATCCCGAGAGGGACCCGTCGCTGTCCCCGGAGCACGTGGACATCGTGGAACGGTGCCGTGACACCCCCCAGTCGGTCGCCGAGCTCGCCGCCGAGCTCGATCTGCCCGTCGGCGTGGTGCGGGTCCTCGTCGGCGACCTGGTGGATGAGGAACTGGTCCACGTCTCCCGTCCCGTACCGCCCGCCGAGCTGGTGGACGAGAGCGTCCTGCGCGATGTGATCAACGGCCTGCGAGCCTTGTGATCCGGTGGTGCCGCGCGCTCCGGCCGAGTGCGCGGGCACCCCAGCGGGCGGCGTCGACGTGCCCTTCCGCGCGCGGACCGGCGCCGTAACCCCCGCCCCGATATGATCCAAGTGATCGTCGGCCACCCACCGCAGCGTGCCGATCACCGACCTGCGGGCAGGGATCCGAGCAGCGCGATCGGAGAGACGGACGTGACCAAGGGCTGGCAGTTCTGGGTCGACCGCGGCGGCACCTTCACCGACGTCGTCGCGCGCCGTCCGGACGGCCGGCTGCTCACCCACAAGCTGCTGTCGGACAACCCCCACCGGTACGCGGACGCCGCCGTCGCGGGTGTACGCGCACTCCTCGAGGACAGCGGCCCCGTCGACGCCGTCCGCATGGGCACCACCGTCGCCACCAACGCCCTGCTGGAACGCAAGGGCGAACGCACCCTCCTCGTCATCACCCGCGGCTTCCGCGACGCCCTGCGCATCGCGTACCAGAACCGCCCGCACATCTTCGCCCGCGCGATCGAGTTGCCCGAGCTGCTGTACGAGCGGGCCGTCGAGGTCGACGAACGCATCACCGCCGACGGCACCGTCCTGCGCGCCCCCGACCTGGACGCCCTCACCGGACCGCTGCGGGAGGCGTACGGCGACGGGATCCGCGCGATCGCCGTGGTCTGCATGCACAGCCATCTGCACCCCGCCCACGAGCGGGCCATCGGCGAGCTCGCCGCCCGCATCGGCTTCCCGCAGATCTCGCTGTCCAGCGAGGTCAGCCCCCTGATGAAACTGGTGCCGCGCGGCGACACGACCGTCGTCGACGCCTACCTCTCGCCCGTCCTGCGCCGCTACGTCCAGCACGTCGCCGACGAACTGCGGGGCGTGCGGCTGATGTTCATGCAGTCCAACGGCGGACTGGCGGAAGCCGGGCAGTTCCGCGGCAAGGACGCCATCCTGTCCGGGCCCGCGGGCGGCATCGTCGGCATGGCCCGGATGTCGCAGCTCGCCGGTCACGACCGTGTCATCGGCTTCGACATGGGCGGCACCTCCACGGACGTCTCGCACTTCGCCGGCGAGTACGAACGCGTCTTCACCACGCGGATCGCCGGAGTGCGGCTGCGGGCCCCCATGCTCGACATCCACACGGTCGCGGCGGGCGGCGGCTCCATCCTCCACTTCGACGGCTCCCGCTACCGCGTAGGGCCGGACTCGGCGGGCGCGGACCCAGGACCCGTCTGCTACCGCGGCGGCGGCCCGCTGACCGTCACCGACGCCAACGTGATGCTGGGGCGCATCCAGCCCGATCACTTCCCGCGCGTGTTCGGCCCCGACGGAGACCAGCCCCTGGACGACGCGCTCGTCCGCGAGTGCTTTGCAGCCCTCGCCCGCGACATCCGCGAGCGGACCGGGGACGAGCGCACTCCCGAGCAGGTCGCCGAGGGCTACCTGCAGATCGCCGTCGCCGACGTCGCGGGCGCCGTCAAGCGGATCTCGGTGCAGAAGGGCCACGACGTCACCCGCTACGCGCTCACCACCTTCGGCGGAGCAGGCGGCCAGCACGCGTGCCTGGTCGCCGACTCCCTGGGCATCCGCACCGTCCTCGTACCGCCCATGGCGGGAGTGCTCTCCGCGCTCGGCATCGGGCTCGCCGACACCACCGCCATGCGCGAACAGTCCGTCGAGGCACCCCTGGAGCCCGCCTCGATGCCCGGCGTCCTGAAGACCGCCGACGACCTCGAGAGCGCCGCCCGCGCCGAACTCCTCGCCGAGGACGTGCCCGAGGACCGCATCCGGGTCACCCGCCGCGCCCAGGTGCGCTACGACGGCACCGACACCGCGCTCACCGTCGAGCTGACCGAACCCGGCACGATGCGGCACGCCTTCGAAGAACGTCATCGCGCCACGTACTCCTTCACGCTCGACCGCCCGATCGTCGTCGAAGCCCTCTCCGTGGAAGCCACCGGCGTCACCGAACCCCCCGATCTCTCCGCCCTCGCCCCATACGAAGGCCACTGCGCCGCGCCCGAGACCGTCCGCCTCCACACGGGCGGCGCCTGGCGCGACGCACCTCTCCACCGCCGGGAGCATCTGCCTCCCGGCGAAGCCGTCACCGGCCCGGCGATCATCACCGAGGCCGGCGCGACGACCGTCGTCGACGACGGCTGGCGTGCCGTGGCCCGAGACGACGGGCATCTGGTCATGGAACGCGTGGCGATTACGGAGAGTTCCCGCCCGGACACAGAAGTCGATCCGGTCCTGCTCGAGGTCTTCAACAACCTGTTCATGTCGATCGCCGAACAGATGGGCGCCCGCCTCGAGTCCACCGCCCAGTCCGTCAACATCAAGGAACGCCTGGACTTCTCCTGCGCCCTCTTCGACCCCGAGGGCAACCTGGTCGCCAACGCGCCGCACATCCCCGTGCATTTGGGCTCGATGGGGACCAGCGTCAAGGAGGTCGTCCGCCGACGCGGCAAAAGCATGCGCCCCGGCGACACCTACGCCGTCAACGACCCCTACCACGGCGGCACCCACCTGCCCGACATCACCGTCATCACGCCCGTCTTCGACACGGACGGTGACCGGATCCTCTTCCACGTCGCCTCCCGAGGTCACCATGCGGAGATCGGCGGCATCGCGCCCGGCTCCATGCCCGCGCGCAGCCGCACCATCGAGGAGGAAGGCGTCCTCTTCGACAACTGGCTGCTCGCCGAGGGCGGCCGCTTCCGCGAAGAGGAGACGCTCCGTCTGCTGACCGAGGCGCGCCACCCGTCACGCAACCCGAAGACCAACCTCGCCGACCTGCGCGCCCAGATCGCCGCCAACCGCAAAGGCGTCGACGAAGTCGGCCGCATGATCGAGGACTTCGGGCTCGACGTGGTGCAGGCGTACATGAAGCACGTCCAGGACAATGCGGAGGAGGCCGTGCGCCGCGTCATCGACGCCCTGGACGACGGCGAGTACGCCTACGAAACCGACTCAGGAGCCGTCATCCGCGTCCGGGTCCGCGTGGACCGCGAGAACCGCTGCGCGGCCATCGACTTCACCGGCACGTCCGCGCAGCTCCCGACCAACTTCAATGCGCCGTTGTCGGTGGTGAATGCCGCCGTCCTGTACGTCTTCCGGACTCTGATCGCCGACGACATCCCCCTCAACGACGGCTGTCTGCGGCCCCTCGACATCATCGTCCCGCCCGGCTGCCTGCTGGCCCCCGAGTACCCGGCCGCCGTCGTCGCCGGGAACGTCGAGACCTCCCAGGCCATCACCGGGGCCCTGTACGCCGCGCTCGGGGTGCAGGCCGAGGGCTCCGGCACCATGAACAACGTCTCCTTCGGCAACGACCGGTACCAGTACTACGAGACGGTGGCCTCCGGATCCGGCGCCGGTGACGGCTTCCCGGGCGCGCCCGTGGTGCAGACCCACATGACCAACTCGCGCCTGACGGACCCGGAGGTCCTGGAGTGGCGACTGCCGGTCCTGCTCGAGGAGTTCGCGGTGCGCCGCGGCAGCGGCGGCGCCGGACGGTGGCGCGGCGGGGACGGTGCGGTGCGCCGCATCCGCTTCCGGGAGTCCATGACCGTCTCCATGCTCTCCCAGCACCGCAGGATCCCGCCCTATGGCATGGCCGGTGGCCGGCCCGGAACCCTCGGCGCCAACCGGGTGGAGCGCGCGGACGGGACCGTGGTGCGCCTCGCCGGCAGTGATGCGGCAGACGTCGGCCCGGGCGACGTACTCGTCATCGAAACCCCCGGCGGCGGAGGTTACGGACCGCCGCCGTCCGATCCCCGTCGAGCAGGAGAAGAGAACGATGATCTTCGGGCGCAGTGAGCGCGGCAAGCCTTCCGTCGAGCCCGTCACGCTCAAGATCCTCGTGGCCGGCGGTTTCGGCGTGGGCAAGACGACCCTCGTCGGCGCGGTAAGCGAGATCAGGCCGCTGCGCACCGAGGAGGTGCTCACGGAGGCGGGCCGCCCGGTGGACGACACCCGTGGTGTGGAGGGCAAGCACACCACCACCGTCGCCATGGACTTCGGCCGCATCACCCTCCGCGAGGACCTGGTCCTCTACCTGTTCGGGACGCCCGGCCAGGACCGCTTCTGGTTCCTGTGGGACGAACTGGCCACCGGTGCACTGGGCGCCGTCGTCCTCGTCGACACCCGCCGCCTGGAGGACTGCTTCGCCGCGGTCGACTACTTCGAGCGCCGCTCCATCCCATTCGCCGTCGCCGTCAACTGCTTCGACGGCGCGACCCGCCACCGGGCCGAGGACATACGGCAGGCCCTCGACCTGGACGACGACGTACCGGTCGTCCTCTGTGACGCCCGCGAGCGGGAGTCCGTCAAGGAGGTGCTGATCGAGGTCGTCCGGCACGCCGGGACACACACGGCCGACGGCCGCGCGAGCGTTGCCACCTGATTCCGCGGACACGCAGGGGCGGCCCGTACCCCCGCCGACCGGGGTACGAGCCGCCGTAGCGCACGCGTGGCTCAGCCGACACGCACGCGCGCGTGGCTCATGGGAGACGCACGCGCGCGTTCACGTGCGGGTCAGTCCGCCTCGTCCTCCTGCCAGCCGAAGCTCTTCTCCACGGCCTTGCGCCAGTTGCGGTACTCCCGGTCGCGGTCCGACGCCTCCATGGCGGGCGTCCACTCGACGTCCTTCTGCCAGTGCGACTTGAGCTCGTCGAGGTCGTTCCACACCCCGGTCGCGAGACCGGCCGCGTACGCGGCGCCCAGGCAGGTCGTCTCGGAGACCTTCGGCCGGATCACCGGCACGCCGAGCACGTCCGCCTGGTGCTGCATCAGCAGGTTGTTCTTCGTCATGCCGCCGTCGACCTTCAGGGTGGTGATCGGCACCCCGGAGTCCTGGTACATGGCGTCCACGACCTCACGCGTCTGCCAGCTCGTCGCCTCCAGCACCGCCCGCGCCAGGTGTGCCTTGGTGACGTAGCGGGTGAGCCCGGTGACCACCCCGCGCGCGTCGGAGCGCCAGTAGGGGGCGAACAGGCCGGAGAAGGCGGGCACGATGTACGCCCCGCCGTTGTCGTCGACGCTCGCCGCAAGCGTCTCGATCTCGTCCGCGGTGCGGATGATGCCGAGCTGGTCGCGGAACCACTGCACGAGCGCACCGGTGATCGCGATCGACCCCTCCAGACAGTAGACCGGCGCTTCCTCACCGATCTTGTAGCCCATGGTCGTCAACAGCCCGTTCTTCGACGGCACCGGCCGGTTGCCGGTGTTGAGCAGCAGGAAGCTGCCCGTGCCGTAGGTGTTCTTCGCCGTCCCCACGTCGTAGCAGGCCTGCCCGAACACCGCCGCCTGCTGGTCGCCCAGCGCGGAGGCGACGGGGACGCCCGCGAGTTGGCCGACAGCGGTCCCGTACACCTCGGAGGAGGACCTGATCTCCGGGAGGATCGCCTCCGGGACGTTCATTGCGGACAGGATGGAGGGATCCCACTGGAGCGTCTGAAGATTCATCAGCATCGTGCGCCCCGCGTTGGTGACGTCGGTGACGTGCCGTCCGCCGTCGGTGCCGCCGGTCAGGTTCCAGATCAACCAGGAGTCGATGGTGCCGAACGCGATCTCGCCGCGCTCGGCCCGTGCCCTGAGCCCGGGCACGTTGTCCAGCAGCCAGGCCGCCTTGGGCCCGGAGAAGTAACTCGCGAGCGGTAGCCCGGTCTGCTCGCGGAAGCGGTCCTGCCCATCGGGGCCGCCGAGTTCGTTGCACAGCGCGGCCGTCCGGGTGTCCTGCCAGACGATCGCGTTGTGCACCGGCTTGCCCGTGGCGCGGTCCCACAGGACCGTGGTCTCACGCTGGTTGGTGATGCCGAGCGCGGCTATCTGGTCGGCGCGCAGCCCGGCCTTGGCGATGGCGCCCGCGACCACCGCCTGCACCTTGGACCAGATCTCCGTGGCGTCGTGCTCCACCCAGCCCGGCTTGGGGAAGATCTGGCGGTGTTCGCGCTGGTCCACGGCGACGATCCCGCCGCTGTGGTCGAAGACGATGCAGCGGCTGGATGTGGTGCCCTGGTCGATAGCGGCGACGTACTTGCGGTCGTGGTCCGTCATGACGTCCCCTTCGTCAAAGGGTCAGAAGGCTGCTTTGTACACAAGGGCCGAAAGCGCACCGCCGATCAGCGGTCCTACCACCGGGATCCACGCGTAGCCCCAGTCCGACCCGCCCTTGTTGGGGATCGGCAGCAAGGCGTGGGTGATGCGCGGGCCGAGGTCCCGGGCGGGATTGATCGCGTATCCGGTGGGCCCGCCGAGGGAGAGGCCGATGCCGACGACGAGCAGGGAGACGAGCAGGATGCCGATGCCCGAGCCGTACGCCGTCGTGCCGGGGATGATGCCGATGCCGGTGCCGAGGTTCTTGCCGAAGAACAGGATGGGCAGCACCAGACCCGCGGTCGCGATGATCTCGGTGATCAGGTTGGCGACCGGATTACGGATCTCCGGGGCGGTGGAGAAGATCCCGAGCGTGGGCTGGGCCCTGTCCTCGTCGGCGTTCGCCTGGAACTGGGCGAAGTAGACGAGCCAGGTCAGCACGGCGCCGAGGATCGCGCCCGCCATCTGGCCCAGCAGGTAGTACGGGACGTCTTCCCACTTGGTGATGCCGGCGATGGCGAGGCCGATGGTCACCGCCGGGTTGAGGTGTCCGCCGGACTTGGGGGCGGCGGTGTAGGCGCCCGCGAGGACGCCGAAGCCCCAGCCGAAGGCGATGACGACCCAGCCCGCGCCTTTGGCCTTGGAGTAGTGCAGGGTGACGGCGGCGCAGACTCCCGCGCCGAACAGGATGAGTACGGCCGTGCCGATCAACTCGCCGACGAAGATGCTTGCATGCGTCATGGCGGCTCCTAGGCCCTCGCCCGGGGTCCGTCCGGCCCCGTGTCGGTCCTCCGTGCAGGGTTGCGTTTCCCTTGGCGACTTCAGCCGAAGGCAGGGAGGGTCCCGAACCCCGCCCGGCGTCCGCGACGAGCGTGCCTGTGCAGCGGAACCGCCTGTGGGGGACGACCCCTTGGTACTGGTGTGGGCCTCGGGTCGCATGACCGAATACGCCCGAATGCGGCGATGCCGACTGACATCCGGAAGTGTTCTCCCGCACCCACGGAGCGTCAAGGCAGGTGACGTAAACGGTGGGCAGGCATCCGCAGGAGCGGGGAGAGCAGACGGGCGCGGCGTGGTGTCAGCGGCCGCCCGGGACGCCCGCGGGGGTCGGAGCCGGGAGCGAGCCGCGGCGGATCTCGTGGCCCGGCAGACCGGCCCGGCCGAGGACCCAACTCGCGCCGCGCAGCGCCTTCGCGGCCTGCTTGAGGGGGGCGAGACACGCTGCCGCCTGACGGTGGTCGGTCACGCTGCCGGGTGCGCACAGGACCGTGGCCAGCGACAGCGTGACCGTGCGCCCGCCCGCCGACCAGGGGGAGTCCAGCACCGACGCCGCCAGCGGATCGAGCCTCTCCGGATCGGCCAGCACCAGGAAGTCGTCCCCGCCGATGTGCCCCACGCTCGTGCTCCCCGACGCCGCGCCCTGCAACGCCCGCCCGACCGCACGAATGAGCTCGTCACCGGCGGCGAACCCCGCCCCGTCGTTGACCTGCTTGAAGTGGTCGACGTCCAGCCAGCTCAGCGCGAACACCCGTCCGTCCGCGATCCGCCGGTCCACCTCAGCGGTGATGGCGTCCGACCCGGGCAGCCGGGTCAGCGGATTGAGCCCCGCCGCCTCCTCGACCCGGCTCTCGGCCAGCGCCCGTACGAGGTCCGCGAGCCGTACGACGCCCAGGCACCGCCCCTGCCGGTCGACCACCGCCACGTCGTCCGAGGTGCGGTCCCGCTCGCCGTCCGCGACCACGTCGAGCACCTCCCAGGCCGTGGCGCCGATGCCGACCGTGCGCGGCGGATCACCCAGCTTCGCGGCGGGCCGGTCGGCGTACAGCGCATGCCCGTACCGCCCCGACATCGACAGCAGGAACCGCGAACGGTGCACAGATCGGACCGGCACCCCGCCCCGGTCCACCAGCAGCACTCCGGACACCTCCGGTGACCCGGTGAGCAGCGCCCGCACCTGACCGGCCGAGGCCGTCGCGGGCAGCAGCGCGGCGGGCCGCAGGAACTGCCGCACCGACGGCCCGCTACGCGGGGTCGCGGGCTCGGATGGGGCCATCATCGGAACGTATACGTCCACGGCAGGCCGCCGGGACGGCGGCGCGAACAGATCACCCTGCGCCAACTGCGCGCCCGCCGCCCGTGCCGCCGCACACTGCTTCTCGGTCTCCACCCCTTCGACCGACAGCAACGCGTCCAGCTGCTCGCAGAGCGTCCCCATGGCCCGCACCGCGGCCGACCGCGTCAGCAGGGACGCGTCGAGCTTCATCAGATCCGGCGCCATGTCCGCCAGCAGGCGCAGCGGTGCATCGCCGTCGCCGACTCCGTCCGCGCAGATCCGGAATCCCTCGCCCCGCAGCACGCCCACGGCGTCCAACAGGGCCCGGTGCGGTACGTGCGTGTAGGGCGGACCGACGTCGACCGTGACCTCCCACGGCAGCCGCCCCGCCTGGCGCACGGCCTGCCGCAGGGCCGTGAGGCCGCCGAGATCGGCGAGCGTCGCCGCGAACACGTTGACGTGCAGCGGCAGGAGGGTCTCCTTGCGCGCCGCCGCGCCGACCGCCAAGGCGGCCAGACCGCCGTCGAGTTCAGGGTCCCGGCGAGCCTGCGCGAGGACATCGCCGGTTTCCGGGCGCGCGAGGATCTCCAGTGCCGCCACCCCTCCGGTCGTCAGATTGACCACCGGCTGGAAGGCGAAGCGGATGCTGTCCGTCCAGGAGGGCACGGCAGCATGATGGCGTCCTCGGCACCCGCCGAGGCCCAGTTCATGACCTGTTCACACAGCATCCCCGAGTGGTCACACAGCGTACGAGTGTCGCCGGGTCACCGCATCGCGATCACCGCCGACCCGTGTCCGAACAGCCCCTGGTTCGCGGTGATCCCGATCCGTGCCTCCGCCACCTGGCGGTCGCCCGCCTCACCCCGCAACTGCCAGGTCAGCTCGCACACCTGGGCGATCGCCTGCGCCGGGACGGCCTCGCCGAAGGACGCGAGGCCGCCGCTCACGTTGACCGGTATGCGCCCGCCGAGCGCCGTGGCTCCCTCTCTCAGCAGCTTGGCCCCCTCGCCCTGCGCGCACAGGCCCAGGTCTTCGTACCACTGCAGTTCCAGGGCGGTGGACAGGTCGTAGACCTCGGCGAGGGAGAGGTCCTCGGGCCCGATCGCCGCCTCCTCGTAGGCGGCTCGCGCGATCGACGCGCGGAACGTCTCGGATGCCGGCTCGACCGCCACAGCCGAGTCGGTGGCGATGTCGGGCAGGTCCAGCACGGTATTGGGATAGCGCGGCGTCACCGTGGACACCGCCCGGATACGCACCGGCCGCGCCGCACCGTGCCGGTGCGCGAACTCCATACTCGACAGCACGAGCGCCGCCCCGCCGTCCGAGGTCGCGCAGATGTCGAGGAGCCGCAGCGGGTCGGCCACCACCGCCGAGGCGGCGACCTCATCGGCGGTGACCCGCTTGCGGTACCGGGCGTGGGGATTGAGTGCCCCCATGGCCGCGTTCTTCACCTTGACCCGGGCGAAGTCGTCGACCGTGTCCCCGTGGACGGCCATCCGGCGGCGGGCGTACAGACCGAAGTACGCCGGGTTGGTCGCCCCGAGGATCCGGAACCGCAGCCAGTCCGGATCGTCGGGCCGGTCACCGCCCGCGGGGCGGAAGAACCCCTTGGGGGCCGCGTCGGCGCCGACCACCAGCACCACGTCTGCGAGCCCCGCAAGGATCTGAGCCCGTGCGGTGCCGACCGCCTGCGCCCCCGAAGCGCACGCCGCGTACACGCTCGTCACCCGCGCCCCCTGCCAGCCGAGCGCCTTGGCGAACGTCGCCCCCGCCACGTACCCGGGATACCCACCCCGCACGGTGTCCGCGCCCACGATCGAGCCGACGTCCCGCCAGTCGATCCCCGCGTCGATGAGCGCCGCCCGCGCGGCCACCGTCCCGTACGCGACGAAGCCGCGTCCCCCTTTGCCCCACGGATGCATGCCCGCGCCGAGCACCGCCACGTCGTCCGTCATCCCGTCACCCCCGTCGGCCGCCAGTGCCATGTCGTCCAGGTCGTCTCCGCGTCCTCGTGCAGCACGCCGGGGACGACCTCCGCCTCCATGCCCACCGCCAGATCGGCGACGGCCACCCCCGGAACCGCCTGCCCGAGCACCACGATCCGCTCTGCTTCCAGTTCCACCGCGATCAACGCGTAGGGCCGCCACGGAAGTTCCGGATTCGTGACATAGGGTGACGGTGGTCGGTAACGAGTGTCGGTGTACGACCAGATTCGCCCTCGTTTGGAAAGTGACAGTTCGATGATGTCGCCGCCTGTGCAGCCGGGGTTGCGGCAGAAGGCGTCCTCGCGCGGAAAGAACACCGACCGGCAGGCGGAGCACCTTGTGCCGACGAGACGGAAATCTTCTCCCTCGCCCGTGAACCATCCGGCCACCACAGGGGTACGGATGCGTGCCATGGCCCCTCCCGAGCACCGATCTGACGGAACGTCAGGAGTCTGCCACGTGCTCCGGGAAATCGGCAGACGCGCCGCAGAACGGCGCAGGCGTCCTTCCCCCGCCGAAGCCCGACTGATAAATGCAAGGGACATGACACGTTCCTCGGTCGTCGTACGAAGCCTCGTCACCGCGCTAGCCGCACTCCTCGCCGTCGTGTCCGCCTCGGCCACCGCCCCCGCCGCGCCGCAGCCCAAGGCGCCCTCGGACTTCGTCGCGCTGAGATCCGTGGACCCGACGATCCTCCAGGAGATCCGGTACTTCACCCCGCACAACTTCGTCGGTGAGCGCATCGACGGCTACCAACAGCCCCTGTGCCTCCTCACCCGCCCGGCCGCCGAAGCGCTCCACAAGGCACAGGCCGAGCTGGTGCGCGAGGGCTACACGCTCAAGGTCTACGACTGCTACCGGCCGCAACGCGCCGTCGACCACTTCGTGCGCTGGGCCAAGGACCTCGACGACCAGAGGATGAAGGCCGAGTTCTATCCGCGGGTCGACAAGACCCGCCTGTTCGCGGACGGCTACATCGCGGAGAAGTCCGGGCACAGCCGCGGATCCACCATGGACCTGACGATCGTCCGACTGCCCGCCGGGCCGACCCGTCCCTACGTTCCCGGCCGGCCGCTCGTGCCGTGCTACGCGCCGAAGGCCGAGCGCTTTCCCGACAACTCCGTCGACATGGGCACGGGATTCGACTGCTTCGACACACTGGCCCACACGGACGACCCCCGCATCGTCGGCGAGCAGCGCGCCAACAGGCAGCTCCTGAAACGCACCCTCGAGGGCCTCGGCTTCGTCAACCTCGCCGAGGAGTGGTGGCACTACACCTTCAAGCCAGAGCCCTACCCGGACACCTACTTCGACTTCCCCGTGTCCATGAAGTCGCTGACGTCCTCCCCTTGAGCCGCCCCCGGAAGACGACGCACAGATGATCGGATACAGTCCGCCACGTGTCCGAATCCCCGATCCCGTCCGCCTTCGACTCCGTGCCGGACTCCCACTGTTCGAGCTGCGGAGCGTCCTACGGAGAGGGCATCTCCGGCTGGCCCCGCACCTGCGCCGCCTGCGGCACGGTGGCCTACCGCAACCCACTGCCCGTCGCGGTCGCCCTCCAGCCCGTGTACGACACCAAGGGCACGTCCCTCGTCGTCATCACCCGGACCGTCCCGCCCGCGCGCGGGGGCATCGCCCTGCCCGGAGGGTTCATCGACCACCGGGAGGACTGGAGGCACGCCGTCGTCCGGGAGCTGAAGGAGGAGACCGGCATCGGCGCCGCCGCCCGCGACGTGCGGCTCGTCGACGCGATGAGCTCGCCCGACGGCCACCTGCTGCTGTTCGGGCTTCTCCCGGAGCGTCCGGCCGCGGACCTTCCCCCGTCCACCGGCACGGACGAGACCGAGGGCTGGCAGCTCCTGCGCCGACCCGCCGAACTCGCCTTCCCCCTGCACACGCTGGCAGTGCAGGGGTGGTTCGAGGGCCGCTACGTGTGAGCCCACGCGGGACGCGCAGCACAGCCTCGCGCGCGTCCCGCCCGGATCACGCGTGGTCCAGGCCCCGTACCCGCACCGGATACGCCGGTTCGCTGCGGCCTTCGTCCGTCTCCCGCCGGACCACCACCCGACGCCCCTTCCACCGCGTCAGATAGCGCTCGACCTCCGGCTCCTCCCAGCCGTCGCCCGCGTCGGGCACCACCGTCCCGCCGCCGGACCGCCCCCGCGCGGGCGCCCAGACCTCCAGCTCCAGGCCTCCGTCGGCACCCCGTACGGGCAGGACGGCGCCCGCACGCGCGAACACCGGGATCCGGCCCAGGGGCGCGTCCACCACCTTGTGGCCCGCCCCTTCGTACACCGCCTCGGTCACCGTGTCGTACCAGCGGCCGGGCGGCAGCAGCACCGTCCGCCGGACCGCGCCGGCCTCCAGCACCGGTGCCACCAGGAGGCTGTCGCCGAGCAGGAAGGCGTCTTCGCAGTTCCTCAGTGCCCTGTCCTCGGGCGCGCCCCACCACAGGGGTCGCACATAGGGCGCACCCGTGCGGCGCGCCAGATGCGCCAGGGTGACGAAGTACGGCAGCAGCCGCCGTCGCTCGGCGAGCGCCACGCGTGCGTGCTTCAGAACGTCGTCGCCGAACTCCCAGGGCTCCCGTCGCCCGGCGCGCAGACTCGCATGGGTGCGGAACAGCGGCAAGTAGGCGGCGAGTTGCAACCAGCGCAGATACAGCTCCGGCGACGGACTCCCGTCGAAGCCGCCGACGTCCGGCCCGGAGTACGGCACACCGCACAGCCCGAGTCCCATCACCAGCGACAGCGAGGCGCGCAGCCCCGGCCAGCCCGTGGCAACGTCCCCGGACCAGGTCCCGCCGTAGCGCTGCATGCCGACCCACCCGGAGCGGGAGAAGAGGAACGGCCGCTGATCGGGGACGAGGCCGCGCAGCCCCTCGTACGCGGCACGCGCCATGCACAGGGCATACACGTTGTGGGCCTCCCGGTGGTCACCGCCACGGCCCTCCAACGCGTGCCGGGCCGAGCGCGGCAGGGTGTTCTCCCCGAAGGCGGTGAACGACACCGGCTCGTTCATGTCGTGCCAGAACCCCGCGAAGCCCTGGGCGAGTCGCTCCTGGTACAGCCCGCCCCACCACTCACGCACGCGCGCGTGCGTGAAGTCGGGGTAGACGGTCTCACCGGGCCACGCGACCCCTTCCACCGGTCGCCCCGACGCGTCCCGCACGAACGCGTCCCTCGCGTGCCCGCTGTCGTACACGGGATCGCCCGGCTCGGCCTTGACCGCGGGGTCGACGATCGACACCAGGCGGATCCCGTCCCGGCGCAGATCCTCGGCGAGCACCGGCAGCTTCGGGAAGCGGTCCCGGTCGACGGAGAACACCCGGTGGCCGTCGAGGTGATCGATGTCGAGATGGACGGCATCTAGCGGAAGGTCGCGCTCCGAATAGCCGGCGACGATCCGGCGTACCTCCTGCTCGCTGCCGAAGCCCCACCGCGCGTGATGGTGCCCCAGTGCCCAGGCCGGCGGCACGGCCGGCACCCCGGTCAGCGACGCCCAGACGCGCAGCACGCGCGCGGGGGTGCCCAGCATCACCCAGCACCGCAGCGGCCCGCCGTCCATCCGCACCTCACAGGCTCCGGCCCGGTCGTGCCCGGAGCCCGCACCCTCCTCACCCTCGCGCAACGTCACCGTGCCGTCCCACGAGGTGTCGTGGAAGACCAGGTGCGTGCCCGCGTCGGCCACCACCATCTGGACCGGCATGGTGATGTAGAGGGGGTCGTCGCCGGGCCCGAAGGGCCGCCCCGGGTCCGTGTTCCACAGCCGGTACGTCCCGTCGCGCAGTCGCGGCCCCCCGACCCGCCCGCCCAGCCCGAAGAATCGCGCGTCGGGCGCCACTTCCGCTCGCTGCATCCAGCGCGCGCCGCCCCCGCCCGCCGGCTCCCACCACCGGGGCGGCAGGTCCCGGCGCAGGGTCACGCCACCGGGCGTACACACCTCGATCGCTCCGTGCCGCGACACCACGACCGTGACGCGCTCCGCCACGACACGCCAGCCGCCGTCCTTGTCCGGCTCCAGCAGCGCCCGCGGATCCGGCTCGGGACAGCGGCCCGCGAGGGCATAGGACGGCTCCGGCGCCACCCCGTCCCAGCCCCAGAACACGGCCCCGTTCACGGCGACCATCACCCGCAGCTCGGTGCGCGCGAACCGCACGACACCCCCGCCCGGCCCGGGCTCCACGTCCCGCACGGGCCCCGGCACCCGCGCCCGCTCCGCGCCCCGCCGCGGCAACCCGGTGGCATCGGCACGCCGCCTGCGCCAGGCGGCCCGCACGGTGCGCAGGCCCCCTGCCGCACCCCCCGAACCGACCGCTTTCACCGAACGCACCAGGTCACGACCGTCCATGCTGCTCACCCTGCCACTGACGTCCTCGTACAGGGGTACCGTTCAACTGCCGTTCACCTGTGTTCTGAGCACAGCGTCGCGATGCCGACTATGTGGGGCACACCCTGGTGCAGAAGTCGATCACATGGCATCGTCCGTGTCAGCCGCGTGACGCGCACACCCCAGCACGTGCGCGGACCACGCACACGACGCGCACAGTCCGGGAGCCGCCCCATGACCTCAGCGAACCCCACGCCTCTCTGGCAGCCCGACGCCGACCGCATCGCCCGGGCACAGATCACCCGGTTCCAGGCCTGGGCGGCGGAACGCCACGGAGCACCCGCCGAGGGCGGCTACCCAGCGCTGCACCGCTGGTCGGTGGACGAGCTGGAGACCTTCTGGAAGGCCGTCACGGAGTGGTTCGACGTACGGTTCAGCACGCCGTACGCGCGCGTGCTCGGCAACCGTTTGATGCCGGGCGCCGAATGGTTCCCCGGGGCGACCCTGAACTACGCCGAACACGCCCTGCGTGCGGCAGCCACCCGAGCCGACGACCCCGCCCTGCTGGCCGTCGACGAGACCCACGAGCCCCGCCCGGTCACCTGGTCCGAGCTGCGTCGCCAGGTCGGCTCGCTCGCCGCCGAACTGCGCGCCCTCGGCGTACGCCCCGGAGACCGCGTCAGCGGCTACCTGCCCAACATCCCCGAGGCCGTCGTCGCCCTCCTCGCCACGGCTGCCGTCGGTGGCGTGTGGACCTCCTGCGCACCCGACTTCGGAGCCCGCAGCGTCCTGGACCGCTTCCAGCAGGTCGAGCCCGTCGTCCTGATCACGGTCGACGGCTACCGCTACGGCGGCAAGGAGCACGACCGCCGCGAGACCGTCGCCGAACTCCGCCGCGAACTGCCCACCCTACGAGCCGTCGTCCACATCCCGCTCCTCGGCACCGACGCCCCCGAAGGCGCCCTGGAATGGTCGGCCCTGACCTCGGCGGACGTCGAGCCCGTCTTCGAGCAGGTGCCCTTCGACCACCCGCTGTGGGTGCTGTACTCCTCGGGCACCACCGGCTTGCCCAAGGCCATCGTCCAGTCCCAGGGCGGCATCCTGATCGAGCACCTCAAGCAGCTCGGCCTGCACTGCGACCTCGGCCCCGACAGCCGCCTCTTCTGGTACACGTCCACCGGCTGGATGATGTGGAACTTCCTCGTCTCCGGCCTGCTGACGGGCACCACGATCGTCCTGTACGACGGCAGCCCCGGCCACCCCGACACCGGCGCCCAGTGGCGCGTCGCCGAACGCACCGGGGCCACGCTCTTCGGCACGTCCGCCGCGTACGTCATGGCCTGCCGCAAGGCGGGCGTGCACCCGGCCCGCGACTACGACCTCACGAGGGTGCAGTGCGTGGCCACCACCGGCTCGCCGCTGCCACCGGACGGCTTCGCCTGGCTGCACGACGAGGTCCGCGATGACCTGTGGATCGCCTCCGTCAGCGGCGGCACCGACGTGTGCTCCTGCTTCGCGGGAGCCGTACCGTCTCTTCCCGTCTACATCGGCGAACTCCAGGCGCCCGGCCTCGGCACCGACCTGCAGTCCTGGGACCCCAGCGGCACGGCCCTCATCGACGAGGTCGGGGAGCTGGTCGTCACCAACCCCATGCCCTCCATGCCGATCCGCTTCTGGAACGACCCCGACGGCAGCCGCTACCACGAAAGCTACTTCGCCATGTATCCGGGAGTGTGGCGCCACGGCGACTGGATCACCGTCACCTCCCGCGGTTCCGTGATCATCCACGGACGCTCGGACTCCACGCTCAACCGCCAGGGCGTCCGCATGGGGTCGGCCGACATCTACGAAGTCGTGGAACGCCTCCCCGAGATCAGGGAGTCCCTCGTCATCGGCATCGAACAGCCCGACGGCGGCTACTGGATGCCCCTGTTCGTCCACCTGGCCCCCGAGGCCGTCCTGGACGACGCCCTGCTGAACAGCATCAAGCAGACCATCCGCGAACAGCTCTCACCACGCCACGTCCCCGACGAGATCATCGAAGTCCCGGGCGTCCCGCACACCCTCACGGGCAAGCGCATCGAGGTCCCGGTCAAACGCCTCCTGCAGGGCGCCCCGCTGGAAAAGGCCGTGAACCCTGGCTCCATCGACAATCTCGACCTGCTCCATTTCTACGAGGACCTGGCCCGCAAACGCGCCTGACGCACCCAGTCCCGTCCGCCCCGCGACGGCCTGCCGGCCACCTCGACCGGCAGGCCGTTGTCAGCGCCGCCCGTTACGTTGAGTGAAGACAGATCACTGTACGTAGGGGGAACCATGCCGCACACCGAGCAGCGGGCCATGCGACGCGTCCTGCGCCGCGAGATCGCCGGCACCATCGGCCTGTTGACCGACGAACACGACTTCACCGCGATGCGGCGCTACCGCACCTTCACCTTCGACGACCACACGACCTACCTTCAACAGGTGGAAGCCCTGCTCAGGACCCTCGCCGCTCAGGGCAGCCACACGACGGTCGCCCTCTTCGACCCTGAGGAGTACGCGGAGTTCTGCGCCCGCAACAATCTGGAACCGGACGCCCCGTCCAGCCGCACCCGCTTCACCGCGGAACTGGCCGCCACCGGACCAGCCATCCCGTACGAAGGACAGCCCCTGGCCGAACTCGTCCCCGACCTGATCGACGAGGCAGTGCGGCAGGCCACCTGGCAATACGCGACCAATGTGCTGGCCCGGCTGGGCGCGTGCGCCTCCTGCGGCGAGGACATCGGGCGCTCGGCCTTCGCGCACGCCTCCCACCTGATCGCCCGCATCCTCGACACCGCGAGCCCCGGGCACCGACACCTCGTGTGCAGCGTCTCCGCCGCACCCGAGACACTCGTCGCCGTGCTCCACGCGGACGAAGCCCCCGACGGCACGGCCCACCTCGACGAGACCGAGGCACTGGAATTCACCAGCGTCCTCGCTCTCGGCATCGCCACCCACAGCGCCGGCGGCCTCGTCATGCGCACCACAGCGCCCGGCAGCCCCGACCGTGTCTACGGGTGGCGCCTGCGCGGCGAACGACTGCAACCACTCACCGCAGCAGAGGTTTTCGACGCCTACTGCACCGACATCGAGTCCGGTGACCTGGTCTCGCCCGAATCCGGTGTCGACTACTGCACCCCACCCGACCTCGGAGACGACGGCCGCACACCCGGCCACGCTCATTGAACGAGCGAGGGGCGCCCCACCAGAAGGCGGAGCGCCCCTCGCCGCACGACGCCGGAGCGACGACGCGTGCCGACTACTCGCCGGACAGCACCGTCTGAGCCGCCCTGCGCGCCTCGTCGGCGGTGTCCGCGGCACGCGCGGCCGCCGCGGCACGCTCGCACTGCGCCAGCGTGTACTTCGCCAGCGTCGCCCGGACATAGGGAATCGACGCAGCACCCATGGACAAGGAGGTGACGCCCAGACCGGTCAGCACGCACGCCAGCAGCGGATCCGACGCGGCCTCACCGCAGACACCGCAGCTCTTGCCCTCGGCCTTCGCCGCCTCCGCGGACAGCGCGACCAGGTCGAGCAGCGCCGGCTGCCACGGATCCTGCAGACGCGACACCGCACCCACCTGACGGTCCGCGGCGAACGTGTACTGCGCGAGGTCGTTGGTCCCCAGCGACAGGAACTCGACCTCCTGGAGGATCGACCGAGCCCGCAGCGCGGCCGACGGGATCTCCACCATGGCACCGAACTTCGCCCGCAGCCCGGCCTCACGGCACGCGTCAGCGAACGCCTTGGCGTCGGTGCGGTCGGCGACCATCGGCGCCATGACCTCGAGGTAGACCGGCAGCCCCTCCGCGGCCTTCGCGAGCGCCGTCAGCTGGGTGCGCAGCACCTCCGGGTGGTCGAGCAGCGTCCGCAGACCGCGCACACCCAGCGCCGGGTTCGGCTCGTCCGCCGGGGTCAGGAAGTCCAGCGGTTTGTCC